>JAYSPR010000001.1:0-17175 GCA_043721975.1 Bacteriovoracaceae bacterium
AGAAAATATTGATAAAAATGACTAATGAAATTAGACTAAGTATCCAGCTTAGATTCCAAACCAGGCCTGAATGCTCAAGTCGGTAAGGTCTACCAGGGCAATAGCTTCTTTTATACAGTCTATGGTTTGAATTAATTTCAGTATATCTTTTTAAAAAACCTAAGGCTAAGAAGAAGGGAAAAAACCCAACATAATACTTGAAAGGCATTATAGAATCATAAATAGCCTCTCCCGCTTTAAGTCTAAAAATTAAAAAGAAAGCTAAGATCACAACATCAAGTATAAATGTTTTCTTGAAAATAAATGAATAAATCAAATTCAAAAAAAAATATAAAACTAAAAGAATAAAAAAAGCTTGGCTGAAATAAAAAGTATAGAGTAAGACTGCTAAAAGTAGAATGGCAGCTGTGCTTGCAAAGATCCATTTATTGTTTTTATTTGAGTGCTTTGAAATTGGGCGATTTTTATTTATTGGCTGTATTTGATCAAAGGGAATATCTATTAGATCGTTTATGATATAGATAGCTGAGGACATCAAGCTGAATAAGAAAAATGTTTGAAGCAAATTCAAAAATATAGATTCGTTCATTGCACCGTGATTGGAGATCATTGGAATAAAAATAATTACATTCTTAAGCCAGTGGGGAATCCTCATGCTAGTGATAATATCTTTAAATAAATGCATGTGGGTTTTTATGTCTTTTTCCAGTAATTTATTTTGTTATGTTTAATATCCTGAAGTAAGCCCTCAAGTGCAAGTTCAAGCATAGTGATGGGCTTACCCAATAGAAGTCTTTTGATGGTATTAAATAATCTTATCGGTCGAAATAAGAATTGGAGGCTATAAAATAGTGACATACCACCGAGTGTAATATAAGGAACCGACCAAGTAGGAATATGCTTAGAATAGGAGACCATCTCAAAAGGCGAATTGTGAACATTCTTGGCTAAGAAAATATCGAAATTTTTATCTCTATTGATTGATTTGTCTTTAATGAGCTGATCAAAAAATGCACTGCCTGGATAAGGAGCAAAGCAAAAATAGCTTAGGTCATGTATTCCAGTGAAAGCAAGCCTAAAAATTAAAATAAAATCATAAAGTATATCAATAGGTTTTTCATCGGGAAAAGCCGTGACCATATTTGCTTTTATGCATAAGCCATTTTGATTTGCAAATTTCATGGATTTAAGCATTTTATCTAAGTCCACTTGCTTTTTTATGAGCTTCAAGATCCGCTCAGAACCTGATTCAGGAGCATAGACAATTTTATGAAGGCCAGATTTTTTGAGGAGATGTAAAACTTCATCACTTAAAGCTTCACTCCTCGTTCCTGCTGGTAGTGACCATGTAATATTTAAATTTTCAGCATAAAGTGCTTTGCAAAATTCTATAGTCCAATTCTTATTAACGATTGCTGTTAAATCATAAAAATCGAAATGTTCAATTTCATATTTATGAATGTAATATTTCATTTCGTTAATTAGGTCTTTAATGTCTCTTGGTTTCCATTTAGTTGTCCACATTTTCTCACTTGAACAAAAGGAACATCGATAAGGACATCCGCGTGAAGCTATAATCGGCATCGATCGTTTCCCTCTTACCGCCCATCCTCTTCCAGAGTTTAAATATTGATGCATCGGAATTAAATCCCACAATGGCCATGGAATTGGATCGATCTTATCAATGCGATAATGACTGCTTTGAGAAAGAAAAATATCATTTGATTTCCTCAGGGCAATACCATCGAGTTCTTCTTGAGGTAATTTACCTTCAATAAATTCTAGCAATTGAAGGAATTTATATTCTCCCTCACCAACAACGCAAAAATCAATTTCAGGCGTTGATTCGAGGACAGATTTATATTCACTAGTGGCATGCTCACCGCCAAGAATAATTTTTACTGAAGGATTAGATTTTTTAATTTTTTGGCACAGCTCTTTTGTGCCAATCCATTCATTAGAAAACATACAAGAAATAGCAATGATATCAACATTGGAAGAAATTCTTTCGATGACTTCATCTGGCGTAAGCCCATTATAGACTAAATTATCAAATCCAAGAGGTGTGAATCGATCAATTTCTATAGCCTGTGAATCTATGCAAGATAAATTATGATAACCAGCTTGTTTTGTAACGGCCATGACATAAGCAAGTCCAAGCGGTGGTATACCTCTATAGCCAGCGACAAGACCTCGAGGAATGATGGTAGGGGTCCTGATAAATAAAATGTTAAGCGAAGAGGTCATTCTATATCCAAATTGACAATAATTTATTTATTACTATAATCAAACTGTCATATATCGTCAGTATATAATACTATGTATAATATGTTGGTCTTAATAGTTAAAAGTTTGTTTTTTTTGACGATCAAATGACTGTGAGAATATCTTGAAAAAAATTTACTTTATTCAGCCACCGACGCCAAGTAGCATAAAGATTTCCCGAAATTGTGATTGTGCTTCAGAGTCTAAAGGTTTTTATATGTGGCAACCTTTCGATTTCTTACTACTTTCTTCAAAATTTAATCCAGAGAGTTACGATATCATTTTTCTAGATGGTGTAGCTGATAGTCTTTCTATTGAAGAGATTTGTTCAAGCCTCATTCAACCAGCTATGATTTTTGTGGGCTTGGCTGATGCAATTTGGGAAAGTGATTTGGCCTCTCTACAATATATTTTTAAGTCTTTCAAAAACATACCTTTATTTGTATTTGGTGACGCTTTTTTGGAAGAAACGAATTGCCTAGAAGTTGATGAAATGGTTGATGGAATTTTAGATACACCAATTCATTTTAATCCCGACCTCTACTTAGACTTAACAAAAAAAGAAGTAAGATCTGTTTTTAAGTCTCAGAGCAGAGAAGAAAAGAATAATTTTACTAAGCAAAGTTCAACAGTTTCAACATTTTTGCCAAGACATGAACTATTTATTAAAAAGAAATATCGATGGCCCTTTTCTAGATTTTTAAAATACACCACTTTGCATACTGCTTGGGGATGTCCTTATTCTTGTGAGTATTGTCCTGTTTCAAAACTTAGATTTATTTTAAAAGAAAATGATTCCATCTTAGCTGAGCTTGATTATATTAAGTCTCTCGGAATAAGAGAAATATATATTGGTGATAAGTCTTTTGGAACCCCCAAGATTAAATGCAAGGCTCTGCTTCGTGAGATGATAGAGAGAAAATATAATTTTTCTTGGTCTTGCTATTTTCATCCAAATCAATACGACCCTGAACTTTTGGAGCTTATGAAAGAATCAGGTTGTCATACAATTATAGTAGGTATCGAATCTTATAATCAAAATTCATTAAAGCAATATAATCGAAATATTAAAGATAATGTCATAGAAGAACTTTTGAGCTTTTGTAAAAAATTAAAAATTGAAGTGTGTGCAGATTTTATTTTTGGCATTGAGTCAGAAACTGAAAGTGATTGTTTGAAAACCATTGAATATGCAAAAAAAATAGAAATACAATTTGCTTCATTTAATATTCTTAGCCCAGTGCCGGGAACGATTGTTAGGAAGAATGCTATTTTAAGTGGAAAAATAAAATCGACGGATCACCATTTTAATTTATCAACACACAAGCAATTAGTTGGGTCAGATCTATTGTCAAAAAAGCAGTTGCAAAGATTAAGAACTCGAGCAATTATTGGCTTCTACCTAAGACCAAAATATCTTTTACAAAGATTGATGAATACAAAATCCTTAATGCATTTCTATATACAATTTTGTGAAATGGCTTCGGTGCTCTATAAAGCACGATAGCATTTTTTTACTCAAGATCAGGAAAGGGTAAGTTTTTTTGTCTTAAAAATCTCAAAATCGTTTTTATGGCAAGAACTCCATCTTTGAATCTAATTTTTTTTCCTTCACTGAAATTTCTTGGTGAATATTGAATGGAAATTTCTTTAATATTTAAATTCAATAAAATAGCCTTGCAGGTAAATTCATGACAAAAGTTGAATCCGCTTTCCTTTAGGTTGAGTTTTTCCCATGCTTTTCTTGTGGCCAGTTTGTAGCCAGAATGAATATCTTTAATATTTCTTGGAGAAAGGAAATTAAAAAAATAATTAATGGCCCTTCCACCAATAAAATAAAATGAAAAATTATTTATAAAAGATAAATTATCACGGCATCTCGAGCCAATGACAATATCGAAACCCTGATCAATTAAAGGTGATAAGAGGGTATTATAATCTTCAGGAGAGTATTCTAAGTCTGCATCCTGAACCAAGATGATATCCCCCGTTGAATGAAAAAAGCCTGATTTAAGTGCTTCACCTTTACCCAGATTTTTAGAATGTCTTACATATTTTATTTTATCCAGATAAACTTTAATAGACTCATAAGAAGAATCAGTTGAGCCATCATCAATAACTATAATTTCTAGTTCATTAGGGAAAAGATTTTTACTCAAAATCTTTTCAAGAATTAAGCTAATGGTTTCTTTCTCATTGAATAATGGGATAAGTATACTAATTTTCAATTTTTAGCTTTCGCCCTTTAAAAAAATCATTCTTCAAATTGTTAAGTGCTAAATCTAGCATCGTTGAAGGATGGTTGGTGATTAAATTTTTTAACAAATAATATAAGCGCCAAGGCCTAATGAGAAATTGAATAGAGTAGAAAAAAGCCATTCCACCAAGTGTAATGAAAGGCAAAAATGTGCTTGGAATATGCTCAGACCATGACTTCATATTCAAGGGATTGTTATAGACATTAGATGATAAGAATAAATTGTATGAGGAGTCTCGACTTAGCTTTCCTTCCAAGAGCAGTCTATTGAATAATTCACTTCCCGGGTAAGGTGAAAAGGCAAAGCAAGTGATATCATGGACACCAATTAGGGCCAGCTTAAAAATGAAAAGAAAATCAAACAACAGATCAGTTTTTCTTTGATCGGGAAAACCAAAAATCATATTAATTTTAACTATGATGTCACATTTAACTGCATTCTTAATAGATCTAATCATTTTTTTTAAGTTAACTTTTTTCTTAATTTTTTTTAGCATGTCACTTGAGCCAGTTTCAGGGGCATAAGTTAATTTGAGACATCCACTTTGTCTTAAGATTCTTAAAACTTCATATGTTAATGCTTCTGACCTTGTACCAGATGGTAAGCTCCAGGTAATACCAATCTCTTTTTCAATCAACTGAGTACAGAAATCAATGATCCAATTTTTATTAACAATTGCCGTTAAATCATAAAACTCTATGTGTTCGATAGCATAAATTCGTTTGAAATGTTGGATTTCATTTAGCACATCATTTATATCTCGAGCTTTCCATTCGGTTGTCCACATCTGTGGACTTGAGCAAAATGTACATTTGTAAGGACATCCTCTAGAGGCCAGCATGGGTAAGGTACGTTTTTTTTGCACGGCCATTCCTAACCCTAAATCCAAATACTTCTCTAAGGGGATTCCAATCCAATCTGGCCAAGGTATCGAATTAATTTTAGCGATACGATTGAGGTTGCTATTGTCTTTTAAGCATTTTGAATCAAAATCAAAAAAAGCAATTCCAGGAATTTTTTCTTTTTCAATTCCAGATTCAATACAGTCTGTTAAGTCTAATAATTTGTGTTCACCTTCACCGATGATGGCAAAATTAACATTGGGATTTGTTTGAAGAATGTGCTGGTAATCAGCAGTAACATGCTCCCCCCCAATGACAACTGGAATGTTGGGAAACCTACACTTTATATCTGAAATTAATTTTTCAACGTAAAACCATTCGTTTGAAAACATGCAGCTCAAGCCAATTATTTCTGAGTCTTTGGGAATTCTCTCAATAATTTCTTCTGACCTTAAGCCATTTATTAATAATCCAGTTACGGGAGATTTGGTGAATGAATTAATTTTTTCACCTAGGGAATCAATATAAGCAACACGGTGGCCATTGGTTCTTAAGTATGAGCCTAGATAAGCAAGACCCAAAGGGGGAACACCTTGTTGAGCGGTGACAGATCCAATGGGAAGAATAACTGGGGGTCTAATTAAAGTGACTTTCACGCTAACCATCGAAGTGATTTAATCGGATGGGATAAAATTGAATGAGGGGCGTAGCAATTCATCCAACATTTAGGACAATTATTTTTTTTAATCTCAGCTAATGCCTTAGATGTTATTTCAGATTTTAAGATAGTGTTCACATTATCAACTTTTAAATTTCCAATACTTTTGAGAAACATGCAAGGGAGAATCTCGCCATATGGATTGATGTGAATGTTGGTATTAATGACCTCACAGGGTATTAGATTAGTTTTCCTTTTATTTTTTAAAAAATGAACTCCTATTTTTAAATAAATAAATTCAACAATTTCACTAGGCGTAGTAATTTTATAATTCAAAACAATTTTTTCCAAAGCGCTTAAAATGGTCTTTTCTTCAATGAAATTTTTTTTCTGATAAATTCCTTCAGAATGTACTAAGCTTACGGCCTTAAATGTTTGCAATTTCTTGAGAGGCAGGTGAGAAAGATGATCAGAGTTGTCAGCGCTTAAAGTTAATCCCCAATAAGTTCTTACGTTTAATGATTTTATAATCTCACGTGTTTTATTGGCGAGAGAATAATTTCCATTAACTCCTCTGAGTTCATCGTGAACTTTTTCATCTCCATCTAGACTGATGGTTACAAAGAAATCACATCTTAGTTTTTCTTTGATTAACTTTGAAATTTGATAATTCTTATCAGGATTTAAACCATTAGTCGTATAATTAATTAAGCATAACTTTGGACAATGCTTTTTGACCAATTCAATAAATTCATCCCATTCATCATAAAGTGCAACTTCACCTCCAGATAATGAAAGCCAGTAAATATGAGAACCATATTCAGTAAAAAACTTTCGAAAATCTTCTATGGTCATTTCTGCTTTCTTTAAATCGAGCCGAATTAAATTTATTTTCCAAATATGACATGATTTACATCGTGAGTTGCAATCATTGGTTAATTGAATGAGAACTTTATATGGTTTGGGTGTGTAATTCTTTAATAATTTTGATGCAAGAATATTTTTAGTATTAACAAAAAGGATTTTTAAAATATTCTTAATTTTCATTGAGTTTAACTTTTTCTTGGACCAAATTTATCATTTTAAGAAGTTGTAACAAGTTTTAAGTTATGAATTTTTTCTAAGAAATCTTTTGCGTCTGTAAGTATTTGCTCCCTTGGTACTTCATACACGTTTGATAAGTCATTTATAATTTTATTAAGGGGTTTATCATTTTTACTAAACTGGTGCCACATTTCAGCAGCAACACCTGTAATTTTATAAAATTTGTCATCGTTGTCCATTTTCATTACAACGACGGTTCCATCTTTATTAGTTCTATAGACAATTTCAGAATCGATATTAATTATACTATCTAATGATATATTCATTTTTATCTCCGTACTATAATACTTACTCCATATGAGTTATTCGTAAATCATTTTTTCTGAATCTTTTTGCCTAATTTGTTAAGCCAAGCGAGGTGTTTTTCAATATTCATGGACTGTGCAGTTTTTAATCTAATACTGCTTAGGGTTATTAATCGTTCATGATTTTCTAAGCTGGATTTACATTCTTGGACAAAGATAATTTCACTAAAGCCGTTGGCGCTACTCAGCACATCGCCAGGAAAGAGAGAATTAAAAAAGATAAATTGATCTCTTGATAATTCAAAATAAATACCGACGGGGTTATCGTTTGCTAAAAAATCTGAATATGAACTGATGACAAGGTCTTTGTAGGTTGTGTCAAGTAACAATGAAATATGCTTTAGGTCTTTAAGATGAAAGCACCTTTGATCTAGGTAATCGGTGTTAAGTTCTTTTTTTAGAATTTTTTTAAAACTTTTTTCCATGGATCTCTTCATTTTAAGATTATTGAGTGTGCTTGGGTTTGCACTTAATGATTTTTTGCACCAATTAATTTTTCGGATGTTCCAAAATAACTCAACAATTTTCCAAGATCTACTTTCTTGTATTTTTGTCAATGAAAAATATTCTTCTTCAGTATAGATTTCTGGATGGTCTAGCATGATGAAAAAAGATTTTAACTTCAAAAAATCTTTAACAATCTTGACACTGTCTGAGTTATCTTTAAGTACGATTGTAGTATCAATATCAGAAAGAAAAAAGTTAAATTCAGCAAATTCATGGATTGAATTTCGAGTCACAATGTTAATTAAATTAGGGTGTCTTAATTTTAAGAGATGTGAAATCAATGGGACTAGCACGTTTAAGTAGAAAAATATGACTAATTTCTTGAGGATAAATATTTTTCCAAGTGAAATCGATCCCAAATATATTAGATTATCTTTTAGATTCATTAAGAATTACAAATTTTCCTGGTTGTTTTGATAGAACACAATTCCTTGATCTACACTACCATTGAAGCGTATTTTTTTGTTAGAAAGTACAATTAATTTATTGCAGTAAAGTTTAATGTCTTCAAGATTATGACTTACGATAATAGCTGCACCACTTTCTTTTATTAGTTTGTTTATTCTTAGTGCTATCTTTTTATCAAAAAACTGATCTGTCGCTCCAAAAATTTCATCTAAAATAATCAGGTCAACCGGTCTTGCCGTGGCCAAGGATAGATACAATCTGGCCTTCATCCCTCGACTATATTGATTAATCGGCATATGAATAAATTCTTTCAATTCACTAAATTCGATAGCTTCTTCAATAATTTTCTTCTTCTCATTAGCGTCACAGTTATCATAAAAAAGCTCAGCTAGTATCAACGTATTTTCGTAGCCTGAGAGGTTGGGGTAAAGGGCAATATTAGTATCAAAAATAGCCCTCGCTTCTCCTGTAAATTGAATTTCACGAGTTTTAATTATTCCTGACAAGTATCGACATAATGAAGTCTTACCAACTCCGTTCACCCCGATTAAACCGACAATATCTCCTTCTTTAACTTCAAAAGAAATTCGATCTAACACCAATAAGTTTTCTTTTGGTTCAAAAAACATTCCAAAAGGCTTTCTGACAAGCTGAATGAATTTGTCTCGAAGGGAGGAGTTCCCAATGTGATTCGGTTCGTATGTAATTGAAAAATTTTCCACTTTCAATTCAAAATTTTTATTTTGATTAGACATTAATATAAAAAACCTTAATTTTATTTTTATAACTCAAGTAGATTAATAATGTAATGAATATATTTATCATCATGGAATATATAAAATTGGTTACCCAGGACACTATATTCCATTGATAAATGGAGTCTTGGAAAATTCTTATGTAGGGAATAAAAAAATTAAGATTCAAAATCCAAGAATACTTTATTGGAAAAAAATCACGTGTATAAAAAATTGGGGTAAGGTAAAATATTAGGCCCATTAAGAATTGAGTAACAAAAACAACATCTCGATAAAATACATGCCAGAAAGACAAAAGATTAGTTAAGGCCAAAACAAAGTATAGCAGGCATAAAAAATTTAATATCAATATAACTATTTGCAAGATTGAAAAAAAATCATGTGAAAGTGTAAAGGTAACAATAAAAATAAAAAAAAATGCAGCTAAGAAACTTACAAATTGATCTATGACTTGAGCAGATACAATGATAAGAGGATTAATTTTGAATGCCAAAAGAACATCTCTAGATAATACAAGACAGCTGGTTACTGAATTTAACGTTTGGTTTATAAAAAACCATGGGAGTAATCCAGATAATAAAAACAATGGATAATTTGAAATATTTAAATGAAAAATTTCTTTAAAAATAATTGATTGGACTAAAAACGTTAAAATTGGGCCTGCAATGACCCAAAAAAATCCAATGATAGTCTTTCTGTAGCGCGAACGCATATGGTATCGTGCAAGAAATAGAGTTTGATGAATTAACTTCATCAAAATACAGTACTATGGACATTTTGAATTGGCTAGAGATGTTAGTTTCCGTTTATGAAGTAAAGAACAAATTGGTTCATAGGTTCAACTATAGAAGCCGTAATCTTATTGCTTTTAAAATCATATTTGCCACCGTCGAATAAAATAATGAAGTGAGGAGCAAGTTTGCGTTCTTCTGATAATTCGATCGTACTTCTCAAGTTGAGTTTTTCTGGAAAGTACAATGATTCATAATAGGCAATGGCCTGACATCGTGCCTTTCGTAAATCATTTGTATAAATTATTTTAGAATTATCATTTTCATAATTTTTAAAATTTGTCCTTATAAAACTCAATACATTTTCAAGTGACATATTTCCCTTCGGAGCATAGAAGTAGGTCATTCGAAAATTATAAACATTCAAGAACATATAAATGACTAAATATCCCCAAAATATCTTTTTACCCACATTTTTAAGCTTTTGTAGCAAGGTGCTAAATATTAAAAAAAGAGAAGGGATTAAAAAAATGACATCACCTGATTCCAGATTGTTTTCACTGAATAAATAAATCAAACAAAAAAAACTTATCAAGACAAATAGGGTAGAGAAAAAGTCATAACTTGCTTTGGTAAAATCTAATCTTCTATTTTTTTTAAAAAAGATAAAAAAAGAAATGAATAGGCTAAGAGAAAAAAAGAGCGGAAAAATTTGGTAAATTAATGGATGATCAGTTGAGTATCCATCCTCAAAAAGATAAAGCAAAATATTGAAATATTTAATAATGGAATTAGGAAAGGTGGCAGCAAGGAAAAGTTGTTTGAGTTTACCATAATCAATTGAGTGAAGGTATGTGAAATTATAAAAAACAAATATTAGAAAAGCGATCAGGCTTATTTGTTTATGTGTTTTTTGAAGAATAACCTTTTCTTTGAAAAGAATAAAGATTTGAAATAGCAAAATCAAGCTTGAGTAAATATGAATGTACATAAGAATCAAGCTGGTAAAGAGGTAAAAATACAGGCACCACTTAGTTAATCGTTCGTCATTTTTTTCATATAACTTATTGAAAAAAATTAGTTGTAAAATTGAGATCGTAAATAGTAAGGCATAGGAATGAATATAAGTAGAATAATATATAAGTGATGGGAAAAGGGCCATCAGGCATGTTAGTAATAAGGCAAAGCTACTGTTCCTTAATTTCGATTGTGCCAAAAAGAAAAACAAAAAATATCCCAAGGAATATATTACTAAATTAAAAGTTTTTAACGCTATTTTTTCATGACCCCCAATTTGAGTAAAAAATGTCAGCAAAGAAAAATAAAGTGGTTGGTGTCTATTAAAAAAACTCTCATGAAAGTTGAGGCTACTGTCGACGGGATTGCTGGAGGCTTCAATGCGGCTCATGTTAATTTTGCAAAGGGAAATTCCCTCATCCGGATGAAAAGGGAAGTGCAAACTAGGTGAAGCTATTGCAAAGGCAAAGGCGGCACAAAGGCCAGCGATAAAATAATTTAATTTTTTATTTTCACTAAATTTATTTTTAAATAATTTTAAAGCATCACTTATCATGGTCGTCTTTTTTTTCAATTAGAAAATCTTCAATTATAATATATCGTAGTATTGAATTATCCATGAAGCGTTTTGCATCTTCAACTGTTTCTAGTATAGGTTCTCCCATAACGTTTAAGGACGTATTGAGAAGGCAATGAATATTAGTCAAATCTCCAAAGGCATTTATAAGGTCATAAAATTTAGAGTTTTGACTCCTTCTAACTGTTTGCATACGAGATGTACCATCAATATGACTAACTTCTTTGAGTAATTCTTTATAGTCATCTTTGACTTTTATAGCGTATGACATATAAGGGTTATCAAATCCTGTTGGAACATCGAAATAGGTCAGTGCTTTTTCTTGGGTTACTGAGCATCCGTAGGGTCTAAAGTCTTCTCTGAATTTTACATTCTGGTTAAGATATTTTTTTAAATAGGGATAATCAGGCCTAGAAAGTATGCTCCTATTACCAAGTGCTCGAGGACCAGATTCACTTCTTCCTTGGAACCATGCAATGATATGATTATCTTTTAAAAGCGCTGCAGTGTCTCTTATAATATTGGCTGATTTTATTATTCTATAATTTTTATCACTAAATATTGTTTCAATTTGATAATCAGTTGCTTTTGATTGGCTAAATCCAAAGTATGCAGATTGTTTTGAAAGCTCAAAGACCTCCCAGCTATCTGGATTTTGATTAAATTTTAAAAAATGGGCTAAGCCAAATGCAATAGATTCATCTCCAGGGAATGGTGGTATATAAATCTGATTAAATTTTTTTTGATAAAATATTCGTGCATTATTTGTACAGTTTAGGGCACAACCACCCGTCAGAATTAAATTTTCGTAGCTTGGGAATTTTAATTTTAACGAATCGAGTAATTTGTCATAGTGCTCTTCGAGTTTTTTTTGTATGCTGGCAGCTAGATTTTTAAAAAGATCAAGATTTGACTTCTCCCAATCATCCTTCGAAGTGCCATTAAATGAATTATTCCAAGGAATATTTTCTAAAAAATTATGAATGTTATTTATATTTTGAAAAACTCCGAATGGAGCAAGACCCATGACTTTTCCAGAGGAGTGAGGAGAGTTGAATATGAACTCCGAAATTTTTTCAAATCCAAAACCAATTGAATTGCTAAAGGTGTGATTGGGATAATTCACGGAGGGGGTAAATTGTACAAAAGTTGAAAAGACTTGTTTTAAGTTCACACCATCTTGTAAGAAGACTGAGCATTCTTCAAATTTATCTGGAGAATTTAAAATTGGTGAACCTGCTCCATCTATGACAATAATTAAAGATTTTGAAAAAGGTGACATGGCCAATGCAGCATACGCATGGGATAAGTGATGTGTGACGGATTGAATCTTAGGATTAAAGTGAGAGCTAAAGTGTTCTAATTTTTTTTTCTTTAAATAATCAAAGAAAGGATATTGTTTATCTTGAAGAGCCTCGATTTGTTTTGCAGGAATTACATCTCTATTATCAGCGATCTGTAAATTTTCAAAATCCAGTAAGGGTCTTATTTTTAATATGGCTTCACTAGGCCACGCTCCTGAGTTTTTTATTTTGTTAATTCGTTCAGTGAGTAAGATCTCAATTTGAGAATCTTGAATAAGACAAATGGAAGAATTATGTTTAGTTTTTCCAAGTCCTAAAAAATGCACTAATGAACCCCAATTATTTCAATACGATCACATTGGTTACAGATGGGATAGGCACTTCTTAAGCCTAATGCTAATTTTTTTCTAAAAATCATATAAGACTTTGAATTCCAAATTTCTAAAAGAGTGTGATTATGAATATTTCCTGCAGACTGAGTTTGGTGATAATCTTCAAAGCAAGGTAGAACGGTCCCTTGGTTGGTGATGGTCATCATGTGAATGGGTATCAGGCAAGGTTGATTGATAGGTAATTCGCCTTTGTTGAGATTTGTAATCAGTCCACCACGATTCGTTAACTTTAAATCTTTATAAGATTGATACTTAATTCTGTGTTTAATTATGTCTTGATCTAGCCTTGAAAAAGTTTTATCAAAAATATAAGTATGATCATTTTCACTTTCATGCTTGGTAATGATAAATTGATCAACACCCAATGCTAAAAGTTTAAGAATTCGTTCTACCGTTAAAAGTGTGCCATTTGTATAAAGGACTAGATTAACTTGAGGTAATTTTTTTTTCGCTTCAAAGACAAAAAAGTCTAAATCTAAAGAAAGTAAGGGTTCATTGTAAAAACTAAAAGAAAGTCGTCCTGAAAATTTGATTTCATCAAGTTGGTGTAGAATTTTAAAAAAAGTTTCATGAGTCATTGATCCTTTTTCTAGGCGTTCTTGATCTGCATTTGGACAATATGAGCATGCCCGATTGCAGTGAGAATTAATTTCAATTTCTATGGCTCTCAGATCTTTCATGGAATTATTTTCACTTTTGTATCCAGCAAAGTAAATTTTATTCTCATTGAATCAAAGATCTTATTCAGCTAGAATTTCTCTGCACTTAGACAAGATCTCTTGACCATCATTAGATAAAGCAAATTGTGAAAACTCGCCATTAATTAAGTACTCAAGAATTACACCTTTCTTTTTTAAATTACATTTAATTCTCTCTTTTAGATAAAGTAGATCAATCTGGTGGCTTGGAATGATTGTCTTCATTTGTTCCCTTGAAAGGGTATTATTGACAAAGGCAGTGGATTGAATGAGGTCTCGAGCGAATTTTTTAGCCTTTGAGTTAATTTCGTTAAGGTTTTCATTTGAATTGGCTATGTAAGATACTGGAAAGTGTTTGATATTTTCACCTTTGATATCTTTAAATCCACCCCACCAAGGCAGGCATTGTGCTTGTCCAATTTGCTGGAGCTGTGCAGCTGAAACTGAAAAATCTTCGCTAATAAAATTGCTTGCTGATAAAAAAATTCCATTCTTTGGAATATGATTTATCCATTCTTGTTCATTTAAATTATGTTTGAAAATGGGTTTTTCGCCGGGCCAGGGAAGACTATTTATAATTTTTTCAATCTTAATCGAATAATCTGTTAAATAGCATCCTCGAATATCACGGTGATGTTCATTATCGAAATTACCAATAAGCGATAGCTTAATTTTTTTGGATAATAAAAACTGAAGATAAAAAACTGTAAAAATGATAAATTCAATGTTTTTTTGTGCTGAAATTCTTCCAGAGTAAAAAAAATGTGTATCTTCATTGATTGAAAAAGGAGTGACGTGTTCTTGGTTAACTGGAAACAATTCGTATCTAGAAACATGCCCAATAATGTCAGGATGAAATTCGAATATTTCAATTAATATTTTCCTGACTTGTGTTGAAAGGCAAAAAAAATTGAAAGGTTGATTCGGCCAATACTCTAACTGGAAAATTCTTTCAACATATCGTCCCATGAGCAAAACGTCATTGTGGAATGGATTAACATTTAATCGATTAGGCCTTTCTATGTCAGGGACAAAAGCGCGAGTAGCTCTAATGACATTAAAGCGATTTTCTAAAATGTTCATACTCGTGAAACAAACATCTTTGGGGTGATCATTCATTGTTGATAATCCCAGAAATGTTTTTAGTATATTCATAAATTTGTTCTTTGTTGAGATCAAAAGGTACATTGATTTTAAGAATGTTTGAAAGTAAATCTATTGATTTTAAATAATGAGATTTTGAAAGTTTTATATTTGGAAGTTCTTTTTTTAAAAGCTGAAGCCACTGCCAACATGTGTGTGCCGGCCTATTTGAAATTGGATAAGTGATTATTTGTTGATTAATTAATTTAATAAAATTCTTTTTAACTAAATTAGGATTATCAAATTTTAAATATAAAGAAGTTCCACAGTCACCAAGTTTATCGTTAGAATTGATTGTCATGATTTCTTTATCGTGAAAAGCATTCTCCATTATACTTTGATGAATTCTTAATTTTTCTAATATCAAATCTAGACGCAAGAGTTGATTCTCCATCAATGCACCTGAAATTTCTGAAACACGCATTGAGTGTCCGATGAATGGTTCAATTTCAGTGAATGAATCTTTAAACGTTGGCCCAAAAGAGCAACAAGCATCTTGAATGCAAAGGCTTCGTTCATAAAATTTTCTATTGTTTGTTAAAACTGCACCGCCCTCACCACAGGATATAATTTTATCAACATTAAAGGAAAAACAGCCAATGTCACCAATAGAGCCAAGACGCTGACCTTGAAAACTGCCTCCACATGCTTGAGCGTTATCTTCGATAAGAAATAAATTATATTTCGTGGCAAGATTTTTCAAACTTGCCATGTCGCAAGGGTGACCATCCATGTGTACTGCAATGATTGCCTTAGTTTTTGGAGTGATTGCCGCTTCAACTTCAATTGGGTCAATCATCAAGGATTCATTTATATTGACAATAACCGGAATTGCCCCAGATTTTATTATTGAAACTGCTGTAGCGAAGTAGGTGAAGCTTGGCATGATGACTTCATCTTCATGCTCTAGATTAAGGGAGCTCAAAGCGCAAATAAGTGCATTTGTGCCACTCGTTACCAATAGTGAGTATTTTGAACCCATGTGGTCTGCAAATTTTTTCTCGAAATTACTGCAGTGACTAGTGACCCCTGCACCTTTATTTCGAAAATAATTTTTGGAAAGTATAAGCTTTCTTAAAATTTCCAGATCACTTTCATCAGTTATGTACATTGTGAAATTATTTAATTTTTTAAGGTTTCTGGCAATGGATGATTCATTGATATAGAAATTGGGATATTAATCTTAGCCAAATTTTTAAAAAGGAAAATTGTTTGCTTATTTCAATGAAATATTTGATACTAAGAGCAAGAAAGTTTTCATACAGGGTAATTTACATGAATAATTCAACTAATAAAATTCTTAATAGTGCACAAAACCCTGATAATGCTTCTGCAAAAGAATATTCTTTCGGAGGAATTGAAGAGTTTAGTTTAGAGAAAATTGAAGAATCTATTTTGGAAGAGAGTGTCTACTTAGATGTTTTTGCAGGATCAGATATTGCTTTTAAAGAAAATATTAAGCCGATTGAAAATGTCTTATCTTCTATCCAGGGTTTGAGTTGCATCACATACGATTATAAAGTTGATAATTATTCTCACAAAAATTTTCCTTCAACGCGACAAGTTGGTGTCATAGCTCAAGAGCTGCAATCTGTTTTCCCAGAGCTTGTTAGAAATGATCCTCAAGGTAATTTGGAGGTTAATTACACGCAACTTGGAACAATTGCTCTGCAGGCGATTAAAGAGCTTTCACTTCAATTAGAAGATTCTAAAATGAGAATTACTTCACTTGAAAATCAAATAGCAAAACTGATCAATTAATCTATTATTCCGCGTAAGCTTTCAAGAAGAGTTGGGCAATTGGATCATCGTAAGAAGAAAAAGCTTTTTGCTTAAATCCTTGTGATTCAAATGTTTTTTGATGCTCATAGAGTGTTTTGGCTAGGTCTGAAAGCTTCAGTGCCGATTGTGAAGTCTCATATCCAATGATTAGGTCTTTAAATTGATTAATAACACTTTCAGAGGTGAAGTACCTTGGAAGATTGTTGTATTCAATTAATTGGTTTTCTAGCAAACTTTGCTTCATTAGTTCCGCAAAAATTTGGGGGTTAACCACCGGCCGAAAATTTTCAAAACTCACAGGGCATAACTTAACTTTATTATCAATTGCCTCTCGCTTAAAGACCTTATGCCCCCCCCAGTCTGATACGACAGCTGATCCGCCACAGGCGAGTGAGCGCATTAAGGCCATTCCAAAATTTTCATCTGAGT
>JAYSPR010000002.1:0-5075 GCA_043721975.1 Bacteriovoracaceae bacterium
AAGTAAGAATCTTAAAAGAAATGAATCAAGTGGTTGACCAGATCCATTTTAACTTTAAGCTTTAGGAGAACTATGAAAATTTTAATGATGACTTTTATTTTTTTACTGAGCTTTCAACTTTTCGGTGCCAGTACAAATGAAAATTTAACGATCACACCAATCGTAGGAGTGGAGCGAGTTCAAAAATTTCAACCTACGGTTCAAATGAAAACACGGGCCATTTTTGGCTTGCGTGGTGTGTACAGGCTTCCTATTGCTTCTGCAGAAGCAGAAATTACTCGCGCTCAGGATACGAGTAATGATGTTACTAATTCGACAACCTATAAAGATGTTGAAGATAAAGCAAGGCTTGGTCTTCGTGGAAATTTTGAAATGGGACAATTTTTTTCGACCTACATTCGCGGTGGTGCTCAAGGGAGACAAAACGTTCAAACTAAAACCGTTAACAGTGTTTCAACAACTAAAACAACCGTTAGTAAGATTCAACCTTATGTTGGACTTGGATTAGAAATAAAAGTGATGCAGTATTTTTCACTTACGGCTGACGTTACAGCTACACATACTCCGACAAATGACCCCAATCTGAAAGACTATGAACTACAACCTTCTCTTGGCATAAGTTTAAAATTTTGATTGAATAATAGCGTCAAAAACTCATTTTTTTGGTTGTTGCTGTGGATACTCATTGTAATGAAGTCTGTCTTGGTATAAGAAGCAGTCCACAGCGTAAAGTAAAAAAATTAACCAGCAAAGCGGAGATGAGTTTCTATGAAATCATTAATAAGTTCATTATTTTTTCTTTTTTTGGCAGCCGCTAATGTTTCAGCAACTGAGCTTCCAAAAGGAGTTTCGCTTTTAAACTGCAAATCACCAGCTGGTCTTAGTTTTGAATTTGTCGAAGGATCGCGAGATGATGTTCGTGTGACATATTTTAATTTCACAAAAGATTATAAGCTTGCAGATGCTCCACGATATTTCCGTGAAGATTTTTCCTCAACTTATCCCTACACAAATGTAAGAAAAAAAGATTTCAGCAGCATCGCTGTTTATAGCACTAGCAATACTTTATACGATAAAGAATATTACTATCTTGAATTCAGTGGAAATATTTTGTTAACTAAAACAATACAAAACGTAAGTGGTACGGCAAGAAAAGTGATCATCCCATTTGGAGTTGGAAGAGTTGCTAGAGAGTATCCAGAAGTTAGTATCCAATGTGCATTAAAATTTGCTTATAGTAACTACTAAAAGACCATGGCCCTCCTTCAGTGAGGGCCATTAAGATATAAAAATTACACTATAAAATAATTCCTTACACTTCCTATTTTAAATATGGCAATTTCCCTAAATATATTTTAGGGAGATTAAAATGATAAAAAGATTATTCTTTGTTGCAGCTACGTCATGTCTATTAAATTTAAGTATTGCTTACTCGAGTGATTGGAGAGATTTTGACCTGAGTAAAATGAAGTCTCTTATTTTACAGAATAAAATTACGACAATTGATGACTTATTCACAATTATCCCATCTGAAATGAAAAAAAATCCTATCTTGGTTTACGACTCTAGGGCCTTGAATTCAGATTTAGTGACATTTAAAACACCTCGAATCATCATGTTTAATCGAGATGCCTCATTAATACTTTCAATTAGTCGAAGCCTTGAAGATAGTGATCTTAAAACACATAAAGATGTTTTAGAATTTATTTCTTTCGATAAAAACACTGGAAAATTTGCACTTCATGTTGAGCCATTTAACGGTAAAGATTTACCTTTTGCAGGCAAGGGACAAAAAAATGCTCAAGTTTGCTTAGCTTGTCACGGTGACAATCCTCGTCCACTTTTTCATGATTATAACGGATGGCCAGGAGTTTATGGATCTTTTGGAACAAATGGAGTTGCAGCGACTGGCTCAAAAGAGCATTCGGGATTAATTGGATTTTTAAATGAGTATAAAAATCTTCCTCGATATAAAGAATTAGATCTTTCAGGATTTTATGGATACCCAGAAAATGATCGAAAAGATCCAAATGGTGTATTGTTAAAAGAGAAAGGTTCAGTTGGAATTGCCTATAAAACACAAGAGCTTGATGGACCTTTAAGTGACTTATATTTAAAAGCTAAATTTACACCGCTTATTGCTTTTGGTGGCGAATTAGAAACATTATTACATAAGAGACTTTCAAAAAAATTACAAAATAAGGGTAATTTTAAAAACGTTATATTACCTCTTTTATATTTCCTAGGTGATGAAACGGGAGAGTTTGGTGTTGTGGATAGTCGCTGTGGAAATCCTAACGAACGTACAAAAAAAGCGTATGCAAAACTAATCGAATTGTTCAAAGGAAATGAAAATTCCTTGACATGGATTATTTCTCAACTTGAAGACAGAATTAAAAAAGATGCAAGCTACAGAAAAGAAGAGGTGGAGAGTCATAACATATTATCTGCAGACATTGATCCTCGTGGGATTGCTTCAATTCCATTTACTGCATTTTTTCCTACACCAATAAATAATAGTCCTGATGGGGCCAGCTTTAGAAAACAAATGGCATTAATGGAAGTCTTGTTTAAAAGACTTGGATTAGACGTTTCAGATGTTTCAACAAGTACAGTCACACCAACAACTGGAATTTTTCATTTGAGTAGGTTAGGTAGAATGGCCGTAGATGAAAAATATTTTCAGAATTTATTTCGAGGATTAAAGTGGGCCGCCCCTCATGAAATTCAAAAATTAGATAATTTAAGTTGTGATGATATAGAAACTCAAGGATTAAAAGCACTAGAATTATTATTTCATGATTCTCCTATCGTAAAAAGTAAAACTGGCGTTTTGTACTATTAAAAAGAAAGAGGCCCTCTTTTATGAGGGCCTCTCTAGACGTGCGTGGAGATTAAGAATGGGAAATGACTTATCTGAGGTTGACAATGATTCTTTCGATGTCAATCATCCCCATTCTTACTGATAGGCTGATTTCTGATAGTTTCGCAAAATTTACCGAAGTTAATCTTACGATCTGAGCTCCTGAACTTAATGTAGAGATGGCCCCACAGTTAATTGATTGATATTGTCCTTGCACTTGTTGACACAATTTTAGTCTTGAACCGTAGTCACTGTTTCTTAAAACTAATTCTACTGAATCAACTATGCGGTCTTCGTGTCTTCTTTCAACTCTCATAAGAGATGTTAAGTTCACACCAGCAGTGTCGTATAATCTTTGGTTAACAACTTGCTCAAGTCTTCTTTCCATTGGTCCTGGGCCTGGTCCAGGGTATCCACTTGATTTTTCAATTTCTAAAGAGACTTCATCTATGATGACATTTCCTCTGAAGTATAATCTTAAGCTTTGGATTTCTCTTCCAATTCTTTGTCCAGCGTATAGATCAAAAGTTAAGCGTGTTTGTCCCATTCCAATTAATTGTGGCTGACCACTTGATTGCTCATTTTGTAATAATTGTGCTTGAGCGCTTCCTCTTTCAGATCTTGCAAGTACTACAACTCTTCTTAAAGTTTGACCTTGTCTTTCCACTCCAAGATTGAACAATCTAAAAAGTTGCAATCCGCCTTCACCTTGAATTCTCTCACTGAGTTGTTGTCTAACAACTTCGTATTGTGGAGCTGGTGGATACCCTGGGCCAGGGCCAATAGGACCGTTGTTCTTAACAAGAGAGAAAACAACTTTTTCAACATAAAATCTTCCCTGCATTTGAAGTTCCAGAAATCTTAAACTCTGTCCAAGTGTATTATTGAAAGGATCAACTCTGAACGTGTACTGGTACATTTGTCGAGCAACAACTTTTGCTTGCTCTATGGCTTGACCATTTATTAAAAGTTGAGCTGTCCCTTGTCCTCTCTCAGTTGAGGCTGTAATGATTATTTCTTTGATTTGTTTTCTTTCGAGTTGTGAGCGAGTGTAATAATCAGATAATAAATCTAATTTTTCCTGCCCTTCAAAATAGCGATTAACTTGAAGTTCTACATCGCGAGCATCTTCACGTGAGTCTCCCCATGGGTCTCTTTGATCTCTTGGATCAGATGGGCGATTACCCCATGGATCTCTTTGATCTCTTGATTGTTGCTCTCTTGCCTGTTGTTCTCTTGCCTGTTGCTCTCTGGCTTGCTGTTCTCTTGCCTGTTGCTCTCTTGCCTGTTGCTCTCTGGCTTGCTGTTCTCTAGCTTGTTGTTCCCTTTGCTGATCGCCCCTGGGATCCCTAGGATCTGAGGGTTGCCTTGGGCCTTGTTGACCTGGGCCTTGCTGGCCAGGCTGAGTAGGTTGATTGCCCCAACCAATGCGATCTTCCGCATTGATTGCTTGTGATGCAACTAATAGTGATAAAATGACAAACTTTGATAATTTCATTTTTCCCCCTCAGAAAAAAGCCAGTGAACACCGGCACGTTTATCAAAGCAAAGGGAGTGCCAAGAAAAAAGGCATTTTTCAGATTCTTACTGACACTTTTTGTCTTATTTTGGGGCCAAAAAGATCCTAAATTTTAGTATATAAAATCTTTTTGAGATTTAGTGCCAAAATATGTGAAAATTTTCTTTATCGATTTGTTCTAATTAATTGGCTTAATTCACTATCATAATTTTTTATTTTTAAAAACTTTTCAGCTGCCTCGTATAGAGCTTTTGTGGTAAAGGGCAAATCTTTTATTAGTGACAATGCTATGGCGCCATCAAGGGGTAAAAATAATATATTTACAAACTTTTGAGATTGAGCAGAGCTCAATTTTTCAAAATCTGTAAATTCTGTTGAACTATCATTTGAGAGAAAAAATAAGTCATGCAATTGACTTGCAAGTAGAACACTGTCTACCATGAGGTAAATTTGAATAGGTGTCAGTAAAGCCAACCCGCAAATGGCTTTAAACTCAAGTCCGCCAAGGAATCTAAATGCATTTATAGTAAGTTGTGAAAAAAGTATTTTTGTTCCAGTGGCAGCGATTTTAGATGCAATAGCTTCACCAGGTAAAAAGCAGGCTATATTGAGAGCTAGAACAGTTGCACCCTGAGCAATGTGTTTGAAAGATTCTTTTTTATAATGCTCTTGCTTTAGGTTTTCAAATGTTTT
>JAYSPR010000003.1:0-5310 GCA_043721975.1 Bacteriovoracaceae bacterium
CCTAAGATTTTAAAGGTCTTAGGGTACATAATTGTTATTGAATAGGACATAATCGCTCAGAAATTAGAGTAGGACATAATCGTTCAGAATTTAGACAAATTGCGAAGTGAACTCTAAATTAATCCATTGAAATGTAGTAAATAAAAACGGCATGAGTTCTGCAAAGTCATTTCTAGTAAAATTAAATTACCAAGGATTACTTATGAAGTTGTTAATCTTTTTAATGGCAAGTTCAATCTCTTTTTCACTCCTTTCAGCTGAAGTTGTCTTGTATCAATTTGAATGCCCTCGTTATGGTTATGCGGGTGAAGTCTATCAAGATAGAGCAGTTATAAAAAAACAAAATTATAATGATCATACATATGAAACGGTTGCTTATTATGTTCCAAAAGATGAAGATAATGATTACAAGCTAAAATATAATAAATTTAGTCATGAGCTAGAATTAACTCTTATTACAGGTGAAATGTCGGAAATTGGCTATGCGAGATATAGAGATAAAATTACACTTAATTTAAATACAAATGATATTGTTGACGCCTATGATTGGATGCTTATTCCGATTCCATTTTGGAAAAACATAAGAGAAACAGAAATTGATGGAAAAGACTGTCGGGTACTTATTAATAGATTAAGAAAACCTGCAGAAAAACCATATAATGTCGACTGGAAAAAATCTGATAGAGCGTTTTAGTAAAATTTCAGATTCACTAATCCTTTGCATGACTTAACTAATAAGAAATTATTTGTTATCTCAATATTATCTGAAACTTCAAACTTCATTTTTTTAGGAAAAGAAAAAGTGAGGTTTGAGATTTCTTTTTGGCAATCAATAAAAAGAGTCTTGTCTCGTATATCAACTTCGACTAAATCTCTTTTTGCCCACCAGTCACCAAAGGTTTCTAGATTCGTAAACCATGCGCGATTTTTCCAGTGTTCCATAATCTTTTTTTGAAACCCTAACTTGTGGCCAGTAACATTGGGATGAATAAGAATAACGAATAACCCTCCGTAATTAGAAATCGCTTCAGAGACACTGATGGCCTCTGGAATTTGTGTAAGCATATTTGAAATTTCTTCATCTTCAATCGTGACAGGAAATTCATAAATAGGAAGAACTTGATCAGGCTTTCGGTCATAAGACAACTGAAAGGGAAGATGGGTAAGTGAATTATTGGCAGTAGCAGAAGAACTATATTTAAATCCAGTAGCAAGGAGGGCCTGTGGTAGTGAATAGGGATTGGATAGTTCTCCAGGTCTAAAAGAAACAACTTCTTTTTTTAATGTTCGGTTTTCAATAAGAAATTTACTGACTCGCAATTCACCAAGTACGGTGCCATCTTTGGCGTGAGTCTTATCTACAACAAATGGCCTATAGTCAGGATAGATTTCACTTCCATCTCCTATTGGAAATTTTGAATATTGAGATGAGTGAGAGACTCCATGGCTGCCGATTTCCATGTCGTTTTTTATAACTTGATTGATATGTTCAATATTTTCATTATCAAAAAAAACTTTATCATTAAAATCTTTTATGTATTTAACTTGCAAAAAATAAGTGGCCGAGAAACCGTAAGATTTTTCTAATTGACTATATTCCAAGGAATTTTTGACTGATTCAGAATAATCTACATCATGACTTAAGATGATAGACAACTCTTTTCCAGAAGCAACACTCCCAATTGTGACGGCATTGAGTTGACCTTCCATGTAAGCATTTTTTATAAATCTTAAAAATAAATCAATGGCCGGTTCATAGTGGTTAACATAAGTTCGAGCAATGTCTTCTTCACGGTTACTGTATCCAATGTAAAATAATTGACCAAGATCTATTCCAAATGCATATGCATGTCCTGAGTTGATGTGATTTTGAGTGATAGCAGCTTGGTTATTTTCGAAAGTCGCAAGCGGTTTAAGGGTGGTTTCTTCATAACTGCTTGTGATAAGAATAGATTTATCTTTTTTATTAGCTAGATAAATTGACTGGTCATTGAGATGAGCCGTTTTTCCAATTGGGGTAATCATATCAATAAAAGTTTTTGAAAAATTAATTTCTTTATTATTCTGCCCTTCAGCTATTTTATTAAAGCCAAAAGTTTTCTGCAAACCTCCACCAAGAACATTAACTGCTAAAAGTGTTCCACCGTTAGCAGGATGACTATTAAGTGCTTTTAGGCCAACTTCTGATATTACGGCTCCAGAAATATAAGGATAGATAAAAATAACTTGATGCTCGAGAGCTTTTTTATAATCAGTCGTCACAGTAATGGGTATTCCAATACTCTTAAAGCCCTTGATTAAATCAAGCCAATTAGATTTTTTGTCAGTGACAAGCACTGCCATTCTCGAATTAGCGCCCTTTTCATATATTTTTATATCAGTTGGATTTTGAGGAGGAATTCGTGATTGATTGACCGGCCCGGAAACTCCCTCAAAACTTGTAAAATGATTAGAAGATTTTTCCTTAACGAGTTTTAATACAAGAGGGGATAATAAGGCAGCAAGTGCAATTAGAGTCAATATAATTTTTTTATTCAATCGAGATTCCTAAAAAATAAGTTACTAAAATTTTTGAGTTAAACTAAATAATGAAGTGATGTACTGATTTTTTAATTCTTTATAATGAGTATGATCAATTGAGAATTCCATTTTAAGTGAATCTAAAAAATTGTAAGAACCACCGATTCCACCGGTTGTGCTGGTGATGTTAAAATTATTAGTTACATTTCCATTAATTCCTTGAGAGGCTTCAGTTGCCCTTGAACCATAGATAAAGAGAGAAAATTTATTTTCAGTGTAATAGATCACCTTTAAACTGTAACTATAGATAGATTCATGGGTTTGGTCAGACTTAAACTTTGAAGAGCCTAGGGTGAACTGTGGAATAAAAAGAAAGTGTGGCCATTTTTCAACTTCCATTCCTAGTAGTGCATCTTGTACTGTGGTGTTGGAGTACCGACTATCTTTTAAAATTAAAAATGGAGTGAAACCTTCCATTAATGCATAGTAGTTTATTAAAGTAGTCTGCCTTTTTGTTAAGATTTGATTGCCCATGCCTT
Source organism: Bacteriovoracaceae bacterium (assembly GCA_043721975.1). Lineage (GTDB taxonomy): Bacteria > Bdellovibrionota > Bacteriovoracia > Bacteriovoracales > Bacteriovoracaceae > Bacteriovorax. Next base: position 3,060 of record JAYSPR010000003.1, read on the forward strand.
GGGTATAAACTACTTCAACATAAAGTTGCTTATTAAATTTATATCCAACAAAGCCACCGTAATTTGTGTCATATAATGAAAATCTTTCTAGATAAGCTCCTTTAAGACCGACATTTAAATCCGCACTAAGATCTTTTTTTCCATATAAATCATGCTGCCATCCCGATAGATTCTGCTTTTGTAACTTGACGTGTTGGACACTCCACTGGATTTCAGAAGCACAGAGTGGGCGACTCAAAAAATTTGAAAATAAATTCAAAAGAAAAATTAAGACGATCACTGGAATTTTCACAATTCATTTTCCTAGAATATTGTTTAAATATCATTATAAAATTATGCTAACATAATTTTATAATGATATTGATAAATCAACTACTTTTAACTTTGAATGCTTATTATAAAATTGACCAATATTCTCAGACAGTGAGAATCGTTTTAATATTTTTATTGTTCATTTTTTTAATTATCCTACTGCTTTTTATTTTCACTTTACTTGTATTGGTTTTACATCAGATTAGTGCTTCTATTACTAAAAAATATCGAATTCATTTTCAAGAGATGTTGATTAACTACACTTTAGATACAAGTGCTCCACTACCAATTTGTACAAGATTTAATAAGGTGCACTTAAGAAATACCATTTTGGACCTGGTTCAATTAACAAAAGGTCATGAAAAAAATGTACTTTTAGAAGTTTATAAAATAAATGGATTTTGGAATGAAGATTTAAAAAAACTACAAAGCTATCGTTGGTACAAGCGGCTAGGAGCTTTGATTCGCTTAGATCAATGGCAACTTTGTCTCGGGAGTTCCCACTTAGAGCATCTCTTATTAGATAAAAATATGCAAATCAGGCAAATCGCCACGAAAAACTTTTCGCGTACATCACTCCCGAGAGAAGCTCAATTTCTAGTTGAAGTACTTTTAAAGCCGGGGTTTCATCACTCGACCATCTATGAATGCCTACATCGTATGTTTCAAAATCATTCAGAGTTCATTAAAAACATATTAGACGACAAAACTAAAATGAAACTTTGGCCGCTAATTTTAAAAGTTATAGGCAATATGAGAGTTATTGATGCTACACCAAAACTTATCGAATTTATCTATAATACTGAAGATCCTACTTCTAAAGAAAAAGCCATCGTAGCGCTTGGGAAAATTGGTGATCCAAGGGGAATTATGGTCTTAAAAGATGCCCTTAATTCAAAGAGTGCAGGTGAAAGGCTGGAGGCCATGCAGTCATTATATAATATTGATCATACACAATTTTTAACATATCAAAAGATTCTTGAAAATGATGCAGATCCTATTATTAGGAATTGGATTAATTATTATGCAAGGCTTACTTCATGAGAGAATTATTAATTGTTTATGTTGAAAGTTTTTTCTCCCTTAGTGTAGGATACTTTTTCTTTGCAAATACCATTTATTTTATGCTGCTTATTTTTGCTTTCCGGGATTTAAGAAAAAATCGTCTTCAAAATTATCTTATGATGAATGAACTTAGGTCCACGGCACCGGCTTATGCCCCGGCCATTTCTATTCTTGCCCCGGCCTATAATGAAGAGAAAACTATCATCGGCTCTGTGAAATCATTTTTACTTCTGAATTATCCTAATTTTGAAGTAGTTGTTATAAACGACGGTAGTAAAGATGATACGCTTCTAAAATTAATTCAACATTTTAAACTCTATCCAGATAATCTCTACCAAGATCTTCGCCTCAGTCACGCAAAAATTAAAAATACTTATAAGTCAAAATCACATCCTAATCTTATTGTTTTAGACAAAGAAAACGGTGGAAAAGCCGATGCTATCAATTCTGGACTGGCACTCGCTAAAAATTCTCTTTTTTGCACAGTCGATAGTGATTCAATATTAGAAAGTGATGCTCTCTTAAGAATCGCATTGCCATTTTTTGAAGATCCCGAAAAAACTATCGCCTCTGGAGGAACTATAAGGCTAGTCAATGGGTCAGAGCTCAAGCATGGTCGAGTGACCAAGGCTTATTTGTCGCGAAATCCCCTCATCCTTATGCAAAATGTAGAGTACATTAGGGCTTTTTTGTGTGGAAGAGTAGGATGGAATGCTCTCAATGCAACATTAGTTATCTCTGGGGCTTTTGGTCTTTTCAATAAAGAAGCTGTCGTTTGTGCTGGAGCTTACAATAAAGATTCAATAGGTGAAGACATGGAGCTCGTTGTACGCCTTCACCGTTATTATAAAGAAGTTGTGAGGAAAGATTACCG
>JAYSPR010000004.1:0-20352 GCA_043721975.1 Bacteriovoracaceae bacterium
CTCTTTTGTTCAATTTTCTTTGTTTTCAACTTCATCTACATACCCTTTGTTGGGTTATGTGCTTAAAAGTGTGTCCGTTTTAACAGGGGAAGATCACACTTCTTCAAAGAATTGCTGAAGAGATGTACCGAGTGGAGATTTTCTCAGATCTAACTAATAAAATAGCGGCCAACGAAATCAACAATTGCTCTTTTTTTGCCCGGATAGATTCTTATTTTTGGGAAGAACAAGACCAGGCACTTGTTGAATTTTTTAATAAGCATAAAAGTCATATGCTCAAGTCAAAATTTTTAATCTGGACAACTAACGAAGTCAAAGAAGACTTGACCTTTGTTAATATGGCCCGCGAATTTTCTGATTGTGTGATTTTTTTAAATGGGGATGAATTTAGTCTAATTAATATCTCTTCTTCTATCCATGATTTTAAAACATACCAAGCTGATGTTAAAAAAGTTTATTATCATGTGGATAGTTCAATTCTTTTAACCTTGACTCAAAATCCTTGTGATATTTTCCTCAAACTCTCTGAAGAAAAATATATTAAGGTATTGACTCGCAATGATGATATGGCTTTACATGAAATAGTGAAAAAATATAAAGCAAAATCTGGTGAAAATTTTTATGTCCTCTCAAACGACTACGGTGGCTTTCAAAAAGTTCTTTTTATGGATTTATTTCTCAGCCAAAAACAGGATTCCCACAATCTCACGACAGCTCTTAAGATATCGGATTCTGTTTTAACTTTATCATCCAATTTAGGAATTTCAGAATTCGTTATCGAATCTCTCCAAGAAAATATAGATAGCTTATTTGAAGACTCTGCTAAGCAAAAGGGCATGAGAGAACTATTATTACTTTTTATGAATTCTAATGAATCTCTTATTGGAAAACATTGCCATCTTACGGCCATTTTTTGTCAGTTAATCGCGACAAAAGTAACTTGGGCCAATAAACAGATGAGAAAAAATCTCTCACTGGCTTCTATGCTTCATGACCTAGAGCTTTTTGATAGTCCTAATCCACAAATTGAATTTAAATATCCAAGTGAGCTGGCATTAAATAATCAGTCTAAACCTGGTCAAGATCATAGCTTTCATACCAACAGCCTAGTTTCGAAATTACAGAAAAATGACCAAGTCCCCATTGACATTGTGTCAATCATTACTCACCATCATGAAGGTCTTGGAGAAAAAGGCCTAAGCCATCATAGGCAAGCTAATCAATTATCTCCCCTTTGTTGTTTGTTCATTACAGCTCATACCTATGCTATCGAATTGGCCCGCGCTCTTTATAACCCAGACAAGCAAGAACAGGCCCTCCTTGCGACAGCAGATATATTAAAGGCCAAACCATATCAAGAGTTCATAGAAATACTTAAAAAAAATGTCAGCTTAACTTAATAGGATTATTCTTATGAACGATGAAATGATTGATGAATTTAAAAAAGAAGCCACGCTAAAACTCAATGCCTCAAAAGAAAATTTATCTAAATTAAGTAGTGGCGAAGATTTTAATCTCAATATTGGCCTCGTCTCTAAAGCTCTTCATTCTTTGAAGGGATCTGCTGGCATGTTTGGCCTCATGGATCTTCAAGCTCATATTGGTAAACTTGAATCTCTCCTCGATTCACAGAAATCTAAAGGTGTGCTCACTAAGGCCCAGACAGATTATTTTTTAAATGGAATTGAAGCCGCTTTTAAATTATTAAATGGCGAAAGTATTTCTTTCAATCACTCATCTCTTACTGAGTTTGATTTTGTTAACAGTTCAACCCCAAGTAAAGGTGAGCCTGGTAAAGCAAAAATGCGTGGTCTCATTTTTATTGCTGACAACGATAAAGCGAGCTGTGATCAACTCTCAAAATATATTACGGCCCTAGAATTTAATTTTAAAATATTTTCGAGTGCCCCTGAATTACTAGAATCGCTCAAAGAAGAAAACCCTGATCTCGTTATTTCAGGACTCGAGGGTGTAGATATTATCCAAAAGGTAAAAGAGCTAAATATTCCTTTCGTGGCATTATCGGGAAGCCTCACTAAAGAAAAAATCTTAGATCTTCTAAGATCTGATGTGAGTGGTTTTATCGAAAAGCCAATTAAGGAAGAATTAGTTAAGCTCGAGTTAGAGAGACTAATCGTTCAATCTCAAGTGAACATACTATTAAAAAAATCTATTAACTACATCCTCTACCAATTTAACGAATTAGATAATTATCTTAAGAGTGCGGGTAAAGAAAATATTCGGGTATCACTCAAAGACGAGCTTAAAAATATTCTTCATCTTCAAAAAGAATTGGGGCAAAGAAAAAAATAATTAGATCTCTACACTTAATCGACCACGTTTTTGGCGCTTTGAAACTGCTTCAATCTCTTCATCAGTCCATTTTAACGAAATTTCTACCAGTGCTTTTTCGAGTCGAGAATTTATCTTAAGACCTCTTTCCTCTTTGCGTCTCAAAATCCCTCGGCATCCCGCAGGGGAAATATAGTAGTTGGCCGCAGCCGACACATCAATGATATTTTTAATATCTCCATAAATAATTTTTTCAGGAAATTCTGATCCATTTATAAAATCTAATTCTTTAATGGCGATATAAGCACTCTTTTCCACGCCTTCTGTTTTAATAACTGAGCGAACTCGTCCACAGGTCGACTCAATTTTATAATCAAGAATTCTCTGACCAATCCAATTGATAACGGGAATCGCCCAAGAATTTCCAATGGCCTGGTAGCGACTTGTGGATTTTGCAAAAGACACATTGGTATAATCATCTGGAAAGCCCATTAACCTTTCACACTCTAGTGGAGTCAAGCGTCGCAATTTTTTATTTTGAATCACAAATAAGGAGCCATTGTAGGCCGCTGCATTTCCATTCCATTTAGTACCATAAGCAGAGTATAAGCAATCAGTGTAAGCTCTAAAACTTTCAAACAAAGAGCCTTCTTTGGTAAACTTTAAAGGCTTCTCCATTTGATTAAATGTTTGAGGAAATTTATCAAAGAGAATATTTTCAGGAAAAAAATTAACTCCACCAGCTATGACATACAAGCGTCTTCTTTGCTGAGGCAGTCCAAAATATTTAGCATCTAACACTCTCCAGGCTACATTTCTTTTAGGCCCTCTAATGAGTCCAGCGCTAGGCCATTTGGAAAAATTTAGTTCTGATTCAAGACCTGCCAGTGAGGCTACAAAAGATCCAAAGGCATTTGTTTTATCGCGGAGAACTCCTTCAACATTTTCCCACAAAACCATTGTTGAATCTAAACCTTCACGGGCCCTCAATTCGTCATTGGTATTAATAATATCTACAAATTTTAAAGTTAAGTTACCTCGCGCATCTTCCAGTCCTTTTTTCCATCCGGCCAATGAAAATGCTTGGCATGGAGTTCCCCCACAAATTAAATCTGGGGGGTGTATTTTATCTTTCAATAACAATTCTGGAATATTATTCATGTCTCCCAAGTTGGGAATGTGAGGATATTTTAAATTTAAAACTCGACTCGGAAATTCTGCGATTTCTGAAAACCATTTAAACTTAAAACCTGGACCTTTTAAAGCAACTGAAGCTGCTTCAATACCAGAGCAAATACTACCTACCGAAATTTCTACCATAAGCTAAATTAGCATAGGTGCGAGTAGACTTATAGTCTGCTGGCACCTTTTAAAGGCAGGGAATGTTCTTAAATATTGAGATAATAAGAACTTAAAAAGACTCCAAGTCACTAATATTAATGATAATTTTCTGAATATTTAGTAAGGAGCCAGGGCTTTAGCTATAGACTTATTCAACAATCGTCGATGAAGGAACTATGAAAAATTTAATAAAAGTCCAAAATCTCAAATACTCTATTCCCCACGGCGCAGACATTCTTAAAGACCTAAGTTTTGAATTAGGCGAGGGTGAACTCCTAGGAGTTCTGGGACGTAATGGAGTTGGTAAAACAACCTTGATGGATTTAATTCTTGGGATAAGGCCATGCACTTCAGGAGTGATCGAAATTCTTGGCGAGAATTCTATGCTTCTTGAACGAACAAATTTGAATTCTATTTGTTATCTTTCCCAGGACTCGATTTTAAAGGGCACTATTTCCATTGCTCAATACCTAAAATTTTATAGCTCTTTATATCCGACTTATTCAAAAAAAGATGAGGCTTTTTTTCTCGATTACTTTTCTTTAAAAGCAGATGACCAAGTGGGCTCACTTTCAACAGGACAGCAAAAAAAGTTACAAGCCGTCGCTGTTTTTGCATCAAGACCTAAGGTCATTTTGATTGATGAAATTACAGCTGTTCTCGATCCAGAAACGAGAGATCAATTTTTTAAAATTTTAAAGCATCTTAAAGAAAAAAATGGAATCGGAATTATTCTCGCAACAAACATAGCCGAAGATCTCATCAATAGGGCCGATAAAATCCTCTACATCGATAAGGGTATAGGGAGCATGAAAAAACCTAATGAAATTTTAAATCTCTTTAATATTGAGAAAGTAGCATGATTAACAAAGTATTAAATGTCTTAGAAAGTAACTTTGAATGGATGAAAAAGGATTTTATTCTCATGATTTCATTAATCATTGCTAGTACAATAGCTATGCGGGTGGTGAATTTACATATAATCATTCAAACAATTATCATTTGCATATTAGTAGGAAAATCTTTTATTTTCACAAATGCTTATTCGATCCGGCCAAGTATAAGACATGGTGATGATCAATTCTCATGGAAATTTATTCAGGGGCTTCCACTTAATAAAAAAGAGATCATTATCTCACTCGTTTTTTCAAATTTATTGAGTTGTATTCCTTTATTTTTATGCATGATTTTCTTTTGGCCCCAGTTAAATAAAAATATTGTTCAAACTGATTTCTCGTTTGGTAAAATTTTCGTTAATTTTGTTTTATTTGTCATATTAATGGATTTATCGAATCTCAGATCGCTCATAGTGTTTCCCAGGTTAGAATATCAAAAAAGAAATTCAAATCATTTATTAATTTTTTACTTACGCAATTGTCTTATTTATATTTGCGCAGTTGTTTATTTCATTGTTGGAACAGAGGCTATAAACAAGTTTTTCAATATCGACATCATCGCGACCTTTGGACATCTAACCACTTTGTTAAAGCAGCTTGCTCTCTCTTGGTGGCTGCCTCCGGTTTTAATGATTTTAATTGTTCTGATGTATAATGCTATTTTAAATGTATGGACTGACGAAAAAAAATCATATCGTTCAAATGTCTGGAATCCCAAAAAAGAATTTTCATTAATTTTAGGCTCAAGTGCACTATTATTTTTAGTTTATACAAATCTAGATTGGGACACCCCTGATCTTTATCAAGGCAATTTGATGAAAGCAGTTTATCAAAAAAATACCAATGCAATCGAGAATGAACTTAAGTACCATCCTGATATTAATGTAAAAAACGAATTAGGAATGTCGGCGATGCTCGTTGCCATCAAAGAGGGCAATGTCGAGATGGTTAAATTTCTCGAGAAAAAAGGTGCTAACTTTGAAGGAAGTCTCACAAATAAAAAGGATTCCCGCTATGGATTCGATGCCCTAATGCTGGCCATAGATAGCAAGAATGTAAAAATGCTAGAATATCTTGCTTCCAAAAATTTAAAGCTCAATGAGTATAATAAAGAAACGGGTTTTTATCCTATCCACTTAGCCGTCCACTACTGCAACTCCCCAATGGTAGATTTTTTATTAAAAAATGGCAGTGACGTCAATGCGTTAAATAGTCAAGGCCAAAGCCCTTTAATCATTTCGGCCAAAAGAGACTGTTTTTCTAATGCCGTTTTGTTAAAAGAGGCGGGTGCCAAGTTTGATATTGCGGACAAAGAAGGAAAAAATGTCTTAAGTCGCTTGAGAGATAAAAAATACAATAGTGAATTTCAATACTTTCTTGAAAAAAACATGCGAGCTCCATCAAGCCTAGAATCAAAATAACATGGTTTTTCGCTACCAGAAGCATATCCTTAGTTTTATAGTAAAGCGGGGGTATTTTTATGCAAACAGCTTCATGGGACAATTCTAACGTTTATAAGAGTTTCGAAGATCCACAAATTGAAGTGGATACAAAGCTTATTACTAACACGAGTGAAAGACTTAATAAAAGATCTGACTTTTATAAGGCCTTAATCCTCAAAATCGAACTCAAAGAGTTCGAAGAATTACAAACAAGCCTAGAAGAAATGAAGGCCCTTTACAGGGCTTATCTTGACGGGGTTATTCACCTCTACACCATTTACAATTTCGCGAGCACAGCCGTTTCTGTCAATACTAAAGATGAAGTCGCCAAGTCCCTTCAAAGTAAAATGGAAAAGATACTGGTCGAAATGAACAATGCAATTAAGCCACTCCAGCTTTGTTTATATAAAGCTCCAGCTGATATCATCTCTCAATTTGTAGATGATAATAAAACGCGTGAATTAACTTTCTACTTATCTAAAGAAAGAAAATTTATCGATCACCTCTTAAATGTTAACGAAGAGATGCTTCTTTCAACTTTTTCTCTCGATGGTCTAACGGCTTGGGGAAAACTCTATGATAATATCTCAGGGGCAATGAAAGTTGATCTCGATGGTGAAAAAATTGGTTTATCAAAGGCCAATAATTTTTATTCTCATCCCGATCGCAATTTACGACAAAAAGCTTATCGCGGTATTAATAATGCCTGGCAAGAACAAGAAATTTCCGCCAATGCTATTTTAAATTCGATTAACGGCTGGAGAAATGAAAATTTTAAAGTGCGCTCTACTAAAAAAGAATTGCATTACCTCGATCAAGCTTGCCATTCGGCCCACATTAAACGAGAAACTTTAAATGCCTTAATGGAAGCTGCTAGTCTTAAAAAATCATTTGGACAAGAAGTTTTGGATCTCATGGCCCACGAGCTTAAAATTGAAAAGATGGCCCCTTGGGATTTAATGGCCCCAGCCCCTTATCAATCATCAAAAAATTCTCAAGAATCAAAAATCACCTATCCTGAAGCCATCGCACTTATTAAAGCGGCTTTCAGCGAAGTGAACCCTGAGATGGCCGCCTTTGCTCAACATATGTTTGATAAAAAATGGATAGACTGCTCCCCTGGTGAAAATAGAGCTCAAGGAGCTTACTGCACAGGTTTTGTCAGAGTGAATGAACCGCGAGTCTTTATGACTTACGATGGCAGCATGAAAAATGTCATTACCTTGGCCCACGAAATCGGTCACGCTTATCACAATTGGGTTATGAGTGATATTCCCTTAGTTGAATCTCAATACCCTATGACATTGGCAGAAACCGCTTCAATATTTGCCGAAACTGTTGTGAGAGATTACTTAGTTCGAAAGTCCCAATCTAAAGAGGAACTTTTAGCCATTAGCTGGCAAGACATTCAGTCAATTCAAAGTTTATTAATTAATATTCCCGCGCGTTTTGAATTTGAAAAAAACTTTGTTGAAGCTCGCATGAAAAAAACTCTTTCAGTAGAAGAGACAAAAGATTTAATGATCGCGGCTCAAAAGACTTGGTATGGTGAAACTTTATCTGAGTATGATGAAATGTTCTGGGCGAGTAAGCTTCACTTCTCAATGTCTGGCAGAAGTTTTTATAACTATCCTTACACTTTTGGTTATCTCTTTAGTTTAGGAATCTACTCTAAAAAAGATTCAATGGGTGCAGATTTTCATAGCAAGTATGTCGCTCTTTTAAGAGACACTGGTCGCATGAGTGCGGAAGATTTAGTTTTAAAACATTTCAACGAAGACATTACCAAAAAAGAATTCTGGCTTAAATCGATTGCGATTGTAGAAAAGAGCTTTGAGCATTTTAAATCAATGCTTAAGCCTACTGCTTAACTGTGAATAAATTACAAACACTGAATTCATAATCTCCCCCTTGTGTTACTTAAAAACAAATTTTAACTAACCAATGGGGATTTTATGCTTATGAAAGTATTTTTAATGACTGTTTTTGCCGTATCGATTTCTTCGAGTGCTCTGTTTGCAAAAGAAAAAGTAAAAGACTGTTCACTCTTTTTATCTGAGCCGAAAATTACTCATACAATGTACGGGACAAATAACGGTGGAAATGGAGTTAATAACGGAGTCGTTCGTATTCTTCAAACTAATGGTTTTACAATTTCTACAAGCTTTGCAAAAGCTCATTACGTAATGGATACAGAAGTACGTTGTGGTCAGCAGTGGACTTTCTTTGGAATCCAAGATGCTTGTCAGACATCAATTACTTTCGTTGACCAAAAAGAAGATAAAATCGTTTATACTGATGGCCCCACAGCTGCAAAACCAGGATTAAATATCGATTTTAATAGTGTTAACTTTCCTAAATGTTCTGATTTGTAATTTATAAGACTTAACACTCCCTGAACTTAGGGAGTGTTATACATGAATCTAGCCTTCTATAACTCTAACATTAATAGCACATAAACCTTTGGGACCTTCACTAACCTTAAACTCTACTCTATCTTTTTCAAATGGCACTCCATCGACACAGGCCGACTTGTGAAAAAATAAATCTTCCATTTCTTCATCTGGACCAATAAAGCCAAAACCTTTTTCGACATCAAAAAATTTTACTTCACCAAAAAATGTTAGTCTTTGATCAATTTTATCTTTGCGCTCAACTTCTTTAATTTGTTTTTCATCCCACATTACTTCATGGAGCTTTACGACTTTCTCACCTTTATGAATTCTTTCAAGTTGGCTGATTATAGCCGATTCACTTTGGTTATCAACGAGCATATCTTTGCGATTACGATTTTTTGTTTTGGTCATATCGTATTTAACTAACTTAACTTTTACTTTTTGCATGACTTCCCTTTCATTAGTGAATGATTCCATAATAAACTGCTATTAGAGATCCACTTCCCATAATTATCCAAAGAAGTACACCTTGAATAAAGGGTTTTACACCTACACTTTTAATAGTTTCACGGGTTAGACTTGAACCTATAAGAAAAAGTGTTAAGACCATTAATTTTTTTGCAATACTTTCAATACCATGACCGATAGGAACTAGGCTTGGTATCCAAGTAACTAGTGCTGCCGCAATAATGAATCCTAATATAAACCAAGGACGTTTAACCTTCTGCTTGCTGACTTCAGAATTAGACTCCTTTTTTACTTCTCGTGAACGTATAATTCCTATCATCATTGCCACAGGAATGATCCACAGTGCGCGAGCAAGTTTTACTGTTGTTCCTACCTGTGCTGCGAGGGCACCATACTGTATTGTCGCCCCAACAACAGAACTAGTATCATGAATCGCCAGAGCGCTCCAGAGACCAAATTGAGTTTGATCAAGTTGGAGTTTATGACCAATAAATGGAAAGAGTAATAGCGCCAAAGCATTGAGTATGAAAACTGTCCCAAGAGCGACTGACACCTCATGAGGCTTGGCCCTAATGACGGGAGAGACAGCTGCGATGGCACTTCCACCACAAATAGCAGTTCCAACCGAAATAAGGAGAGATGTGTCCCTCTGAGTTTTAAGAAGCTTACCTAAAATTGAGCCCGCGATAAGGGCAATTAAAATGCCTATAATCGTATAGCCTACTCCCTTTAGTCCAACAGCACCTAAAACACCTAAGTTCATTCCTGCTCCTAGTCCCATTACTGAAATGGAGAGAAATTTATGTGTATTGGCTTTGACCAGAGAGCTATAAGGATTTCCAAATGCCTGTGCTAAAACTAATCCTAGGATAAGAGCAATACCTGAGGAACCCCAAGGAGTAAGTGTAAAAAGGGCCCCAAGAGGGAGAATAAAATGAGCAAGAGTTTTATTTTTCATAATATTAAAAAATGGTTAATTTATGAAATAAGTTTACCAAAAAAAAAAGCTCAAGCCCATTTGAAAATAATTGTTTTACATATATTTCAAGATATTTCTTTTACAAGATCAAAGGCAACAAGGTGATGTCCCCCATCATCTTGTAACTCAATAACATTTTGTCTCACACCAAAAGTAAGAGCGTTTGGGTTATTAATGAGAATTTCATACTGAGAAGTCTTATATTTATAAAATATTTTAAACGATTTCCATTCGGAATGGATTTTTGGGTCAATGGTTAAAATATTTCCTGTTAATTTAAATCCAAGAATAACTTCAATGCCAACTGTATACATCCAACCAGCAGAACCAGTATACCAAGTCCAACCACCTCTTCCGACGTGAGGAGCTACTGAATAAACATCTGCCGCAATGACATAGGGTTCGACTTTATAGATTTCAACCTCGTTACGAGTGAGACTATGATTAATGGGATTAAGCATAGAAAAAAGTTCAACTGCTTTTTGACCATTATTTAATTCAGCATAAGCTAAAATGCACCAAATCGCTGCGTGAGTGTATTGTCCACCATTTTCTCTTACTCCAGGTGAATACCCTTTAATATAACCTGGATCTTTGTTAGTTTTGTCAAAAGGAGGAGTGAATAAGAGAATCATTTTTTCATTGTTCTTGATTAAATATTTTTCAACAGAAGACATGGCCTCTTCTAATTTTTCTTTATTTCCAGCTTTGGAAATAATTCCCCATGATTGTGTAAGTGAATCAATTTTACATTCGCTATTTTCCTTTGACCCTAATGGCGTCCCATCGTCATAAAAGGCCCTTTTGTACCACTCTCCATCCCAACCATGTTCTTCAAGAGAATTTAGAAGTTTCACGCGATGATCTCTCCAAATGTTAGCACGGATAAATTCACCACGTGATTCAGCTAAAGTTACAAATTCGCCTAAATTAATTATGAGAAACCAAGCTAGCCAAACACTTTCTCCTTTCCCTTCATGACCAACACGATTCATTCCATCATTCCAATCCCCTCCACCGATGAGAGGAAACCCATGGCTACCGACCTTAAGACTATGATCAATTGCGCGAGCACAATGTTCGTATAACGTAGCTTTTTCCGTGGCCACTTCGGGAGTATAATAGGAATCTTCCTCTTCTTGTGGAAGTGTTTCTCCTTTTAAAAAAAATATTTCTTTATCAAGAAGCGTAGTATTTGCTGTTCGTTTTAAATAATGATTAACAACATATGGAAGCCACAATAAATCATCTGAAAAATGTGTTCGCACTCCTCTTCCAGTGGGCATATGCCACCAATGTTGAACATCGCCTTCAAGAAATTGCCTACTAGCTGATTTAAGAATTTGCTCACTCATCATGTCTGGCCTACTCCATACAACTGACATTGAATCCTGCAATTGATCTCTAAATCCATAAGCTCCTCCCGATTGATAAAATGCCGATCTCGACCAAAGTCGACAGACAACTGACTGATAAAGTAACCAACGATTTAGCATAATATTCATTGCTAAATCGGGAGTTTCAACTTGAACCACACCTAAAATATCATCCCAAGCTAGAATGGCCTCTTTTAGAATATCATTACAACTTTTTTGCTCAATAAAATTTATTAATTCTTGAACTTTATGAATATTGTCTTCTTGACCTAAAATAAAAAGTAATGTGACTTCCGAATGAGCTGGGATAGAGATTTTTTTTTGGAATGCCCCACATGCATCTAAACCTGCCCCCGTTTGATTGGATAGTTTTTGATTTTTTAGTAGTGCCTGAGGTCTTCTCATATTACCATTTCGTCCAATAAACTCTGTGCGATTGCCAGTCCACGAATCATTTCCTCCTACAAAACCGGCAAATGCTTTACGTGTAGAAAATTCTTGATTCCAAGAATTTTGACAAATTAAGCTTCCACTCAATTCATCGAATGATGTCACTAAATAATTCGATGTATTTGATCTTGAAAATCCTAAGACCCATTCGACATAAGAAGTAATCGTTAAATTACGTACTAAACTTGATTCATTTTTTAATACAATTTTAGATATTTTAACTGGCAAACTTTTATCTACATACTGAGTGAGTATGCTCAGTATACCAAGATGCCGAAGTTCAAACTGACTATACCCTTGGCCATGACGAATTATATATTCCGCATTTAAAATTCTTATTGGAGAAATGGTTGGAGACCACAGCTCTTTTTTGTCATTATCAAAAATATAAAAACATTCACCACTTGGATCACTTACCGGATCATTTGACCATGGGGTGAGTTTATTTTCTCGACTATTACTGGCCCAAGTTGACCCCACACCACTTTCTGAGACATGAAATCCAAATTCTGAATTAGCAATAATATTTATCCATGGTGCAGGTGTGGTCTCATTACTTTTTAAGCGAATAATATACTCTCTTCCGAATTCTGAAAATCCACCAAGTCCATTATAGAAATCTAACTTAGGAACAGGAAGCGGAATTTCATTACTTTTTGCATTTGAAATTTTAATTTCTGAATTTTTAAATGGCGTACTTACCTTTCGAACCATTCTTTTTACTTGCTCTGCTAAATTTCCTTGCCTGCCGACCAAAATGGCCCGAGCAGCAGTTTCAAGTAAATTAATATCTTCATGTGCAATAAGATCTGTGCGCAAAGTAAAAATCTTTCCTTTTAATTTTGGTAAATGGGTACCAGAAGAAATTCTGCTTGCACTGGCCAATGATTCAATATCAATCTGCAGTTCCTGAGAATATGACGTTAATTTATCGTTGAGAACAACAATATCAACATCTAAACATTTAATTCCCCAATATTCGTGAGCTCGTAATATTTGTCTTACTAGACCTCGCTGTTCAATGTCATCGATTCGTACAAGTACAATAGGATGATCGCCTGAAATACCATAGGCCCATAGGTTAGTGGCATTTCTCGTATTTCGCTTTAAAATATCACTTGAAACACGTAATGAGGAATCAAGAAAAAGAATTCTATTGGCCAGTTGCTGAAATAAATTTGCCTCTCCGTGAATTATTCCCAAATAGTGAAGCTTGACCTGGGACTGAGTCCAAGCCAAGTTTGATGCCCGCTCATATGAAGAAACTTCATGAAATTTTTCCGCAAGTTTAATAATTTCTTCCCTACTTTCCGCCACCATTGTGGTGTAAGTAATGTTTGCTGTAGAACCAGGCTCAATGCGAACTCTTGAGCGAAGACTTATTATTGGGTCTAGAACAGTTCCAGTTGTATTAGATAATTTTTTTGTCTCAAGTATAATAGGATTACGAATTGTTCTCCCTCTACCTATGAATTGCGATCGATCCGTTTCATATTCAATGTCACCAACACAATTGGAATCTGTAGATACTATATGTGCTATCCACAGTGGCGATTCCTTGTGTCCTCTCACACGTCTCTTGACGATGAGAGCAGAAATTTCAGGCAAAAATTCTGTTTGAATGAACAAGTTTGAAAATGCAGGATGAGCAATATCAGCCCCTAAGGTTGTTAAAACAACCTCTGCATAAGTTGTGGCTTCTATAACTTTAACTTCATTTCCATTATTGGTAAGGCTCAAACGTCTAATTTCAGCATTATCTTCGGGCGAAATAAAAATTTCAAGTTCAGAGCTTAGCAAATGATCATTTCTTTTTATTTTTGCACGATCTTCGGTAAAAATGACTTCATATTCATTTGAATCGATGCACATAGGCTGATGAGCAGCAGACCAGACATGATGAGAATGAATATCTCGCAAGTAAATAAAACTTCCCCAATTATCTAACGTGACATCTTCTCTCCATCTTGAAATAAATTTATCATTAAAACGACTAAACCCTCCGCCTCCTGAAGTGATCATTACAGAATAACTACCATTCGAGAGGAGGTGGGTTCTCGGTACGTTATGATAAGGTGTTGTATAATATCTGAAAGTTTGGGCACTACTATTATAAACGTGTTCAACCCTTACAGCTTCTTGTCTTGTTTTTGCTAAAACTACATTGCGTGGAGTACGCTCCTGCAAAAGAAGAGAAGTTGATTGAATAATTGGTTCTCTGTGAAAACGCTTAACCATAATGTTGTCATGAAGCATATTGGAAATTGCGACTAAAGACATACCTTGATGATGGGCCATATAGGTTTTAACAATCGAAAAAGCATTATTTTCTGGAATTCTAGCTTTTGTGTAATCAATTGATTCATAGAAACCATAACAACCTTCTGCCTTTATTTCAGAGAGACGTCTTAAGTTTTTGACTGCACTGTTAGCATCATACATACCTGCTAGCATGGTCGCATAAGGCGCAATGACTAAATCTTTTCCGATCCCACGCTTAAATGCCAAATCAGGTACTCCAAAATTTGAATACTGATATGTAAGATGGTGGTCTCGTACATTATAAGCAGATTCAGACATACCCCATGGCATTGAATGCAAGTTTGAATACTCTATCTGCTTTTTAACAATTAAACTGCATGTCTGCTGAAGTAAACTTGTTGTTGGTGTCTCCATAACAAGTGATGGCATGAGATATTCAAACATAGAACCAGACCATGAAATCAAGGCCAATCCATTTTTAATACTAGTTAGTGATCGCCCTAGCCTAAACCAATGAGAAACATCGACATCACCTTTTGCAATAGCAACAAAACTTAAAAGTCTAGACTCTGAAGCTAACAAATCATAAAAACTTTCATCAAGCGAAGAGTCCTGAGGGCGATAGCCAATTGAAAATAGCTTTCGTTTTGGATCAAATAGAAAACTAAAGTCCATGTCTTTAAGAAGCTGACGACAAAGGATTGCTAACTCAATTAACTGCTTCTTTAAACTAGCTTGCAAGTCTGCATCAATATTACTACCTAAAAATTCTTTTGCATGATTTTTTAATGATTCATCTATTGTATTTATCCAATTTTTAACTTCTGAATCTTTTCTGATTTTTTCAATTTCAATTTCTTTTAACTTAATAATAAAAAGAGCTGAATGAGTTATCAAACTTTCCCAAGATTCACTTTTATTTATGAGTTGTAAAAATTCATCAATTATTAAAAGAGACAGTCTATCCGTGCCAGTTGAATATTGCTCCCTTAGAACTCTCAAACTGTCTTGAATTCCCAACTTGGCATTATTTGAATATCTGATGGCCTGAAAATCACTCCTGGCCATTTCCTCGCAACTTTGAGCTACTGCCAAAAGATGACCAGCAAAATTTCCATTGTCGACGGAGGAAATATATCGTGGCTCTAAAGCATTTCTAGATAGAGTGTCATACCAATTATAAAAATGACCATTATAACGAGAAAGCCCCTGCATACTAATGAGAGAAGAGCTCAAACGCTCAACCATTTCATGAATCCCAATCCAACCAAAATCCCTTGCTGAAATAACTGACATTAAATAGAGCCCAAAATTCGTGGGAGAACTTCTATGGGCAATCACTGGCTGTGGTATTTCTTGAAAATTATCAGGAGGTAAGAAGTTTTCTTTATCAGTAACAAATGTTGAAAAAAAGTGCCAAATCTTTCGCGCTCGAATTCTCAAAAAAATTTTATCATTTTCTGTTAATGAAATAACTTCACCTTTCAGTGGGGGGAGACTGATCCACCAAGCGGCAATGGGGGAACATAACCACAGAATAAAAAACATAACATAACTTTCAAAATGATTAAAAAAGAGATTTGAGCAAAATATCACTATTGTCAAAAGAGTTAACAAAGGTCCAATCATAATATTTATTAAATTAATTAAGTCATTTTCAGAATTCAATTTTGTTTGCGCGCTTGTTGTCCATTCAAGTAAATTTCTCTTACTTAGTGTCAGTCTGTAAATTGTTCTAATGATGGCATCTAAATGAGTCCATGCTTTAAAAGGCATAAAGACTATTGTCAAAACAAACTGTGAAATTCCCATCAGGAAATCTTTCCCCCAATATTTCAGTTGAGTCTTAAAAGGAATTTTGAATCGATAGGAATATAAATTAATGAATGTCGGCAAAAAAGATGAGAACCCAAGAGCAAAAAAAATAAAAACAAACCAAGAAACTAGTGAAATATTGGGAATTAATAAAAGATTAATAATTATGAAAAAACTCATTGGCATCAACATCGAACGTCTAAGATTATCCAACATCTTCCATCGGCCAATTAATGAAATACCATTTCCACTTCTTCCCAATATCCAGGGTAATAATTGCCAATCACCTCTTATCCAACGATGATTTCTTTTGGCCGACACTTGAACACTTGAAGGAAATTCTTCAAAAAATTCAACATCACTAATAAGTCCACAACGAGCAAAATTGCCTTCATAAAGGTCATGACTTAATAATCGATCTTCAGGAGTGCGATTTCTCAATGCTTGTTCGAAGACATCGACATTATAGATTCCTTTACCAGTGTAAGAACCTTCTCCAAAAAGATCCTGATAGACATCTGAAACGGCAGAAGCATAAGGGTCTATTCCACAAGGACCAGAAGAAATTTTCTGAAAATAAGTACTTTCCTTTAACTCCGGCAATGTTGGTGTTATCCTCGGTTGCAAAATTCCATATCCTTCAACAACTCTATTAAGTTTTAAATCAAAAATGGGATGATTAAGTGGATGAGCAAGTGTGCCAATGAGTTGTGCAACTGCACCTCTTGGTAGACGTGTGTCTGCATCAAGTGTAATAACATATTTTATATCTTTAGGAATATCTAACTCATGCTCATTTAATGTAATAAAAGAAGTATTGGATTGACCTCGAAGATAATGATTAAACTCTTGAATTTTTCCTCTTTTCCTTTCCCAACCAATCCATTTCTGTTCGCTCTTATTCCATTTTCTATAACGATGAAAAAGATAAAATTTATTTTTATTCTCTAAGCTTTGGCCATACTTAGTATTTAGTTGTTTAATCTTATCGAGCGCCAATGAAAAAAGCTCTTCATCATTCGGTAAATGCTCCGTGTTTGAATCCTTCCAATCAGAAAGCAGGCCAAAATAAACATTTTCGTTAGGATTAGATAAAAAATGAACCTCCAGTTGCTTTACCTGGTCGGCGATATCGTCTCTATTCAAAAGCATTGTAGGCACAACTGTAAAAGTTTTAAATTCTGTTGGAATATATTTTGAAAAATCAAGCCTCGGTAGATAACGTGGCATTAATAAATAAATCATCAATTGATTAACAACTATTATGGCCATTTCGGAGGCTGGAAAAAGTGAAAATATAAAAAGCATTACAGAAAAAGGAAAACTGAATGCACCTTGCCTAATTAAAACAATTGGCAAAGCAAGAGTCAGCGTACATATTGCTCCAATATAGGCAATATTTCTATTCTCGATATAGAATCTTAAAATATGATTTCTAAGTTTCCGTTTAAATTTTATTTCTTTTTCAAATTCATAACGTCCTTTGGAAATGAGGTGAAAACCTAACTCACTTCGTCTTTCAATGCTTGGCTCTTTAGTGTGATTGAATAAATCTCTTTCTGCTTTCGTCTTGGCAATAAGTTTCTTGGCCACTTCTAGTTCTGTTAATTTTGATCCACGAGCAAGCTCCTCGAGACTATGACGATACTTATCTCTTGTCGAAAAATCTAACTGCCCAAAGAGTGGATCTTCCTGAAAAGTTTCATCTACAAGACTTACCTCTTCAAAGAAATCTCGCCAATCAAGTGATGATAAAAGTCTCATACTAGTTATAATATTTCGAACTGTAACATTGGCACTTGTTTGATTCGAATGCTCTTCTGATACTATGACATCGGCAGCGATTCCTTCGGTATGAAGACGTTCGTCAAGCCATTTAAAAATTCCTACAGCAACACCTTCTTGAAATCTTAGTCTTTGGATAAGCTGGACTTCAAAACCTTTTTTAAATGGAAGTTTTTTCAAGCTTTCAATAATCTCTCCTTCAGTTCTACTTTTAAAACCACTCAAACCTAAAAGTTCATCTGCAACTTGATCCGCTTGTTCTCTGGCTAGCTCTGAACCTACAATACGAGCACTCAAGCGACGTAAATTCTCGATCAAAACAATTCTTATGGTGATTGAAATGGCCCACAACTCTCCGATTGAAAGGACTTTATTATTTTGATAAAAACGAAGCAGCAGTTTTAAATGCTCTGGATTAAAAAGTGAATCTGTTCGGGCCACAAATTCCCATGCTATTGCATAAATACGTGGAAAGTTTTTAAACTTCCCATTAGATAGTTTGGGGAGTTCTTTATAAAATTCAATAGGAAGATTTTCACGAATATCTTTTAGTTGCTCTTCAATAATATAAAAATTATCTATGAACCATTCGGCGGCAGGAGTAATTAATCGTTCCTCCTTGACCGATTTTACTATAAACTTAAACGACTCAATAAGCACTTTCTCATTTTCATTGACTCTTTTTGAAAGATTGGCTCCACGAATATTTTTGAAATAAACGTTATGATCTTGGGCCATGTCAAATGCAATTTCCTCTAGATGAGTGACGTTTAGTAGTTCTGATCTTATTGGATCTTCAAATACAGTAAAAACACTTAGTGTTTTCTTTCTTTTTCCAAAAATCATAATCACCTTTATTTAATTAAAAAATCAGACAAATATTCTTGTATATAAAATTGAAGATTATAAAAAGACCCAAATTGTCCCATTAACTTTAAGGTCTATCATTAATTTGGACTCTTAACTTTGGCATTGGTCATGCATCACTTAATTGCATGGAGTTTAATATACAAAGAGATAACCAAGATCCAAAAATACTTTCAAATCGTAAAGTTGGAATTTTAGCGACTAACGGTTTCGATGGGACTCAACTCTTTTCTTCTAAGAAGGCATTAGAAAATGCCGGTGCTTTAGTCTTAATTATTTCTCATGAGTATGGTGAAATCGTTTCTTGGGATATAGATCATTGGGGCAATAGTCTGCAAGTAGATACAATAATTGAAAAATCATCATCTGAGGATTTTGATGCACTCATTATACCTGGTGGTATAATGGAACCAGAAAATTTATGGCATAGTAAAAATACAATTAATTTTATTAAAAATTTTGTAGATGATGGAAAACTGGTCGCTTCAATATGTGATGGGACAAAAATCTTAATCAGCTCAGGTTTAACTAAAGGCCGTACTCTCACAACTAAACTATCCTTAAAAAAAGATTTGATAAATTCTGGAGCGAATTGGAAAGATCAAGAAATCGTTGCATATAAGGGAATAATATCTAGTCGTTGTCCACATGAAAATTCCACTTTCAATCAAAAAATCATTGAAGCTGTATCAATATCTCCACACACTCGAAAAGAAACATTTGCTAGCTGAGTATTGAAATTAAATTTTATCTAATTCAAAATGAAAACGATTAAGTTGATCTACTAAATGTAAGATAACCGGAACTCCCATTTCATTAACTCCAAGGTCTCCCATTAGTACTTTTATAAGTCTTATTCTGGCCAAGTCTTCTTCATCAAAGTCAAGTTGGTCGTTATTGTAGGGATAAATCCATTTCTCTTCAATAAAATGAATAATTTCATTCTTTTCTATCTCACATGTCTTGCAAATTTCTTCTATTTTTAAAATTCTCATATCTGCTCCCTCGGATTATATTGTTCGTGTTCCTTTAATTGCTCGACAGCTAATTTTAGTTCTGGTGAAATCTCTTTAGGAGTTACGATTTTTAAAGAAATAATTTGATTGCCTCGTTCCTCTGATTTCCCAGCTCCTTTTCCTTTGATTCTCAGCTTAGAGCCGGTAGAGACGCCAGGAGGAATTATAAGTAAAACTTCCCCATCAATAGTTGGTACTCTTAGCTCTGCACCTAAAATAGCCTCGATAAATGTGATAGGTAATTCATACTCCACATCTTTCCCTGCACGATGAAATCCGACTAAAGATTTAACTGTGATCAATACATAAGCATCACCTTTTCCGCCACCGCCTATACCTTCTTCACCCAAACCTCTAAAGCGTAGTTTTTTTCCAGTTTCGATTCCTGCTGGTATAACAACTTGCAACTTTTTCCCATTGGGAAGAGTTAAGATCTTCTCTCCTCCTAAAGCAGCTTCTTTAAAATCAACTTCTAAAGTGTATTGCACGTCTTCACCAACAGAACGAATTGTGGGCCCACGTTTTTTCGAACCAAAAAGATTTTGAATAAAATCTTCATCGATATCTTCATTTCCAAACGAGTGTGAATATCTCCCACCGTTTTGTTGGGAACTATAAAATGATTCGTTTCTATTTTGCTGGCTACTTTTATATTTTTCGTATTCTTCATGTTTTTGCTCATCCGTTTCGCCATTATCAAATTTTTTTCTCTCTTCAAGTGTTCCAATCAAATCGTTAGCATGGGAAATGATCTTAAATTTTTGTTCGGCATCTTTATTGCCGGGGTTTAAGTCAGGATGGTACTTCTTAGCTAATTTTCTATAGCTTTTTTTGATTTCATCTTGAGAAGCATTTTTTTTTACTTCAAGAATTGCATAGGGATCGTTCATAATTCACCTTGTTTCTTGTTTGGTAACTTATCTATATGCAAGCATTTATCCAAAAAAAAATTACTTAAAATGCCCCA
>JAYSPR010000005.1:0-30616 GCA_043721975.1 Bacteriovoracaceae bacterium
CACCTAATAAATGTTGGAACTCTGGAGAAGCGTCACTTGGGTAAAGTTTTTCTCTAAACGTTGGATTTTTTGTATAAGTAATACGTTTTCCTTGATCAAACTTTGGAAGAACATACGGTCCTGTTCCCACTGGGTGATTGATGAATTCTTTTCCGTATTTTTCTACAGCTTCTTTCGCGACAACATAAGTAAATGTCATTGCTAGAGAGTATAGAAATTGCGGGAAAGGCTTCGCTAGTGTGAACTGAAGAGTGTTCTTATCTAGAGCTTTTAAACCTGCAATTTCTTCATTGTAATTAGCAGCTGGAAGTTTTTCGTTTTTAGTTCTCCATTCATTGAGACCTTTTAGCTTCCCATCAAGTACCCACCAACCAGTTGATTGATTTTTTGAATCAGCTAGACGCTTAATTGAATAAACGAAATCTGCCGCTTCTAACTCTCTGCCTTTTCCACCAGGAAAAGCTTGGTCGTCTTGGAAGAAAATACCTTTTTTAATTTTGAATGTATAAGTTGTTCCATCTTTAGAAACTTCAGGCATAGCTTCAGCTAAATTAGGAATGAGTTCGTAAGGCATCTTTAACCAGTGGTAGGCTAAAAGACCTTCGTAAATTTTTGAGATTTCGCGACCTGAATAAAGGTCATCGGCCATAATTGGATCATAACCTTTGATCTCTGCAGTACTCACAACGTTTAAGACGCGTTCACTCGCATCTTGTTTCTTAGCACAACCTGCAATAAAAGCAGATGTGACAAGGGCCATTACTAAAACAACATTACGCATTTTCATTTCAAAACCTCATTCGCAACAAAATAAATTGGTCGGACTTTTATTTATATCTATGATTCTCTGCATTTGTCATGTTTTTTGGGATTTTTTTTTTGCGTAGTGCGAAACTTACTTTTCGCAACTTTGTGGGACGAGAAAAAGTGTCACAATGGCCTCATTTGAAAGGCTTTTTGCAAATAATTTTAACTGAACTCGTTCAAAGAAAATCTCGTTGGATTGAAAGCCGTCTACTAAAAATCGGTAGTCACCCACTTGGCGTTCCATGAAAAAATGCCCATCTTTTGTTGTTGGAGTAAAATGAGCTGGGTAGCTACCGGCATTTTTATATTTTAAAAATTCTGACAAGAAGACAAAGAACTCTTCCAAAGCTTTTATGATTTTTGGGGCGTCTGGTCTATCCCCTAGGTTATCTCGCAAGAGTGTTGTGAACTCAAAATTTTTCATAGTGCGTCTAGTGAGATCAGGATTGAGACTGATGGCCAAGAGTTTTTCACCGACGATGGGAAAATCGCAGACGAGTTTAAACTGATTGTGTTTTTTATCGATTTCCGATTCGTAATCGAAGGTGTGCTTGATGGTCATGAGTTCAACTCGACCTTTTCCAGAGCCTTCGATACAGATTTTTTTAAATTCTTTATTTAAAACTTCTGGAGTGAGTTTGATTTTAGGCAAAGATGTACATGACGAAAGAAAAATAAAAAAACTTATTAAAAGAGGGAATAAACCTAAGGGTTTTGTGCTGCTGCTGGAACTCGTCCACCTTCTACATCTTTTAATAACTTTAATACGTCCTCTCTTTCCGATTCAACTTGAGTCTTGGTTAGGGCCTCAGTCAGATAAACTTTCGCCTTATCATAATAACGAAGGCGTTGATAAATCATTCCGAGGTGCTTCGTAATCGTAGCATCATCTTTCACTAAAGAAAGCGCCTTTTTTGCTTCAACTAAGGCTTCTTGGTATTTTCCGGTCTGATAGTAGTACCATGCGAGTGAATCTCTAATGTAGCCGTCTTTTGGTCTTAAAGAAACCGCTTTAGAAATATACTCAAAGGCCATGGGCAATTTTTCATTTTTTTCTAAATAGGAATAGCCTAAGAAATTAAGAGCGTGAGCGTTGTTAGGATCTTTTTCAATAATAGATTGAACCAAACCTCTCGCCTCATCAGACTGGCCATTTTTTTCATAGATAGAGGCTAAGTAGTAATTGTGATTTTCAGTATAATTTTTGTGAGTTTTTAAATTGCTCAAAATATCAATTGCTCTTGGAAATTGATTAGTATCTTCATAAAAACTGGCCTGAAGCATTTTGAGTTCAATTTGAACCTCTGGAAGAGCTGCCACTCTTTCTTCGATAAATTTTTCAAATAAAACTGATCCTTCTTTTTTACCTGTCGTGAAATCTTCTCGGGCCCTTGCCGCCAGAAGCTGCCCAGCTTGAAGCCCAGCATCTCCAAAAAGTGGACTGTCATTAGGTATGCGCTTGAAGTAAGTAATGGCCTCATCCATCTTTCCAGTTTGCTGTAAAAGAGCACCGAGGTAATAAAGAACTTTGTCCGACTCAGGAACAACTTCTAAAACCTCTTTAAAAAGTTTTGACGCCTCTTCATATTTTTCCATATCTGAATAAAGAAGACCCATACGAACTTTTAAATTGAGATCGTTCCCATCAAGATTACTGAGAGTCACAGCATAGGGAAGAACCTCAGTGTTTTTTTCCAAAGTAAACATGATCGTCACTAAACGAGCGAGGACTTTAGCGTTAGTGCTATTGTCTTCTTGGTCGACGAATTTCTTATAGAGGTTCATGGCCGATTTGAAATCTTCTTTTTCTTCGTATAAAGCACCGATCGCTAAAACGGCTTGAGAATAGGTTGGATCGATAGCAAGTGCTTTTTGATAAAAAACTTTTGCCTGCGCTTTAATACCGCGATCAAAATCCACTCTCCCTCTAAAGTATGTGAAAACTGCATTTTCAGGAGATTTTTTTTGACAAGTATTAAGAAGCGTATGAACTTCTTTAAATAATTTATCTGCAATATAAATTTTAGCTAAATAAAGGCAGGCCTCTTCTGATTCTGGATGAACAGCTAAAAGTCTTTGATAAATTTGTTTGGCTTCTTTATTTTTTTCTAATGTCGTATAAATGTTTGCTAAAACTAGCCCCATCATTTCATCTTCAGAACCACTACTCATAAAAGCACTTTCTAAAAATGTCTCTGCTTCTTTTAATTCACCAGTGCGAATCATTTCAAAAGCCAATTTCTTTTTTAGAAAATGATCAGTCGGCTGCAATTCACTCGCTGCTTTAAAATAAGTCACTGCCGTTACATAATCCCCTCTCACAGAAGCATCGTTTCCTTTTAAGAAAAATTCCGTGGCGAGAAACTCTGGTGCTTTGCCTCCGGCCTTTAGACTACTTGCAATCATTTCCTGCATAGTCCCGGAACGTATTCCAAGAATTTTAGGAGCGTTAAATTCCATGACTTTTGCTGGCTCGGTTTTCACCACTGTTGGCATCTGAGAACATGATGCAAGTACAGTCATTAATGTGATTACCGGAATTCTTGATATGCGCATAGGACATCCGATTAAGTCTTGAGGAAGGTATTTCCCTCGTAACTTAATCGATCAATATGAGGATTATCTTTAATGAAAACTGATTTCTGAGAGTGAACCGGTCATTTTTTCGCTCTGTTTCTAATACTTGATTTAATTGCATTATTAAAAAATTTAGCCTAAACACAAAAAAATGTTTGGGAAATTGTTTGACAGCATCAAATCAATGTTGCTATTTCTTGGCTCGCTAAGCCTGAGATCGGCAACATTTGGTCCTAAAAGCAAGTTAAGTTTTTGTTTTTAAAAGAAAAATGTCGCAACTACCTGTGTTTAGTGAAAAAAGTACTTAATTTCGAAGAACCCGAGTTAATGACTTTTTTCTATGTTAGAAAGTTTACGGCATAAAGCCTTAAAACCAAATATTCGAAAAAGACCGAGAAAACGAGTCTTTCGATACAATAGGGGAAATAATATGAGCGACGTAAGAATCATTAAACGTTACCAAAACAGAAAACTTTATGACACTCACCAGAGCTGTTACGTAACTTTGGAAGAAATCGCGCAAATCATTCGCGAAGGAAATGAAATCCAAGTTATCGACAACAAGACTAAAAATGACATCACTTACATCACTCAAATCCAACTTTTATTTGATCAAGAGAAAAAATCAACTAGAGCTGGAGATGTTGAACTTCTTAAGCGTGTTATCCGCTCTGAAGAAGGAACATTTACTGGACACATTAAAGCTCTTGAAAAAGCAGCTGGTGGTGTAGCTCCTGAGTTCAAAGCTCCTTTCATGAACAATGAAAATTCAGCTATTGAAACTACAACTACTTTAAACTAAAATTCTAAGCATTAGATCATTCTTCAATAAGGTAACTAATGCTTAGCAAAATTTTAAAAATAGTTCAAATAACACCCGTCTTAATGGCGGGTGTTTTTATTTCATCTCTCTCTACTCTTCATGCTGAAGAAGCTCATCAGATGAAACCCAATATTGGCAATCTCACGAGCGAATCAAACGCCAAAAAAGTTAACAACAACATCCCCACTCCTACTGAGCCACGAATTCCAAATGACATTAACAAGCAATCTATTGGTCTTGGTTTAGGGCAAACTTTTTTAAGAAACGATTTTGCTGATAATGGAAATGATAAAATTACTCCTGATATTTACTACAACTACTCTGCTAGTTATTCATTTGATTTCTTGGCCAATCTTCACTATTCAAAACACGAATATTTAAATCGCAACGTGACGATTAGAGGACTTGCTCTTTCTATTAAGGGTAAAGGTTATCAGTTTGATGCTTTCTCGCCCTTTGTTTTAGGTGGATTTGGATTTTATCTTCCGAGCGCAACGAGACTGGTTAACAATGCTCCCACTGAAACTCGCAGCCAATTAGTCTTCGGTATGAACTTGGGAGTTGGAGTTGAATTGAGACTCAATAGCGACGTTACAGTTGGTGTTATTGCTCACTATCACGATCCATTTAATGTCCGTCAAGAGCTAGGGCCCGAGCTCAATGGTTCTTACATGAAGCTCTTAATTCTCGGTATGTATACTTTCAGATAAAAAATGAAAAAAATAACTCAGCGTCTTTATATTTTGACCGGCAAGGGCGGCGTCGGAAAGACGTCAGTGGCCATGGCCCTCACCAAATATCTTGAATCCCAAGGTGTAGATGCTCTTTATAATTCTTTTCTTCAAGAACCCGAAAGAGACCTTTGGGAAAAACTTAAGCTCCCCGTTTTAGATCTACATCTTTTAAGTAGCGCTGAAATTTTTATTGGTCGTAAACTTAATTCAAAAACCATTGCTTCCTGGATTATGAAAACCCATTTTTTTAAATCTTTATTCCAAATGATACCCGGTTTATCACATATGATTCTGCTCGGTCACATCATTGATGAATTGGAGAAAAATCCCAATAGAGTGATCGTTCTCGACTCTCCTGCTTCTGGGCATGCTCTCACAATGTTTGAGTCCTCTTCAAATTTTAAGAAAATTTTTAGGGCCGGAATGATTGTTAAAGATATTGAGAGAATGCATAAATTTTTAACGAATCCTTCACACCTAAAAACAACGATTGTGTCTCTTCCCACTGAACTTTCTTTAAATGAAGCTCGGGATTTAGAAAGAGAATTAAATAACAATGAAAGTGGAATGGACTTTCATTTAAATTTTATCATCAATGACTCTTACTTGAAATATTGTGAAGAGAAGGGTGTAAAGCTCAATGAATTGCCGGCATTTTTAAAGAGTAAGGTTGATCTTGAGAGCGAAATTATTAAAAGTGAAAACGTCATTCCTCATATTGATGATAACTCTGAAGAAGCTATTATTCTAAAGATGATCCCTTTTATGGAGGGTCTTGCATGATATACATCCCATTAAAAAAGGTTGAAATTTTTTGTGGGACTGGTGGAGTTGGAAAAACGACTCTGGCCACCTCTAGGGCACTTTATTTGGCAAGAAATCAGAGAAAAGTTTTACTTATTACTATCGATCCGGCCAAAAGATTAAAGCAAATTTTAAACCTGCCTGACAAAGATGACGGTGCGATTTACTCGATTCCGCTCTCATTATTTGGTGATGAGGATCAAACCCATTTTGATGCCATGTTAATGTCTCCAGGAGCCACTTTAAAGCGAATTGCCAGCGAACGAGGCTTAGAGGCAGAGTTTGAGTCGACTATCATTAAAACGCTTTCCAGACCTTATGGCGGCATGAATGAAATTATGTCTATCATTGAAGTTCAGTATCAATTGAAAAAAAATACTTATGATACGATTATTCTCGATACCCCACCCGGAAAACATTTTATTGATTTTTTAGAGTCATCAGAAAAGATTAAGAATTTTTTTGATAGATCTTTTTTAGAAATTTTTGAATATTTGGGAAAAAGTGTTCATTCCGAGGATAAAAAAAATAGAAATATTTTTACAAAAATTATCTCATCAGGAGTGAATAAACTCCTTACCTACTTGGAAGATGTGACGGGGGCTGAATTTGTAAGAGAGTTTATTGATGCCGTTTTAACTTTATATAAAAGTCGCGACTCTTTCTTAAATGCTCTAGATTTTCAAAAAGAGTTGAAGAATGAGGCTTTCTCTAATTGGTTTTTGGTCACTTCAGTAGAGCAGCAAAAAATTAATGAAGCACAGGGACTAAAAAATCAGGCCGAAAATTTCATTCACAACGATCTTTTTTTAATCATAAATAAATGCCTTACACCGTTTTTAATGGACTGGAAGCCATTACCCCCTTCACCTTTAGTAAAACTTAAAGACAGTATGGTGACTCGGGAAGCCATACTCACCGACTTTGCTAGTAAAAACTTCCGAAACGTACTAAAATTCCATGAAATAAATAATCCTTCTCCACTTGAACATGTAAAGGGATTAGCAACACAATTTAAAGCCTAAAGCTTGAAGGAACTCATGGAAACAGCCACAATAAATACCAAGGAAGAATTAGAATCTTTCATCTGTGCTCATTACGAAGAAGTTAATAAATACATTGAGAAACAAAAAATAGATCTGCCTATACCTTTTTATTCAAGTGTAGATGTGCGAGAGAGTAAATTTAAATATGCTCCCGTCGATCACAACATGTATCCGGCAGGATTTAATAATCTCTGTGCAGCTGACTTTCACGATGCAAGCATAGTCACAAAAGAGACCTTGCAAAAATTAAATCCTAAAGCAGAGCTCATTGGAATTTTTCCAGAGTCACACACTAAAAATCTTATGTACCTCGATCACTTGGTGACTTTGGGGAAAATGGTTGAAGATGCTGGGTATAAAGTTCGCTTTTTAAGTTTTGATTCTAGTTTATTTTTAGAAGGTGGAGACTGCCTAAGTCTCGTTTCAAATTCTGGAACCGCACTTACGATTTGTAAAGCCAGTATCGAAAATGGTGAGACTTTTGTTTTTGGACAAAAATGTGATTTGATTATTTGTAACAATGATCAATCTAATCCCTGGCCAGTTGATTGGAACAAAGTCACAACTCCTATGACTCCCACTCCAAAGATTGGATGGTTTAGAAGACAAAAAAATACCCACTTTAAATACTATAAAAAAGTCGCCGATGAATTTTGTGCTCACTTTAAAATTAATCCAGAATTAATCCAGGCAAAATTTAAAGCTGTTGAAGATGTCGATTTTGATGCAAAAAATGGTTTAGACAAGTTGGGCTCTGCTGTTGATGAACTTATAAGTGAATTAAAACCAAATTCAAAAGTTTTTGTGAAAGCTTCACAAGGAACTTATGGAATGGGGATCAGTGTTGTTTCTAACGGCGATGAAATTATTAATATGAATCGCAAAACAAGAAACAAAATGGATGTGGGTAAAAATAGTATTAAGTTTACTTCACTGCTGGTTCAAGAAGGCGTTGAAACAATTATAAAATATGATGATAAGCCTGCAGAAATCACAATCTATTTAATCGATGGAAAAAGTATTGGTGGCTTTATGCGTGTGAACGGTGAAAAAGATGATCTCGGCAACCTCAACAGCCGTGGGATGGTTTTTAGAAAACTCTGCATGGGTGAAGTTGTCGAACACGCTCAAGACCACACAACAAAGGAAGCGATCTATTCCATTATCGCGAGGCTTTCAACGATCGCCTCTGCCTACGAAATAAAAGAAGTCCTATGAAGTCTTACTAAGGAGAAATAAATATGATGACGGGTGCAAAGAAAAACGTCCTAGAGGCCATTGGATGGACTCCTATTGTGAAACTTAATAAAGTGACAACTGGAGTAGATTCAGAAATTTATGTAAAACTAGAATACATGAACCCAGGCGGATCAAGTAAAGATCGCATTGGTGGATTTATAATGGACAGGGCCATCGCTGCTGGAAAATTAAAACCAGGTGGAACAATTATCGAAGGAACTTCTGGAAATACTGGTGTAGGGCTAGCTATGTGGGCAGCGGTAAACGGATACAAATGTATTTTTGTTATGGCCGATAAACAGTCGATTGAAAAAGTGAATAACTTAAAATCTTTTGGGGCCAAAGTTGTTGTGTGCCCGACAGATGTTGAACCGGATGATCCGAGATCTTATTATTCAGTATCAAAGAGACTCGCTGAAACTATTCCCAATTCATACTATGTAAATCAATACGACAATCTTTGGAACCGTGAAACTCACGTGGCGACCACTGGCCCTGAAATTTTCGAGCAAACTAAAGGTGACTTTGATATTTATATGGCCGGAGTTGGTACTGGGGGAACAATTACTGGTGTTTCAACTTATCTGAAAACTAAAATGCCTAATTTAAAAACAGTTGGTGTGGATGTTGAAGGATCTATCGTGGCTCAATTCGCCCGCACAGGTGATATGAGTGGTGCAAGATCATATGTTATAGAAGGAATTGGAGAAGATTTTATTCCTGAAAATTATGATTTCAAAGTGATTGATGACTGGGTTGTTGTCGGGGATAAAGAATCTTTTTTAATGACAAGAGCACTTTTAAAACAAGAAGGGATCTACACTGGTGGATCTGGTGGATCTGCTGTCGTTGGCGCCATTAGATACGCTAAAACACTAAAAGAACCGAAGAAAATTTTAGTCATCTTGCCTGATTCGGGAAATCGCTACACGTCGAAAATTTTTAATGATGAGTGGATGATGAGTAAAGGTTATATCGATTCATCTTTTAATGTGATCATTAAAGATTTACTGCTTGATCTTGGAAAAGTGAATAATCAAGTCATCTCTATTACTGATCATGCGACTATAGGCGATGCCGTTAAATTGATGGAGCAAAAAAGTGTTTCTCAATTACCAGTCATTTCAGAAGGTGTGATCAAAGGTGTCTTGAGTGAGAATGGTTTGTTGAAGCCACTTTTTAATGGTGAGTTTTCTTTAAGTGATTCAGTCTCTCTCGCCTATTCAAATAAGTATAAAGTCGTGGACATCAATGATCTTCTTTCAAATGTTGCTGATTCACTTCTAAAAAAAGAAGTGGTTTTAGTTACTGATCAGGGAAAACCAGTTAATTTGCTCACAAACATTGATATTTTAAATTACATCGCTAAACGCGAAAATATGTAGGGAATTATGACAAAAAAAGTAACAACAAAAGCGGCAGCAAAAAAAGACAAAAAAATAGTTATGCACGATATCGCCACCAGAACAATCCATGTTGGTGGTGAACCCGATAAAGAAACTGGCGCAATCATGCCTCCTATTTATCAAACATCGACCTATGTTCAAGACTCACCAGGTGTTCATAAAGGTTATGAATACACTCGTTCACACAATCCAACGAGAACCCGCCTAGAAGAATGTTTAGCTTCACTTGAGCAAGCCCGCCATTGTGTGGTTACGGCTTCAGGACTTTCAGCTGAAATGCTCATTATGCATCTTCTGCCTGCTGGCTCAAATATTATTTGTGGTGATGATGTTTACGGTGGAACTTATCGTTTATTTACGACAATCTTTCACAAAATGCATAACTTTAAATTTATTGATACGACTAATCCTAAGTTGGTTGAAAAAGTTGTTAAAGAATTTAAGCCGGCCCTTATTTGGCTTGAGACTCCAACAAATCCGCTTTTAAAAATCACTGACATTCAAGCAGTCACGACGATAGCCAAAAAAGCACGCGCCCTCACTGTTGTGGATAACACATTCATGAGTCCTTACTTTCAAAATCCATTAGTTTTGGGAGCAGACATTGCTCTTCACTCTATGACTAAATATTTAAATGGTCACAGTGATGCCGTTGGTGGATGTATGATGTTGAATGATACGGACATGCATAAAAAACTTTTCACGCTACAAAATTCAATTGGCCCATGTCATTCTCCTTTTGATTCTTGGTTAGTTTTAAGAGGACTAAAAACGCTTGCGGTTCGCATGGAAGCTCACGCTAAAAATGCGATGATCGTTGCAGAGTATCTCGAAGGTCATCCAAAAGTGGAGAGAGTGGTCTACCCTGGACTCAAATCTCATCCTCAACATGCCATCGCTAAAAAGCAAATGCTTGGTTACGGTGGAATGATCACTTTCTTTTTAAAAGGTGATATTAAAAAATCCATGAAATTTCTTTCAACTGTAAAATTATTTGCCTTAGCAGAAAGTTTAGGTGGAGTAGAAAGTTTGATTGAACATCCGGCCATCATGACTCATGCTTCTGTTCCTAAAAAAGTGAGAGAATCCATTGGACTAACTGATAACCTTATTCGTTTATCAGTAGGAATTGAGCACGTTCAAGATTTAATCGAAGATTTAGAACAAGCTTTTAGGACTATATAAATTTTCTAGTGGGGACATTTCATTACTGCTCCCACTAGATCTGAATAATTATTTTTGATGAAAGTGGTTGATTATCTTCCCCATCAAAACGGCACTCTATTAGCAATTTACCATTATTGAGAGTTAACCATTCTTTAAAGTGAGAAAATGATCCCGCAAAATCATTAAATTGATCATTTTTTAAAATTCCTTCAAAAAACGTTGATTCTAAGAAGTAGAGCTCAACAGATAAATTATTAAGATTGTTCTTAAATTTAATACTAGAAAGTGCGTATTCACCATGCGTGTTAGCAAGGAATTTCAAAATTTCTTTCCTTAGGCGTAAAACTTTTCTCCAGTTTTTAGTGCTAATTTGACCGAAAATCCGAGTACTCGTTTTATTCTTTTTAAAAACTTTAAAGAGCTCACTGTAAAACTCTCTCAGAACCTTTTTCCTAAAGAATCTGAAAACAAGGTATGTGACGATAGAAATTAGAAAAAGAAAAAACATAGTGTAAACAATGGTAACCTTTTCAACTGCATTGAATTTAATAAGTTGTTCGATAAATTTTTTTTCTGTAGATTTGATTGCCTGAGCTTCATTTTGTGAATTAAGAAGTGGAGTCTTCTTGATTATAGACCTTTCTCTCAGCTCATCTCTTAGCATCGTGAGAAGCAGCTCCCCCTGCGCCCTATAAGTATGCTTCATTGTCAAAAAATGTTCATAGCGACTCATTTCTTGATTTAAAATACTAACAATTAGCTTTTTATTTTCATTGTTCAGATTTGATTCAAGTGTAAACTTCTTGAATAAGTCAATTTTTTGAACACAATAATCTGTTGGTGTATCAGTTAAGTTACAACTTAATGCTAAGTCATCCACCATGACAAGAGTCGACTTCCAATTACGGGCCAGTGCTAAATCTTTTACCTGAGAAAAATTAAATAAATAATTATTTGTCTTTGCAATTAAATCCTTTAGCTCTAACAAATTCTCTTGAGCTTTTTTACTAAAGTCATTAATTTCTAGATATTCAGACAATTCGACAACACCCTTAGAATCCCCTGCATAATGTTCGAAGTTTTCAATTTTAATTTCGGAACTCATCAAGACAGTTGATAGAAGTAATGTTAAAAGCAAGATAATAAATTTCATGTTATACCTCTACGCTTTGTGATCTATTGAGGATAGGTAGATTTTCTTTTGGTAAATAATATGAACTTTCAAGTAAGTTATATCTTATCCGCAGATGAAATTTCTCATCATTGGTGTCTGAATCATACCTATATAGTCCCTGTATATCTCCACCAACTTTAAGGCAGGTATTATTGAGCCTGCTTAGCATATGCCTAACGAAAACCTTGGCCCATAGAGTGCCGTTCGTTTTCAGTTTTAAAGAAAGATTTATTTCAAACTTTGAAGTATTTTTCTTATGTGAATTTATGAGAGATACCGATTCAACATTTAAAAGTAATTTATTTTGCTTTAACTCTAACATTAAAAGTCTTGTCAACTTGGCTGAATATTGAACAGAATGCTCACATTTCTCTAGATCATTTTTATGTATATCAATTTTAATTTTCGAGGTCATTTCACCAAGAGATTTATTTAATAAGCTTGTGTAAATTTCTCGTTTATTCTCATCGGCGATAAATAAATCTTCATCAAACTCATAATTTTTACTTTCCTCTATCAAATACTTAGCAATATTTCCAAGTTCAATGTTGGTGGAGGCTTCTACTTCCACACTTGTTTCTCTTTTGCCTTTCTTAATCAAATAGGACAAATCTCTAGCATAATTTAGAAAACTATCCTTAGTAATTGCACAGACCTGATCAAATTTCATAAAATTACCTCTAATCATAAATTATTCATGAATTTAGAGTAATCTCAAACAAGGTATTTAATACCCTATGAATAATTGAATAAATATCAGCTAGTTGATCTCATACAGAGTATTCCTATCAACTTCTATAACATTCATCAGGGCATCATGAATCAAAAAGGTCCCTGCTTTATTTCTTGAGACTTCAAAGAAAAATTCATTAATAAGATCTTTGGTCGTCTTATCTTGATGCTCTTTGTAAAATTCTAAAATAGAAAGATCTGGATTTAACAGTGCTAAGTTTTTTATAGCTCCACTTGATAAAAAATAAAATTTCTCTGATGGCTTAATCGTCATAGAACAAGGCTCTCCAAAATCTATTAATTGATTTTGAAAATAAAGGTAACCTTCACCTTTAAACCGGCAATCCGCTTTTAGTGTTTTAAGATTAATATTCACAATGCAATAATTGAGACTAGCTTTATTATCAATAGCGTATTTAGTTACCATTTTTATAAAATGTTCACTTTGCTCTTTAATTGTCATCGTGGGCATGGTTTGTTTTAAAATTTCTATTTCTGACAAGATTAAAGAAGACACAATGTAATGATCACTACCTGCTAAAATAAACAGAAAATCATGGTCTTTTTGAATCATGTCAAAAAACTCTCCACCACTTTTTTCTCCGGCCATGAACTTGCTTGTTACCGTAATTCCTTTTAATGAATCTACACGTACTTTAATTAAACGGTCATGTAGATCTTTGACTTTCATGAGTTCACTTTGAGTAAATTCATAAATTTTATCAAGATCTTTCGCAAGTTGATCTAGTTTAACAACGTGATTAGAAAAATTAAGATTCAGATAATTTATCAAAATAGGAGTGTTGTAATCAATTTCTTGGGAAAGATCGATAAAACCAAAAATAATATTAAAATAATCTTTAAGCTTTCCAACAAGTTTAAAATCTCTCCTAGCATTGAGGGCGACTATGACTTTCAAGTCCCTGTCTTCACAAATTTCCATCAACTCTTCAATATGCTCATCATTAACAAGCAGTACGAGCGGGCTATTTGCTGAGTATTTAGAGTCCCCCCAATTTAAAAACTTGGGAGCTAGGTTAACTTTTGAAAAAAGCTTTTTTAAGTACTCATCCTGTCCACTATCATGCCTAAGGCATTCTATTTCTTTCATTAATCTCTCTCATTTGTAGTAAAGCTTATAAATCGTGAAGGCATCCTAACATTCTAAAAGAAGGTTAAAAAAAGAGATATTTAAAAATAGAGTGCCAGAATTTTTTGGCACTTTAAAAGCACTATTTGGGGATTCTGCATAGGCTATACCACTGTTTATTGGTCGGATTTGCTTTCTTATTAAAGCCCGAGGGCAAGATGACCGATAATCAATAGAAGCAGTAAGCCACTTAGTATGACGGTTACTTAAAATGGAAAAAAGACAAAGCACATGACAAAAAAGAACAATGTCATTTTATTATCTGATGTTAAAAAACAACGTGATGGTAAGTTACGTCTGGATAATTTAAATAATAAATTATCTCAATCGCCTGAACAAATTCTAGTTCAATCAATCAAAAAAGAATATTTTGAACTCACTATTAAATCTCTTCTCAGTGCCCTTAAATGCAAAGATGACTATACTTGGGGACACTCATTACGTGTCGCTTATTTCTGTGTTTCTGTAGGTAAAGAACTCGGACTTTCCGAAGACGAGTTATATGAATTGGAAGTTTCCGCTCTTTTTCATGATTTAGGGAAAATTGGTGTTCCTGATTCAGTTCTTAGAAAGCCTTCAAGGCTCACAGATGAAGAATTTTTAGAAATGAAACTTCATCCTAATAAATCTTTTGAAATATTACAAGATTTTCCAATATTTAATAAAATGGCAATCAATGCAAAATTTCATCATGAGAGATTTGATGGTCGTGGCTACCCCGAAGGTTTGAAGGGTGAAGCTATTCCATTTTTTTCTAGAATTATTTTAATTGCTGACACATTCGATGCAATGACATCAACTCGTCCTTATAGAAAAGGCTTACCATTTGAAGTTGCTTTTTCAGAGCTTCGTGAATTTGCGGGAAGCCAATTTGATCCAATCGTTGTAGAAAAATTTATTACTTCAATGACGAAAGAACAAAGTAAAAATGAATCGACTTTCACTTTACAAGTCATCAGTGGTGATTTCAAAAAAGATGCTGCTTAATTTTTGCAAAAATCCGTAGACTGACTAACACTCACATTATATTTTTGAATTTTAGCACAATCATCATCAGTAGCATAAATAGCTTGAGTAACACACTCTTTGCTTTTTCCAACTGACTCATTATATTTTAAATTTTTGTTACATACTAAATAAGCTGCTCTATCAACACATGCCCAGTATTTATCTTTGCAATTATAAACAAGTCCTCTTCCTAGTTGGTCATAGGCAGGAGGTGGTGTTTCAATTAAAGTTTCCACAATCTTTGAGGCCATTGAATTTTCTGATGATTTGCCTTGTGATGGAATTTTTATTTCTTCGATTGCATTTGAGTCTTGATTAGCAGCTGTATTTTTAGACGAATCTGATTTAGATTCCATCTTCGGTTCTTTTTTTGGAGCTGGTTCAACCACTTCTGGCTTAGGCTCCAGTTTAGGTTCTGGTTTTACTTCTGGAGTTTCGACGGGAAGATTCTCACTAATTTTATCAATTTTTTGATCTAGTGATTCAGTTTGAACTGGCTCTGATTTTTCCGTGACGTTAATGTTTTCAATTGGTGGCTCAGTAGGCGTTTCCTTAGACGATGAAGCTTCGGTAGTATTTTCCGTTACTTTATTATCCGAATTTTTTTCAGGTTTTTTATTAGCATCTTGCACTGCTTTTTCAGCTTTATCTTTTGCATCTTTTTCTCTATTCTTTTTGCCCTTTTTCGATTTCGCTAATTTTGCTTGAATTTCATCGGCCGTGAGCTCAGGGGTTTTATTTTTTAAGTAAAACTCATCTACTGCAAAAAAAGCAATACCCAGAATCACCACGACTCTGATTGCCATACTAACTCTTGAACTATTATTACTATCTGCCATTTTTCTCAAATATGTTTTCACCAAACTCTTTGCATGGTGAGTGAAGACTCTTTTTAAAGTTTATGCTATTTTTGGGGGCCATATGAATAATTATAAAGGATTTTTATGAAAGTCATAGATGACGGAGTAATCAAGTACGATAGGTCAAATTTTTCCCTTTCTCCCGCACTTTCGGAGATTGAATATCAGGACTTAGAGTTTTATCGTTCAAAACTCTTTAATTTAGAGCTCATAGGTGAATACCCCAACGAAAAGATCGGATATGGAAATCTCTCTTCAGTAAGGGATTACGTTCAATATTATAAAAGTAACCACCCACAATTTATTATTACTGGTACTCAGACTGGAAAATATAAAATACTAAATGGATCACACTACACTCGCGTTTTAGATTACAACATCGAGACACTTCATATTCAAATGATGGGTCCTATAGAGGCATCTAGTGAAGCACTCACCCACGCTGCTATCTATGAATCTAATCACCAAATTCAAGCTGTTTTTCATATCCACTCAAGTCCGATTTGGAAAAAAATGATTGAAGATAAGTCAGATCATACAGACGCTGATATTCCTTATGGGACAGCTTTAATGGCCATGGCCACTC
The DNA here is from genome assembly GCA_043721975.1 of Bacteriovoracaceae bacterium. Taxonomy (GTDB): domain Bacteria; phylum Bdellovibrionota; class Bacteriovoracia; order Bacteriovoracales; family Bacteriovoracaceae; genus Bacteriovorax. Next base: position 16,114 of record JAYSPR010000005.1, read on the forward strand.
AAAAGTGTATTGGCAAAAAAAGCTACGGTACCTTTTGTATGCATGGCCACGAAGATGGAGTTGTTATCTACGGTAGATCAATAAAAGAAGCTGGTCAGTTAACACTGGATCTTTATGATAAATATTTTAAGTAAGTTTGAAAATGAGTTCCGTCTGGTGAGAGCCTTATCATTGATTGATCTTTGAAAAAGTCAGGATCACTTTCAATTTCTTTTTTTGAACGCACTTTCCATTCAATCAATTTTTGTGTTTTATCTGCTAAGGATTGAATCACTAGGCCCATAGTTTTTCGATAATTCACTTCAACCAAAGGATAAAGTTTTAACTCTCCCTCTTGTTCATAAACAAAAGAGTCAATTTGAATATTCTTAATAGCACCCATTTTAATATATTCTTCTGCTATGCTTTTTGTCATTTCTTCAAGATCACTTAAATCATATTGATATTTATTCTCAATATATTTTTTGAACATATTAACATCTGGAGCCCCTGTGCCTCCTCGAAAACCACCATTTTCAAAGTTAAAATTTTCCACCATGAATTGTCTTTCTAGCGCACCATTTTTTAAAACAAAGGTTGTCCCTATATCAAATTTACGTTTGTATAGCGGTTCAATTAAAACTGGTCCCGTAATAATTTTTGAAATTATAAATTCATTAAAATTTTCTCTAGAAAATTGATAATGCCCAATACCGCTAAAACCAAAAGGCCTTTTAATAATCCAATCTTTAATTTCAGGATTCTTTTTAACATGAAGTCTGGCCATGGGAGTTGTATCCACAATCATGCCATTTTCAAAACCCCAACCATGTTGTGTCGCAAGTTTAGCTGATGTCAGTTTTGAATTTAGTTCTTTTTCTAAATTATAATTGTGATGATTGCCCCACCATTTTTTAATGCCGACCGTTTCATTCGTTAAATGGGGGATAATGAAGCCATTTTTTTTCAAACGATCAAAATAGTTAGTATCGTAGTGTTTTGAATTTTTTAAAGCACAGTCAGGATCTTGATTAATAAGAAAAAATATATATTCAAATTCATTAACAATTTTTTTTGATTGAGGACTATCTTCTCTATACTGAGGATCAAATAAATAAGATTCGTAATCAAGGTCAACTTCATAGATATTCATTTTTTTACCAACTTTTTCGATTTGTTACTTTAAATTCATCCCGAAATTGATCAAGTTCCATGATAAAATCATCTGGTAAACCAACCCTCGTTCTAATGACCTTATCAAAGCCAATTCCTTTTGCCCTGGCTGGAGTCATAACTCCTGGCAGATGAGTCCGGTAATATTCCCAAAGAGACTTATCCCCTCGCCATTGGTTGAGCCAATGAGCCCCAAGCGCCACGTGAGAAATTTCATCATCTAAAACAACTTTCATAATATTCGCTGTCTTGAAATCTTCAACTTCGCGAAAACTCTTTTCATAGAATTGAGCAAAGTCTAAATTAGCCGACTCAAAGGTCATGGCCATTCCTGAATAAAAATGACTCGCAGTCGGCATATTTTCCATAGAGCGCCAAAAAAAATCATTGAGTGGAAAATCTCCCAAATCAATTTTAAAATCATTCATTCGGCTCATATAAAGCTTTAAATGTTTTTGCTCATCTAAAATAGTCTTATAAAGACCTTTTTTAAACTTAATCATTTCTAGATTTGTATCAGGATAAACTAACATCGCTGCGGCCATCATTTCGATGGCCAAGAGTTCATGATTAGCAAAAAAATGTAGAGCGAGTCCACGTTTTTCTTCTAGATGAAAACTGGCACTTCTCGGAAATTTAGTTTGTTCATTATCAAATTGTAGTTTCTTAGAGCGACCTGGATTACTCGGTAATTCAAATTCTTCTAATTTTAAGGAGAATTCCACATCACTATGTGTGAGAAGTTTATCTTCTAAAGATTCACCAAGTAAAATTTGTTTTGCGTAGTCTCTATAGTGCATACAAATTATCTTTTAGGCTTTCCTTGAAATTTTCTTTTCTTAGAAGGACGACCTTGTCTAAAGTCTTTATTAGTTGATCCCACCGCTGAAGCCAAATTTGAATTTTTCTCACCAGGCTTGGCAGTATTTCCACGCCGCTGTGGAAATGGACGTCTCGTAAAACGCCTTTGTTGAAAACAGTCTTCACAAATCGCAAACTTAGCGGTCTCTGGAAGTTTGCATCCACAACTTGAACACGTCGGTGTGATCTTATCCGAAAGGAGCGTATTGAGTTTATCAACTGCCGCTAATTTATTTTCTAATAAATCTTTTTCATCAAATTCAAAATTCTTTCCATCAAAATGTCTTGCTAACCATTGATAGAGCTCAACACACTTAATGGTCGACTCTAGATAATCAATCTCGTTAGAAGCATGATTGATATGCTCATTTTTAATTATTTCACTCGAAACAAATTTCTTTAAAATCCAAACATAGTATTGAACGTGTTCTAAAAGACCTAAGTTAACTGGAGCACAAGCAAAACCAAAAATTTCAGCCGAAGAAAGCATACTGTTGCTGTCGATATCTTCAACTGTTTCAGCGAGCTCAATCATTTCTTTTAGATCGACACAATAAAAAGGCTTCGTGAACGTCATGGTGTTAAAGAGTCTTAAAAATTCAGATAATTTTAAAATAGGTAAATTGTTAGATGAAAGAGCATTATTGACCTTAGTAAAAATATCTAAATCAGGACCGACCATACTTTGTTTTTGTTGCTCCAGAACTGTATCGAGTGCATCTTGAATATCAGATAGGCCTTCTTCAACTTTTTGTAAACATGTGACAGCTCCCACAGGAAAGCGCTGAAAACGACCGGCTCTTCCGGCAATTTGCTTAATCTCACTTCTAGTGATGGGATATTCTTGAGAATTAATATGTTTTGTCAGTGTAGAAAAAACGATACGCTGAATGGGTAAATTCATTCCCATTGAAATAGCATCTGTACTCACGATGACATCCGTGATTCCCTTATCAAACTTACGGGCCTGCTCTCGTCTCACTTCTGGAGAAAGCATTCCGTAAATAATTGAAACCTTAAATCCTAATTGCTCTAGATCGTATTTATATTTCAACGCATTTCTACGAGAAAAAACAATGAGGGCATCACTTTTTTTAAGTTCGGCAAGTGTTATAGGGCGAGATTCAACTTCTAATTGAGTCATGCGCTCGTACTGCTTAATTTCTAATTCATCTCCACACAATTCGGTAATTTGTTTCACTAGATCCAAAACAGATCCGTCTCCACAAATATGTACTTCATAAGCATGAAGATTAACAAGGGCGCGAGTCCATGCCCAGCCTCTTTGTTTATCAGTGATCATTTGAATTTCATCAATAACAGCACAAGAGAATTCTTCATTCAGTTTGGCCATTTCAATGGTCGAAGAATAATGACTTGCCCCTTCTATCTCGATCACTTCTTCACCGGTTAAAAGAGTCGTCTTCACTCCTTTTGCGTTCAGAGTATCGTAAAGCTCAGCCGCTAAAAGTCTGAGTGGTGCCAGGTAGCAGCCTTTTCTTGAAGCAGCGAGGGCCAAAATCGCGTGATAAGTCTTACCTGAATTCGTAGGTCCCATGTGATAAATAATTTTTCGAGGAATTTTTCTAGCATGAGAGTGAATCCAGAACTGACCTAAGTACTCTTGCAAAATTTGCGAAGAGATATCTTTTCTTTTTAAAACAAGAATTGATTTCGTTAATTTTTTAAACTCAGTGACCAGGTATTTTTCATGGCGCCAAATATTACTTGAAAGCTGCTTAAAAAATCGGTGAAATTCTTCATCACTCACTAATTCCGGAGATAGCCCTTCTTCGCTTAGCTGACGATGAAAAAACAATATAAGGTTTCTCGAGTGCTCGCGAGCGAGCTCACTAGGATAAGTGAAGGTCTCTTCTGTAAGAACCTTTATTTGGGCTTCAAGACGATTAAGAGAAGATTTTTTCAAACGAAATTGAACTTGCTGAAATTTTTTATCTAGTGTTCTAAGCAAGTTTTGATAGATGACCGTCACATCGGCGATCTCTGTGTCTTTTTGCTTATTCATCTGCTCTTCTATTTTGGCCTTCGTTTCATTAATGGCCACAACGCACTCTTCGTAAATCACTTCACGAACACGTGTGCGAAAGTCCGCCAAACAAGAAACACACTGACAAGAAAGGTTACTAGTTTTTAACTCAGGATTAAAATTTTCTTTTAATAGAGTTTGAGTTTCAACATGGCTTTGAACTTTTGTATCAGTCCATTTTTTCAAAACAGCATAATGCAAATCTAAAACAGCTGGATTTAATCCGCCATCTTGCCCAAATAAGAATATTTCTTTTTCTGGCATGAGGCAGTCATCAATGAAAATAGTGGAAATAATATTATCTCTTTGAAGAAATTCAAAGAAATTGACATATTCTGTATTAAAAATGGAAACCAAAGAAGGATATAACTTAAAAGCGTTCCAAATAGCAGTTTGAGTTTTTTCAACAAAATTTAAAACGATTGCAGCATCTTCATTTGTGCGAAGATATTCATCGCTGTCGGAAAAAGAATTAATTTTAATAAGATTTTTTCTTTCTTGATCAAGGAGGTCTCTAATACCTTGGAAGTCTGGGAGGGCGGGAAAATCAGTCGTGCTCAATAAAAAATCCTTTTTATAGTTTTACACGACTGATTATATCATCATCAATTCTATCGGTCTAACTCAACAACATAGCCAAGTGCCATTTTCGCGAATTTAGCGGCATGAGAAGCTTTTCCACCAGAAACAGAAAGTAAATCCTTAGCTGTGTGAATGTTTTGATTCATGTCATTCTTTTTTGCTTCAAAAGGCATTGATGCTGGGTAACCTTGAGCATGCCAAGAAGCATGATCCGAGCACCCGTAACCACATTTATCAAATCCCCACTTAATCCCTGGCACATAACGATCAATAATGGCCCCAACAAAGTTATTCTGATCGTCATTTGTATAATCTCTCATCATGACGATATCGAGATCTTTTGTCCCTTGAAAATTTGTCATATCAAGTTGCATAACTCCAATGACGTTCACGTTATTTTTCTTAAATTGAGTAGCGATTTCTTTTGAGCCTAGTAAACCCACTTCTTCAGCTGCATAGGCCATAAACTTTATGGTCTTTTGCGGCTGATAAGAACTTTCTGTTAAAACTCTAATAACTTCAGTTATTGTTGCAATTCCTGATGCATTATCATCTGCTCCTGGTGCTGTTGCTGTGGCTCCACCAAAAGATCCATTAATTGAATCTTGGTGCCCACCTAAAACGATCACTTCATCAGAGGCACCTTTAAGCGTTAAAACAACTGATGGCTGATCCCATTGTGAGTGTGGGAAAAATTCAACGAGAGCATCACTTCTCCCTTTAACCAATCCAGACCAAGTATCTTTAATCCAAGTCGCAGATTGTTTGCCAGTATCGCCTTTGTAGTAACGATTTTTAAACGAAGACAATTTAGTTATTGTTGCAAAAATATTATCTGCTTTAACTTCAGCGATTAATGGTTTTACTAAAGCATCTTGATCAATTGCGTAATTTGCAAAAGTATTGTTCTTTGCAAGTAACTGAGCTCCGTCTTGAGAATTTAATAGTTCTTCTGCATCTTGAATATCGTCATGAAGCATAAAGCCCCCACAACGTTTAAATTCTTTATGCATAAGCATTGAAAGCCAAGGAAGGGCCTCTTCGTCGATTTTTACAATACTGATTCCTTCTTTAGTTTCTACTTCTTCGATGCGACTTTTAAATGTTTTTTCTGTGAAGTTCAGCGCGTCCGAGTCTATTGTAATATAGACCGAGCGTGACTCGATTGCATTTGGTGAGATCGTTGGGATAGCAATCATTGCTAAGGCCATCGAAAATGTTTTTAAAGCTTTCATTTAAACCATTCCTTTAGTTGTTTAATCATCCTTGATTAATAAAATTCTTATCCTTTTCCCAACATTTGTCTAATTATCTATTCTTTTCACTTCTTACTTCTTAGAATTAAATTTATTAAGTATTCTGTGATTAATGATTCACAGCTTGTGATTGCGACCAAATAAAAAAGAAGGATGCTCTATGATTTCTACCTGGATTACTAAAACTTTTGAGATTAAGTATCCAATTATTCTGGCTCCCATGTTTCTTGTTTCAAATAACAAAATGCTCATCGAAGCCTATAAAAACGGATTTATTGGATGTATTCCTTCTTTAAATTTTAGAACTCCGAAAGAATTTGAAAAAGGAATTATAGAGCTAAGATCTCTTTGCAATGGCAAATTCGGAATCAATCTCATAGTAAACAAGTCAAATATTCATCTAAAAAGTCACCTCGATATTCTTGAAAAGCACCCACCTGCTTTTGTGATTACATCACTAGGTTCACCAGAAGAAACTATCAAAAGACTAAAGCCTCTCGGAGTGAAAGTTCTTTGTGATGTTGTCGATGTTGAGTATGCAAGAAAAGTTGAATCTCTCGGAGCCGATGCTGTCATCGCCGTCAACTCTGGAGCTGGAGGGCACGCAGGAAAGATTGCCCCCTCAATTCTTGTGCCAATGCTTTTATCTCACGTAAAAATTCCTGTTATTTCAGCCGGTGGCGTTGGTACTGGAACAGGACTATTAAGCGTACTTGCCTTGGGTGCAGAAGGTGTTTCAATCGGATCACCATATATTGCCACAGTCGAATCTGGCGTATCAAAAGAATACAAGCAAGCTGCTGTTGATTTTGGTGCTCAGGATATAGTCATGACAACTAAAATTTCAGGTAGTCCATGCACCGTTATTAATACGCCGTATGTGCAAAAAATTGGGACAGAACAAAACTTTGTTGAATCTTTTTTAAATCACAATAAGCAAATAAAAAAATATGCAAAAATGCTGACTTACTACAAGGGAATGAAGGCCATAGAAAAAGCTGCTTTTTCTGCTACCTATCAAACTGTTTGGTGTGCTGGTCCTTCAATTGAGTTCACTAAGGAAATCTCATCTGTAGCAGTGATTACTCAAAATTTAATCAAAGAATATGACCGTGCGGTTTTAGTTTTACAAGAAAAGTTAGCACGGAGCTAATAACCAGTAAAAAGAATTCACAAATTCTAAATCAATTCACAATCTAAAGTCGCTTGCTCGTTCTTAATATCAAGCCTTGTACTTAAACTTCTTTGTTCATAATCCTTAAACGAATAGGACATCGTCTTCACACCTAATTCTAGATTTTCAATCATCACTGAATTAAGCCTTCCTTCAAAAACAGTGGCCTCAAATTGCACACCGTTATGAATCTGATTAATATTGGCCATCGCATATTCATCAACAGGAGTTTCAAGAACTAACACTTGAAACTTCGCCAGCATAATACACTTTAAAATTACCTGCGCTCCAACCATAAAACATCCTTATTTTGTAAGTAAACCAGCTCTTCTTAGAAGTGCATCTGGATTAGGTTTTTGTCCTCTAAATCCAACGTAAAGCTCCATAGGATGTTTACTGCCTCCTTTAGATAAAACATTGTCTTTAAATTTATTTGCGACTTCACGATTGAAAATTCCTTTTTCTTTGAAAAATTCAAAAGCATCAGCATCTAAAACTTCTGCCCATTTATATGAGTAGTATCCAGCAGAATACCCACCAGCAAAAATATGAGAGAAAGCGGTTGAAATGCTAGTCCCTTTTACACTTGGAAGAAAATCCATCTTTGAAGTCATGCTTGTTTCAAATGCTTCGATATCTTTTACATCAGAAGGATTCTTTGAGTGCCATGCCATATCGATGGTTGCAAAACTTATTTGTCTCAAAGTCGCGCGCCCCCCTAAAAAGCTAGAAGAGTCTTTGATTTTTTTTATCAAGTCCGCTGGAATTTTTTCTTTTGTTTCAAAATGCTCTGCAAATAAATCGAGACATTCTTTTTCATAGGCCCAATTTTCCATAATTTGTGACGGAAGCTCTACGAAGTCCCAATAAACATTTGTTCCAGAAAGAGTTTCGTATTGAGTGTTCGCAAGCATTCCATGAAGAGCGTGACCGAACTCATGAAAAAGTGTCGTTACTTCATCAAAACCTAACAAAGAAGGTTTTGTTGACGTTGGTTTGGTAAAATTACAAACGATGGCCACATGAGGGCGTATATTATTATTGTCTGAAATTTTTTGACCTCTAAAGCTTGTCATCCAAGCACCGTTTCTTTTTCCGGCCCTAGGGTGGAAGTCAGCATAAAAAACAGAAACATGATTTCCACTTTCGTCTAGGACTTCATAAGTTTTCACGTCTTCATGATAAACCGGGATATCTTTTATTTCTTTAAATGTTAAACCGTAGAGCTTGGAAGCAACTTGAAAAACACCTTCAATGACATTTTCTAATTTAAAATAAGGACGAAGCATTTCATCATTTACTTGGAATTTTTCGTTTTTTAATTTTTCAGCATAATAGCCTGTATCCCATTTTTGTAGTTCGTCAATGTTATCCAACTTCTTAGCATAAGCTTTCAGTTCTTCTGTTTCTTTCACTGCAGCTGGAGTCGCATGATTGACAATATTTTCCATAAACGTGAAAACCGTTTGTGGATTCGAGGCCATTCTCTCTTCTAAAATAAAATGAGCATGTGATTCATAGCCTAATAATCTAGCTTTTTCATAACGAAGTTTGGCAATATCGCGAGCAATACTTTTATTATCGGTCTCACCGTCTTTGAAGCCTTTGGTTGAATTGGCCATCCATAATTTCTTTCTTAATTCGCGATTACTTGCATGTGTTAAGAAAGGAGTGACACTTGGATATTGAAGAGTGAATGCCCATTTTCCAGTGTGTCCTTTCTCCGTCGCAGTCGTCGCAGCAGCCTCGATAACATCAGCAGGAAGACCTTTTAAATCTTCTAATTTTTCCACAAGCATTAAAAAATCATTGGTCTCTTTTAAGATGTGGTCGCCAAACTTAAGTCCCAAAGTGGAAAGCTTCGTAGAGATTTCTCTCATCACTTCTTTTTCTTTATCGTTTAATAGTGCTCCGTTTCTGACAAATCCCTTATAGCTTTTTTCTAAAAGCATTAATTGCTCAGAATTTAATTTAAAAGAATCTTTGTTGTCCCAAACTTTTTTGATTTTTTTAAAGAGGTCATTATCAAGACTTATATCATTTCCGTATTCAGTTAGAAGGGGTGAAAATTCTTTGGCGATAGCTTGGATCTCTTCATTAGTCTCAGCAGAGTGAAGGTTAAAAAATATCCCTGAAATCATTTCAACTTCTGGTCCTACATTTTCCAGGGCCTCAACAACGTTAGAAAAAGTCTCGGCTTCAGTATTCGATTTTATGTCTGCAATTCTTTTTTTAGCCATCAAAATCCCTTCTTTCAGGGCAGGCATGAAATCACTAGGCTTAATTTCATCAAACGGAACAGTTTCAAAAGGTGTAGTGAATTTTGTAAGTAGAATATTCATATGGTTCTCCTCATTTCTTAAAATAATGATAAATCAATAACTCAAGAGCAGCTAATAGCTTTAATCTATGAATAGATGGAAAAATATTTATTCATTACTTTGTAGATGACTGTCACCTTTTTGGTGATGAATAAAGTCGTCAGCAGTTTTATAGGCGCATAAATCTAGAGTTGTTTTAAACTGAAAAGACTCAGGAAGTAGTCCCTTTTTTTCCAAGTCTTCACAAGAACAAGCCAGTGTCTTCATAAAGTTAAAAAATCTCTCACTAGTTTGTGGACTCATTAAGTGCTCCATTTGACAGGAATCATTCTCGGCGGTTTTCTCATCAACTCCCACGAAGTCACGCAGAAAGTAATAAAGCAAAGTTCGTGATGACAAAATGCGATGAACTTCATCATGGCCAGAATCTGTAAGTATAACGAATTTGCATTCATCTTCTTCTTGAATGAGACCGCGTTTTTTTAAATTATTAAGCATGGTCGACACAGAGCCTTTGGTGAGTTCTAGATCTTTAGCAATATCTGTGACGCGAGCAAAACCTCTATTTTCTTTGAGTTTATGGATAGTAAGAAGATAATGAACCATAGAATGAGAGAGGTCATTGTCGTGGTCTTTTGAGTCATTTGTTTTTGTTGTCATACAGAAGTTTGTACCAATCAAATAGAATTGAGTCAAACCCACTTATATCAAATAATTAAATTTCATCTAAGGGCGGCAAACTAATGCTACCACCGTCGTCATAACATCCCCATGGTCCCACTAAATTCACATAATCTCCCCAAGCACAACCTGAGCTAATTATACATTTAAATTTTTTAGTAATACTTGCACAACCAACAGCTATCATAGTTCCAGAACAATTGTTAATACAAGTTCCCGCAATATTCCAAGCTCCTGAGGATTTTATATTCATACTCCCATTAAAATAGGAAAGTGCACCTCCAGTAACAATCAATGGTGCGTTAGATGTAAGATCTGGACTAATACTTGACACCATTGAATAGAGATTTACACCGTCACAATAAAATTCTCCTTCAATCCTCCCCGCTTGACTGCAAGGACCACTCGAAGAAACGCTAAGAGGCTTTAAAGAAACCCAGATTGTACCATTGCAATACATCATGTCGCTATTAACAAACTTAATCGTCCCTTCTTTTCCAGATGCAAAATCTGGTGCACCAGATGTGCAATCACCGGCCATGCTGACTTTAACACTTGAGAATACAAGTGCTGTATAAAAAAATAATAACAGAATTTTTATTTTCATTTTTCCTCGAATTATTTTTTGCTTTTTTCCATTTTATTTAATCTTTCTTCAAGAGATAAAAACTTTTCTTTTAATTCAAGATTCTCTTTTGCTAATTTATCATTTTGAGCTTTCACGGAAGCTATATCTCTTTTAAGAATTTTCACTTCTTCGTTTGTTCCAGTGATCATTCGATAAAGTTCTTTAACCGATTCAATAATTGGTGAAATTAAGTTTTGATACTTAATGGCCTTAAAGCCGGTTTGAGCATCAGTCACAACTGCTGAAGGAAAAATAAATTCTACCGCTTGAGCGATTAGACCGTAATCATGCGAACCATTTTTTATCCAATCGTATTGAACACCTTTTAGTTTTAATACTTTCTTTAGGCCCTCGGCTGGAACGACATTTTCTTTTAAGCGCTCGTCTGAAGTTGAAATAAAAGCAGTCGCTTTGACATTTCCCGAAACTTCGAGAGCCTCTGATGGGTTTATTAATCCAATTCCCACACTGCCTGATGAAGTTATACGCATAACTTCTGTCGCATTCGTAGAAAAAATCATATGACTATTTATTTGGTTGAAGAAATTAAAATCATTTGATCCACCACCACCTTTTCCGATAAAAGCAATGCGACCAGTGGAATTTGATCCAAGATCAGATCCATAAAATGACATTCCGGCACCATTCCCAGCAGTCGAGGCAGCCGTATTTGATGTATCTTGTATGACTAATTGAGCCTTGTAGGCTGCTCCCGAGCTAGCAACATGAAGACTTGCCTGTGGGCTGGCAGTCCCAATTCCCAATGAGCCACCTGCTGTGTAAACGAGATTGGAATTACTCGCATGAGTTCCTGAATCCCAAAATAATAGCCCACGATCATTTATCGGAGCTACGCCAGCCGTCGCACAGCTGATGGTAATTTTACCGGCAGCACCGGCAGCGCCTGGTCTGGTTTGGCTCCAGCCTCCTACTCCTCCTGCTCCGACCGTGATATCGGATAGGTTTGTTCCAGAGGTCAACGTCGCTGAACTAAAAGTCTTAGTTAAATACGAGCCACCACCACCGCCACCACCGTCAGGTCCCCAACTAGCACCAGCTCCGCCACCACCAGGCGCGATTCCGGGGTTAGCAACCCACGCAGCAAAAGAACCACCACCACCACCATTGGGCGAGCTACCGCCAGTAAAAGAACCGCCGGTTGACTGGCCATTCGCTCCGTTTGTATTGGTCGAACCACCGGTTGCGACTCCACCCGTTCCACCTACAGCATTGGTTTGTCCACCCATACCTCCTCCAGCACTTAGGCCTATCGAAAGAATCGAGGTGTTGCCACCGTTACCGCCCGGCACATTATTGTAACTACCGCCACCGCCACCGCCTGCGCCCCACATGGTTATCGTGATGGTTCCAAAAGTTGCCGGTACGGTATAAGTGTAATTTCCAGCGGTGTTGAAAATCACCGTATTGTCACAAGATGAAGACGAAGCTGGCGTCGGAACGAAATTACTCCATGCAGAACCGTTGTAACCTTGAAAATTGGAACCGTCCCACCGAATTGTGCCAGCATTTGTTCCGGTCGTTGTACCGAGTTTTATCCCCCCGTTCACTTCTAGTTTTTCTGCGGGCGTAGATGTTCCTATTCCAACACTTCCTGTCGAACGATAAGCATTTCCCGAGGTCACTGTCCATGCTGCCATGGAGTCTACATACTGCTTATTTGCTGCATCTGTTAAATTAATTGGCGCCAATGGAATTTGCATCGTCAATAAATTTGTCGCTGGATAAGTTATTCCATTGATGGTCGCTCCAGCTGATAAAGCTGCTTGTTTATTATAAAATGTATTCCAATCTGTACTTGTTAAATATCCATTCACTGACGTCGTCGCTGCTGCCATCGCGATCACTGGCACTGCTGCCGTTCCACCAATTGTGACTGGTGCTGTTCCACTTATGCTCGTAACGATTGTATCTGTAATTCCATAGCCAGCCAGAGTCGTAGGATTCGTTCCTGCCGTGACTCTTCCTTTGGCATCTACTGTGACTGATTTATAAGTTCCCGCTGTCGCCCCTGATGTTGCAAGAGTTGGGTTAGGATATGTTCCTGTTAAGTCTCCACCTGCTGCTCCTGTCGGAGTACCTCCGCCAGAAATAGTTGTCCATGATAAAACACCTGCTGCATTTGTCGTTAGGGCCTGCCCGCTTGTTCCGTCTGCTGCTGGGAATGTGTATGTTGTTGCTCCAGCATCGGCTGCTGGTGCAAAGCCAACATAACCTGAATTAGATCCTGAAAGTCTTAGTGTTCCTTTAACATCGAGTTTTGAGCCTGGTGTAGCTATTCCAACACCGACATTTCCTCGCAAGTTTGCAAGCACAACAGAACCATCAGAACCGGATCCACTTTTAGATCCAGGATTAATGACTACACTTCCACCTGAATCATTATTGCCACTCGATGAACCTGCAGTAATATTGATCGGTCCACCAGTTTGGTTTCCAGTGCCGTATCCATTGCTACCAGTAATATTAACTTGCGAAGGTCCACCACCGCCATTTGGGCCGGCAGCGATAGTGACAGCGCCGCCATTAGACCAGCTCGAACCACCTAATGAAAATACAGCTCCGGGAATTCCTCCGCTTGAACCTGTTGAAACTGAAAAGCCTCCACCTGTACTCCCGCCAGCTCCGAGAGTTAAGCCTGCGCCAAATCCACCTGATCCTGCACCAGCACCAAGACTGATGGCTTCACCTGCGCCAGCTCCAGCATTAGTTCCACCGGAAACTGTTAAGACATTTGGTAAGGCAGAGGCAGAAGATGCGTTATTTCCTACTAAGTGAAGTTTTCCAGTTGGTGATTGAGTTCCAATACCGACATTGCCGGCTGCCGTTATTGTCATTCTTGGAAAAACACCTATAGTTGGATTGGCATAACCACCCGTATGAAAGGTCATGTCTCCGTCTTGTGCAACCTCACCGCCAGCGCCTGCCTTCGCTTGAACTTCAATCTTTCCTAATGGGTAATCATTTTGAACATCACGATATCCTTTAAAGACTATGGCTGTTCGGTTATTAACAGATGGCGTTTGGCGATTTTCAAGTGCAAGCTCAGTTGTACCAGCTTGAGTTTTTGATATTTGAAAAAATGAATTCGGAGTTGCTGTTCCAACCCCGACATTCCCACTTCCCGTCACCACCATTTTAGGTGTCACTGTATCCGTCGATTTGCCCATGAGCACATAATTATTAACCGTCGCTCCACCCGTTATCGCTGCCGCCGTCGTTCCAAAAGCTCCTCTCGTAAGCCCCGTAAACGTCGTTGCTGTTTTCCCAGTATAAATGATCGCTTCACTTCCAACGAGCAACGTTCCCGTCGCAGGATAACCCGTCGTCGAAGCCACTGTTAACGTCGTATCCACATTCGTCCCTGCCGACGCCGTCGTCAGTGTTCCCGGAGCAGAGGCCGATCCCAATCCACTCACCGCACTCGACACATAATTTTGTACATACTGAACGTTTGCTACTTCTGTCGGTGAAGCCCCACTTGGAAGTTGTGTATATAAAAATGACGTCGGCGAAGTAAAACTAAAAGTTCCACTCACCACCTGTGAAGTGGCCGTTTTAGAAATGTAATCTGTATTTAAATCATTTAAGTATTTTTGAATTTTCCCAAGAGCAGCTCCGATCTTATCCGTGATTCCCACTGTGGGTTTTACCGTCGCATCTAATGTGTAAGTTGATAAAGGCACATTCAAAACGTCCGCCGCAAAGTTCGCCCAAGTCTTATCACCTCTTAAATATAAAGCAGAGTTGATAGATGCACTGTAAATCTTTGATGGATTAATC
>JAYSPR010000006.1:0-6427 GCA_043721975.1 Bacteriovoracaceae bacterium
TTTAAGGAAATTAAAAAAAATGAAGAATCCCTTTACATGGCATGGCACCGTCCTGATCATCGTGTGCTTAAGTTTTCTGCTCCTTTTTTTAAGGATCGCTTCAATGGTATGAATTGGGTGATCTTCACTGAAGACGAATCCATGAGCTGGATTGATCAAGAATTAAAGTTTGGACCGGGCATACCTCAAAGTGAAGCTTTGGTCTTTGATGAAAATGAAGAGTTGTGGAAAACTTATTACGCTTCTATTTTTAATCCAGCTCGACTAAAAATTAAAATGATGAAACAAGAGTTACCAGTTCGCCATTGGAAAACACTTCCTGAGGCAGAAATTATTGACCAACTCATTATTGATGCTCCAAAAAGATTAGAAGAATTTTATGAATCTCAAAGAGTTTCTGCACTAGCCTCAATCCCAAGAGAGGCAAACTCAATTCTCGATCTGAAGTCGGCCCTCTCAAATTGCAAGGCCTGCACTATTTGCGAACGGGCCCTAACTCCCATTTTAAGCGAAGGACACACAAATGCTAAAATCGTTTTTGTTGGTGAGCAACCTGGAAACGAAGAAGATATTAGTGGCAAAGTTTTTGTCGGTCCTGCCGGAAGATTATTAATGGAAGCGTTTTTGAAGGCAGGTATAAAGCGAGAAGAAGTTTATCTCACCAATGCTATCAAGGCCTTCAAATGGAAAGCTCAAAATGGAATCAAAAAACATGTAAACCCATCTGCCTTTGAAATTTCAGCTTGTAGACCTTGGCTTAAATCTGAACTTGAAATGATTAAGCCTAAAATTTTAGTTTGCTTGGGCGCTAGTGCGGCTCAATCAGTTTTTGGAAAAGTCATGAAGGTCCATGAATCACGAGGCATGATTTTTCAAACTATGTACTCTGCCCATACCATTATATTGCCTCACCCTGCTGCTATTTTGCGAATGCCTGATTTAAAATTGCAAGAACAAATGCATTTGAATTTTATTCAGGATCTTTCAGAACTGTCTAAGTCCCGTAACGACCTTTCATCACATACTTGAGATTGAATTTATCATTTTGAAAATCAATCTCTTTTTGAGACTCGACATTCAAGCGGTAAGGGTAAAACCCAAGCTCTTTTCCTGTTTTTAAAAGGTATTGATAAAAATCCCTAGCTCTCTTTGCATCTAATTCATCATCCTTATTAAAAAGGATGGGAATAGTTGAATCAAAAATCAAATCATCAACAGTCGTTAAAGTTATAATTGAATTAAAGTTAAATTTCTTAGAAGCTTCTTTAATGAAACGTATATAGGAATTCACTGATTTTGCATTCATCTCTACCAGTGGGGCATACCAAATAAGTCCACAGTTATCTAAGCTAGGATTAAGACTTTCCTTACTTAATAATTCTTTGTTCGTGTTTTTCCAGTAAGCAAGCTTTAAGGCAACGTAGTTAGGTCTTCCATTTAAAACCATAAATGCATCATCAAGCATAGAAAGAAGCTTGCTTAATTCTTTAAAGCCTACTTTTTTAAAAAGTTCTCCTACCTTTAATAGCATTTTACGATTTTTTGTATTATAGAAAAATTTTCGTATTTTAATTCCTTCAAAATTTTTTATTATTCTTTTTTTAGCAACACTCGTTAAGTCTTTTGGTCCATAGATCATGCCGATGACAAACCAAGGAGTCATTCTATAGCTCTTGGCATTTTTTTGTAAAAATTCTTCGTCTAGTAATTCACGCTTAACAATTCTATCGAGAGGATAATCAACCGTCATGCTTAGACTTCTTTCTCTATTGATGAGATTGATACCACCTAGAATTGTTCCTAGTTCCTGTTTTGATTTTTTTATTGAACTTACGACCTTTGATAAATCATCTTCATTGTAGATATTGAAATAAAACATTTCCATATGTTCAGGTTTTTTTGCTAGCCTGATTGTGACTTCTGTTACGATACCAACACCTGATTGAGTAAAGAGTCCTTCATAATATGGACCTAGACCGTATTTAAACAATCGATCTAGATTATTGAGTCCCATTTTTGCAAACGTTCTTTCGTAAAACTCACCATTACTTAATAAGGCCTTCAAGCTGATGACGGCTCCAAAATGATCTGAATAAGGTGTAATTCCATAGCCCCTCTCCAAGGCGTTACCAAGCACTGAACAGTCTGGTCCTCCGCCATGCACAGGAGCAAGCCACTCATTGCCATTGTCTTTTAAATATTGGGCAAGTTCGCCATATGTAACACCAGGCTCAACTGTGATGACGCCGTGATACCCGTCAAAATAGAGAATTTTATTACAGTGGCTTAAATCAATAAGAAAACTGTCATCTTTGGGAGGAGTTTTACATCCATAACCCCAATTTTTTCCCTGAGAAAATACAGAAATATTCTCATATTCGTTAAGAATATTCTTAAAATTAATTTTTAGCTCTAGAATGGACTGCGGCTTGTACAATCCCTGAGTTTTTCTTTTAAGACACATGGTGTTTTCTAGATTTTGCATAATCTCATTTTAATGGGAATTAGAGAATCTCAAAGAATACAGAAGGACTTAAGTGAACTTACTGTTCGCCGGTGTTCGCTGAAAAAACCTTAAACACTTTACTTGTCTATTTATGTTTGTTTAAATTTTTATATGAAAAAAGGCTCCATAAATCCCCAAGAATACCTCGATTACCGCTTGATTTTAAATGAAGATTTCATGAATCGAAATTTCAATAATCAAAACTATTCACTGCGAGCTTATTCCCGTGATTTAGATATTTCTGTAAGTTTTTTAACCGAAATTATGAAAGGCAAAAAAGATTTAAGCCTTGAAAAGTGTAGGATTGTTTTTGCCGCTTTAAGATTTGAGGCAGAGGAACTTAAATACATCGAAAATCTGGTATCGTATCAAACAAGCAAGGATTCTTTTGAAAAAGATGAAGCCTTCCGCTTTATTTCTAAAAATTTTTCTCGTGGAATGCTCAGTGAAGACAAGGAATCTGAACTCCTTATGAAGAGTGTTTATCATTTTATTATGCATGGTCTAGTCGGTTGTCTAGGTGAAGAAGATTTAATTATAAAATCTGCTTTAAAAATTGGACTTGATGAATTCCAAACTCATGAAATTTTAACAGAAATGCTAGCGGCCGGGTATTTCACTAAAAATGATAATTTTTATACACCAACAGATATCAATATCAACATCGCCAATCATCCTAATTTACTAAAAAACCAACTTGATTTTTCATCGGTAGTAAACCAATACATCCAAAAAGAAAATGAATGCCATCCTCCCTATACCATGGCCCATTACTTTACTTTCGGACTTGATAAAGAAAACTTCGCTCTATTTGCTGAAGGATACCGAAAACTCATTGCGAGTATAAGCAAGCTCTCAAACAATTCAGCTAGTGCTGAATATATGATGCTTTATACTTCAAGTTATTTGGCAATTCCTAGTCATGATGATGCTTTATTGGATATTGAGCATCCGGCTATTCCAGTATTGTAAAATTTTCATTTAAAAAATACCAACAAATCCCGTCACAATGCTCAATCACCTTTAGGAGCTTCTCCTTTTTTATAAGACTATAACTAGTTCAGAGTTATCTTCGAGAGGCTCAAAAAAACCAAGGAGAATTTATGAAATCGTTATTCCTTATCAGCTTGTTTACTCTTTTTACTAGTATGGCCAGTGCTTCTTATGGGCCTGCTCCAGAGACTTCTAAACTTATCACTCATGTGAAGAATGACGAACAAGAAGTCTTAGTAGCAGATTCTTTCCAAAGAACTCTTTATGTCTTCGACTTAGATGTTGGGGCCTCGGCACCCAAATGTTCAGCTTCTTGTGCAGAAGTTTGGCCACCGTACATTGTCTCTGCTGAAGAAGCTTTAGACTTAAAGGCACCACTAGCAACAATCGAAAGAGACAACAAAAAACTTCAGTTAACATATGATGGTCGTCCAGTTTACACTTATACTTTTGAGCGTGAAGTTGGTGGCGACAAAGGTGATGGAATTGGCGGTGTTTGGCACTATATCGAAATTGAATAACAAAAAATGAGTTAGCAGTTTCATAAGGTTGCTGCTAACTTTTTACACTGGATTAAGGTTTTCCGACGATCGCCTGAACTTCTGAAGGTAATATTACGGAAAATCCAACCTCACCACTTGCTCCAGGAAAAGCGAGCTCGATCCCACGACTTTCACAGTAGATTAATTTTCCCCCGCTCCCTTGGAATTCCTCACAACCTTTAAAGAATTTTTTGAAGGCTTGTGGAGTATTACTCTTAGGTAGCTTCTTACCTCTAAATCGAATCATATCTAAATTATCAAACCAAATTTGAACAACTTCATCGTTCTTCAGTCTTACGAAGGTATCATCCTTCTTCATAAAGCTGACAGAATTAGGTAGCAAGGTGCGAGAATTATCCGCTAAATAGCCTTTTTTCGCCAGGCTCGCAAATGTTTCTCCAATTGAAACATCTCCTAACGATTTACCAGACCTCGCTCGCGTGATTTCTCCACCAGAGACATTGGTGATCAAGTTAAAAAGAAAAACCAAGTATACATAGAATTTCATTAAGATATCTTAAGGAGTGATTTTAATATGGTCAACAATAGAAATGTTGGAACAATGCGAACAACGGCCACACGTTTTAAAATTATTTATTAAGCAGGCACTTAACTTTAGTCTTTTCGCTATCACGCCTATTAACATATCCATTATATTCATAGGCAACGATTTTATTATTTTCAATATCAACACTTAAAGTAACACCAAAGACACGTGAAGGTACAATTTCAAAACCTTTAGCTTGCGAAATACTTTCTACCTGCTTAATGATCTCAGGAGTAACAACAAACTCTAATCCCCCATAGCGAGTATGGACAATAACAGCGTTAGCCCCAGCATCAGCTACTAAATGATAGCCTGGAGTATCAACACTTACCTTGCATCCTTTTCCTTGAAAAGTACCATGTGGCATTGAAGCCCCATATGAACTTGTTGTCATTAAAAGTACTCCAAAGACAGACATAATTGTATTCTTCATAAAATGTTCCTAAATGATTTATTTAAAGCTAAATAATTTTAACAGTTGTAGTCAGCCGTCTCAATATTCATTGAAATTTATACAAACGTGTAAAAAAAATGTACAATTTTTCGAAGGTTTTTTAAAGACTATTTCCTCATATCAATTTGTTAGATTGTAAATTCACCTGAAAAAGGCTTTAGTTCCTTGCAGGATACTTTTTATCTTTTCCACAATATGTAACCGGACATTCTTCTAAAAGGAAGTGCCCACTTTTTTCCCATCAAAATAGAGATTAGTTTAAAAACAACTGGAAAAGGTGTAGTTCTTCCAAGCTGCTCTGAAGTATCCACATAATATTTTATATCTACTAATTTCCATCCTCTACTCTCGAAAAAAATCATCCATTCTTCCGAAAAAATTTAAATGGAGTATCTTTCAGAGCTTTCATTTGTTTTGGATTTTTTAAAAACGAATATGACTTTGGTGAAATGTCCACCCGTCATGCGGATTGGAAATGATCCTGATACTTATTCATCAATAAAATAATTCTAAAGGAATGAGTCTAACTATAAATTGTAGAGATTAGAGTTTTGTCTGGTCTTTAAAAAGCTTACTCCAAAATTCCCTAATGAATGATTCATTTTGCCCTATTTTTAAACATCCTATCTGAAATTTGCTTAATTATCTTTGGCATGGTCAATGCAATTCACGAGTGCAGAGGATGAGAAAGATTGCAAAATTAATCACATTTTTAAAGATTGAAAAAGAAAGAGGTAGCATGACAACTAACATAGTGACAGATTCTAAGAAAAAATTTGATTTTTTCTTGATGAATTGGACAAAGACAAGTAGTTTGGCCCAAGTTTCAATTCTAGTTAGTCGATGTCTTTTTTCATTAATATTTATTATGGCCTCGTTTAGTCATTTTTCGAATCAAACCCTTAATTATGCCACGAGCGCTGGAGTACCTTTTGCTTCTTTATTAGTTCCTCTCAGCGGAGTTATGGTGTTGCTGGCTGGCCTAAGTATTATGCTTGGGTATCAAGCTCGTTTTGGAGCAATTTTAATTATTTTATTCTTAGTGCCAAGCGCAAATTCAGCAAATCATGTTCATGAAAAATCTCTCCATTCTTGGTGGTGCAATTTTCATTTTTAATTTTGGAGCTGGATCTTTGAGTTTTGATGATTAAAAATATGGTTACCAAATAGTGTTAACAGATGAACCATAATCTAATCAATATAAATAATTTTCTAAAACCAAATAGTTTTAAATACCCGGGTGCTGTATAGGACAAAAAAGGAGACACCGAGTGGACAATGAAGACCAAAAATTAACAAATAAAAAAATTTTAATCGTTGAAGATGACATTGATACTCGGTCATTAATTAAATTATTTTTGGAAACAAATGGGTACAACACTTCT
>JAYSPR010000007.1:0-2920 GCA_043721975.1 Bacteriovoracaceae bacterium
TGAGTCCGAAAGAGTATGCTGAACAAAACCGTTATGCTGCTTAAAAGGGACTCCGTTAAAGTAGGTAAAGATCAATTAGGTTATCCATAAATGGAGAAGAAATTAAAATCTTCCAACACCAGTAAGTTGTTCTTCAGTTTCATTTTTTGTAATCTGTATCATTATTCTTGATACGGCACTTATAAAAATAAAAAAGCCAGCAAAAAAACCTAGTATTTAATGATGAAGTTTTAAAATTGTATAGCATAACGAACAGCACCACCCTTCATATCTTCTGTAGGAGAAAGAAAAAATACTGAATCTTTACTTATTTCTTGAGAAGATTTTAAAGATTGAGCTATTCCATAACTCATTCCAATCGTCGCACCTGCCATCACATCATGAATATAATGATAATTATCATGAATCCTGGCATATCCAACAAAAGTGGCCATTGTGTATGCGGGAATTCCAATGTACCAAGGGTGTTCGTTGGCAACAAAAGACGCAAAGGCAAATGCCGTAGTCGTATGCCCTGAAGGAAAAGAATGTTTTCCTCCATTTGGTCTTTTTTCCGCTACTATTGGCTTCAATATATTAGTAATAAGTCCAGAGTAGAGTGTAGCTTTTACCATTCCAATAGCTCGACGTTCTGAATTTTGATCATGATTGAAATAATAATTAAGTCCAAAACCTAAAGCATAAATTGCGTTTGGAAAGATTTGAAGATAATTATTTCCTGCATCCGTTATTCGACAACAGAGAGTTAGGTCTTTTTGAACTTCTCTTTGAGTCGACTTTACAAAAGTATCTTTAAAAAATGACACTAGTAATGTTGCACTTGCACCAAAGATAATAACTTTTTGTGATTCCTCATATTTTAATGGCGAAGCAAAGTCATCCCATACATTTGCATCGGCCCTTGGAAAAAGAAATAACAATAAGAACAAGCACAAGATAATTCTAAGTTTCATTCAATAACACCAGTATTTTTTAAAAAGTATTCATATTTTTTATCGATCTAAAGAGTAAGTGAAACTTATTTTAAAATTATCGCTGAGCGAAGGTTATATTTTATAACTTAACCCACATTAAGTTCCGCATGACTTAAAGATAAATTTCATTGTGATCCAAGTGTATAATTACTTAAAAAGCTTCATCAGTGATAAGTGTTTTTTCCCACCAGAAGATGTATGTAAGAAAGGCCATAAAATCCAATAGCCACTTATGGTAAGTAGTACTAGTAGAATGGCTACAACTGATGTTAATCCAACACCAAAATCACCTAATACTTCACCACTGTGTAAACGTTTTAAAAATGACTCATTTTCAAACGAAGTAACAATAGGGTTATTAAAGTTAAAATTATGGTATGTGATTTTTTTTAGAAACTCTTGATGTTGTATTATTAACTCAAGATCTTCACCATTAAGTTTTGGAATCAAATGTATTTCTCTCACGATACTTTGATTTTTGTCAGTTTCATTTTTTATTGCATTAAAGGCCTCTAAAGATAAAATTTTTTCTAGGCTTTTACTTGAGAGATTGATTGGAGCTGCTCTTTCCTTCTCTTCTGTTTCATCTTTTGTTATTTGAATGATTAACCCACTTAAGGCACTGGTGATAATAAACAAGCCTGCAAAGAAACCTATAATTCTATGATATTTTCGCATGAGTATCCTTTTTTAAGATATTTTTTTCTTGCACTATATCTTATTTGTAATTGTTTCAGCACGTCAATTGATTTGTAGATTACGATTTTGTCATGTGCAATGTTGTAAACATTAATAAATTTAAAATATATAACTCACTCTAAATCTATAAGCAGAAAAAGCATCAAGTGAATCACTGTCTTGAGTATGACTAAAATAAGATAATCCAAATGAAAAATGACCTGATGGCATATGATTTATACCAATTTCATATTCTGTTTTTTTGCTAGGTGAGTTGTCGTTTTCACCGAAATTTTCGTAGCGATGCAAATTTCCAAAAATTGAGATCATCGGAAAAAGTGTTTTTTCTATTCCAAGAGACCCATCAAAAAAAATCCGACCTCCAAGAGATCTTTGAATCGCATTCGCTGTTGCAGTAAGTGAGAAAATCTTCCAAGGTGAAAAACTGCCACTTAAACCTGTTAAGTACCAAGCATAGGTATCATGAAAGGTGTAATTTTCATGGTGGAGTGCACCTATAAACCAGGTAAAATTTTCGTTGAAAAAATAGTTATAGCTAAGCTGCATTTCTGCTTTGTTCTCTTTGACAACTTCGCTGGCATTAGGGCCGTGATAAGAAGCTTCGGTATAGTTTTCATCTCTAAAGTCAAAAGAATGGCTGGAGTCTTCTTTCTTTAAATTGAATAGTAATTTATGTGCGAAGTAATATTTCTTTGAGTTTTCAGCTGTGACATTACTTGTTAATGAATAGGATCCAGTCATTTTAACTGCAGCGGAAGAAAGGGAACTGATCAGACAAATAAAAATAAAGATGGTGGACTTTATCGATGTACGTTTCACTAAGTACCTCTTGTTCATAGCGGACCATCATCAGGTCTTCGTTAATACATTTTTAAATAATTTTTAAAAATATTTATCTTAAATCAATACTCTAAAATAAATTGGTTTGTAAATTGAGATAAATTACAAAAAATTCATTTAAATATAAGATTTTTATGTATTAAATATTAACATACCTCAAGTGTCTCTTCTATCGGCTTTCCTACCAGAAAATTAAGATTATGCTTTTTAAAGTGAAGATGCATTAACTGGCTGAATAAATTTTTAAATCAATAACTGTTAATGGGGCCATATAATGAGCGTGCATTACATAGTCGTTGTGTTAGTTGCACTGATCTTTACCTACTTTAACGGAGTCCCTTTTAAGCAGCATAACGGTTTTGTTCAGCATACTCTTTCGGACTCATATAACCAAGTGAAGAATGCAA
>JAYSPR010000008.1:0-4951 GCA_043721975.1 Bacteriovoracaceae bacterium
AACTTTTACTTCGATATTAAGCAATGTCATCCAAAATAAAATTAATCCAAGTGAGTACCTTCAATTAATTGAAAGTGGGAAAAAGCATTTAGAAAAAAATCAATTTGACGAAGCCATTAATAACTTTAGCGAATCCCTAACTAAAAATGCAAATCCCTCATTGGCCCACTTTTATAT
Source organism: Bacteriovoracaceae bacterium (assembly GCA_043721975.1). GTDB lineage: Bacteria > Bdellovibrionota > Bacteriovoracia > Bacteriovoracales > Bacteriovoracaceae > Bacteriovorax. The sequence goes on from JAYSPR010000008.1 coordinate 178, forward strand.
TGGTCTGACAAATTTTAAAAAAAATTTACTTCCAAACTCCAAATCATCTTACGAAATGGGTCTTACTTTTAATAAAATGCATTTAAAATGTATGATTGGATTACTAGACTTATACATTGTCACTGGAAAAGACTTTGAATCTTATTGTCTTATTCAAGAAATTATCCAGTATTTCCCTACAAACCCTGAGCGCCTGGCACTAGCTTTGCGACTTGCCGTAAAAACGCAAAACTATGATGATGTTGAAATTTTTTATGATTTATTCTTAAAGTTAGAAAATAGAAACCAAACCATCGTAAAATATATTTGTTCGGGCTTAATCATTTCAGCTAAGTATTATTTTTCTAAATTAAATGTTACAAAAGGTCATAATTACATTCAAAAAGCTATCGCCTCTTCAGCTGGTGATAATTTAATAATGAAAAATATTGTAGCTGCATTAGTTGAATTTGGTTTTAGAATAGAAGCGACGACTGCCATTGCGAAATTTAATAATATGAGTGAAAAAGATAATAACTATCTTACCGCTAATTTTCTCGTCGATAGCTTAATCAAGGAACCAGGTGCGTTAGCAAAAAGAGGTCAAGACTTACTCTTACAAGGATGTACAACTGTCGAGTGTTTTCAATTGACGATTAGGTCATTAAGTAAGTTAAATAAAGTAGAAGAAAGTAATCACATCCTACATCAAGCATTAAAAATTTATCCTGATTTCAAAGTTTGATAAGAATAATAAAGGTAATAAATAATTTTAAAATATATATAACGAATAGGAGCATTCAATGAAATTTATAGTAAAAATGAGCCTAATGTACATTTTAGTGTTTTCATCACTCAATGCATTTTCAGCCGAAGATCTCAAAATTGGAGACCTATCTCCCACTTTTAAAATCCAAACTCAAGAGGGAAAAGAGTTTGATCTCGAAAGCCGCAAAGGCCAGTGGACTGTTCTTTATTTTTTCCCAAAAGCAGAAACTCCAGGGTGCACTAAACAAGCCTGTAGTTTTCGTGATAACATCAAAAAAATTCGCGAACTAAAAGCAGAAGTTTTCGGCATCAGTGTCAACTCAGTCAAAGATCAGGCGGAATTCGCCAAACACCACAACATCAATTTCACGCTTCTTGCTGATGATAAATCTGAAGTCACTAATCTCTACGGTTCAAAAATGCCCATTTTAAGCATGTCAAAGCGTTGGACTTTTATCATTGATCCCAAACTTGTCATTCGCGACATTGCAAAGGATGTTGATCCCATCACTGACGCAAAAAGAGTGGCCACAAAAATTAGTGAACTTCAAAAGTAACCATTATTTTAAGGGCCATCAAAACGATTGTCTTGTGCGTGGGGCAAAGGATTTGTGTTATTTACAAGATGCCCTTTAATGGCCTGGGATTTTATTTCTATTGTGCTCATAGCTCCCCCATCCCCACTTCCTTCAATAACATTTGATAACTTTTTAATTAAGTTATTAAGCATTTCTGCTTGATTAGAAAGAACTTCTGCTGCATTGGCCGACTGGACAGCATTGGCCGAATTTTCTTGGGTTGCTTGGTCAAGTTGGGCCACTGCTTTAGTGATTTCATGAACCCCTTGAGCTTGCTCCTGACTGGCAGAAGAGATTTCTGCAATCATTTTTGAAACACTTGCAACTGAGAGAACAACTTCATTTAAAACTTCTTCGCATTCACTCGCAATACGTGTTCCAGTTTCAACTTTTTCTCTTCCAATAAAAACTAATCCTTCAATTTTTTGTTTTGAATTTTGTACTATTTTTTCAACGGCTTTAATACTTCCTTCAAGCATATTCGTTATTTCTAAGGCGGCTGCACCACTCATTGCCGCAAGATTGCCGACTTCTTCTGCTACCACCGCAAAACCTTTCCCTTGTTCCCCGGCCCTTGCTGCTTCCACTGAAGCATTAAAAGACAGTAGTTTCGTTTGGAAAACGATGTCATTTATAACTTTTGTTTTATCGCCAATTTCATTGATGATTTTCACTATATTTTCAATTTCTTTATTGGTCTCATTAATTTGATTCATGATCCCAGTATTGCTGGAATTAATATCGACAATCGCATTGAGCATATGACCAACAACGACTTTTCCTCTTTGAGCAGTCACTAAACTTTTTCCTGATATATCGGCAGATTGTTTGGCATTATCCGAATTCGCATTGACCATAGAGCTTATTTCTTCAATTGAAGCCGAAGTCTCCTGAAGTGAAGCTGCCTGCTCGCTCGTGGCCTCTGAAAGCCCTTTAGAGGCAGAAGACATTTGAGTGGCCGTTGAGCTCACTTGAGAAGCTGATTGGTTCAGATCTGCCGACAAGATCGATAAAATCTTCACTAACTCCTTAATGATATAAATGCTTAAAGAAAAACAAAATAAAGTCCCGAGTAAAACAATGGCAATAACAATCATTTTTGCATGTTGAGCATAATCAAAAGAATCTTTTATAATTGTTTTATTAACATTATTTGTTGTTTGATGAAGTTCAGAAAGTGCTTCACTAACAGGTGAAGCAGCTGGACGCAATTTAGTCATAATTAATATTTTTGCTCTTTCTGACGAAGCAGCATCATTTTTTTCTAATTCTATAATTATTTCATCAATAATTTTTTTGGATTTTTCTAAATTAGGTGCAAATTTTTCATTGAATAAATTTTGAGCACTCACGACCCTAGGTAAGGAAAGATAAAATTTTATACTTTCATCAAGTTCTTTTAGAGTTGTTCTTGTTTTTAAAATAAATTTTTCTTTTTCTTTAAAATTACTCTCATTGGCATGGGCCACCCACAACCATCTAAACATGGCATGAAGATTAGCTTCAATTCGACCGAGAGAATCGACTAAATTCATGCGCTGATTGTAAGCAATATCTAGCTTATTAGTGAGTTCAGTGGTCGCTTTAAAACCGACTGTACCTACGGTTAATAATGAGACAACTGCTAACATACAAATAAGTAGCAACTTTCCTCTAATTCCTTGAATCCATTTTTTCAAAATAAACCTCATACGTAATAATCTAAGATCATTAGTTCATTATCTAATGAGCTTAGTTCATTAACAATATTTATTTAAAGTTTATTATTTGCCGATAATGTACCGATACCCTCAACGATTAGTTTTATACTGGCTTCGAAACTCTCGTTGAGATCAAAATGATTACTCCAGCTTCCCGTGAGTTCAAACATAACAAAGCCATGAACGTAGCTCCGAATCGTTCTGATGGCATGACTAGCTTCGAGTTCGGAGATATGAAAACTAGCTTTTACTATTTCTGCAAAAAAATCTCTTAGGTTTAACGAAGAGCTTGGAAAAGAACTGAGATTGTTGGCCGGATAAAATGAATAAAATTTGTACCTTTCAGGATAAGTCATAGCATATTCTCTATAGGCCCTGGAAAATTCCAGAATAGCTCCTTGCTTTTTATTTTTATCAGTCGAAAAAATGAGAAAACTGATCATATCATCGTTGATTTGAAGAAATATTTTTTCATTGAGTAAGGCCAAATTTTTAAAATAATTATATATTGATGGTGACTTAATCCCTAAATCGTCAGACAGGGCCTTAATCGTCAATCTCTCCCATCCGTCACGGTCAATGATCTTCAGTGATTGAGCAACTATTAAATTTAAGTTTATATGTGTCGTTCGCGGCAAGTTACACCATTATTATTTCGAAAGAGCTTCAATTTTAGTTTGCGTATCAGTAATAATTCCATCAATTTGAGATTTAATAAATTTATATCTTGTTTCAAATTTTTGCTTCAACAAAGTTTTATCTTGAGCAGCTAACTTCGGTGTTTTTTGAGTCACTGTAATCATATCACTGGCGAGTTCACCAATTTGTTTTCCAAGTTGAACCTGATTTTTATAGTTAGCAATTTCATCTGCTTGATCAGAAGCACCTAATTGAGTCGTTTTTTCGTTAGCGTCAACAACTAGTGATTGAATAATCGGAGAGACCTCTTTAATGAGCATTTTCTCAAAAGCATTAATTTCTGATGGCTTTGAAATCTTATCTAAAACTAATAAGTACATTTCCATAATTTTATTTAAAAGCGATAAAAAAGTTTGATGGCGCTCTAATTTTTCGCTATGAGGTTTTAGGACTTCACTCAAAATTGTTTGTTTGTATTCATTGATTTTTAATTCAAAATCCCTTGGAGTTCCAGGATAAATGAGGGTGACAGTCTTAAAGTTATAATTGGTATTGAGATTTTTGAAAAAATCAATAGCACTTAAAAATTTAAATTGTGTATTGAGATAATGAATCTTTTTTCCAGTAAAATAAATCTCGTATTCACCCGGGATCAATTGTGGTCCTTTTATCATCGTCATGCGATCAAAAACACCTAGGTGATTTCTCATCAATCCTCTCACCTGAACTTCCACCACGGCCGATCCCAAGATTCTCTTAGGTACTGAGACCAACTTAATTGACGCTAAAATATCGCCGGACTGATTGGTTGTTGCATAGAGTTTGGTTTTGTCGATAGATAGTGCCATTCCAAGAGACATGCCTGTAAGTTTCTGGGAAGCAATTTCTTGGAGCTTATCAACATAAATAGGCATGACACCTTGAATTTTAATTTGAACCGCAGAAGATTTTTCATTGAGAAAAAACCATGCAAGGACACCAATAAAAAAGAGAAAAGTCACAAAAAAGAGGATTGTTGAAAGATATTTTTTAAAACCTTTTGGAGTTGGTTTAAATAATTCCTTATTACCTGCTGGGTTTAGTAAAGCATCTAATGGAATAGGTGGTGGT
>JAYSPR010000009.1:0-23100 GCA_043721975.1 Bacteriovoracaceae bacterium
ACCAGTACACAGAAACATAATATTTTTTTTCATTTAATTTTCCTTATTAGCAACAACTTTTTGCTGTTGATGATTTAGGAGCACAACTAGCATTGATTGATGTTTCTTGAACCTTGACCTTCTCGCTGTAGACTTCTGCATCAGCCATAGTCTGATATGTTTCCCAAGCAATCCCTGATGGATCTTTTACCCATGCCTTATTAGATTCAGCATAACAACAAGTTGTAGATCCTTCCCCATATACGCCCAAATCAGCATTCTTCAAGCGCTCTGTTAGTTCAGTTAGTTCGCTTGCTTCATCAACTTGAAATCCAAGATGATCGACACCCTCTTCATTGGAACGAGTCGAAATCGCAAAGTTTATTCTTGGATCTTCAAGCATCCATTTTGCGTAGTCATCTTTCAACTTAGTTGGCTTTTGCCCAAACAATGTTGAATAAAACTGAACTGAATGATTGAGATCCTTAACACCGACATGAATGTGAAAACGTTTCATAACTCCTCCTGATTAACATTTACAATTTAGACCAAAATCAAAACACTCTTGGACTTTGAATTGTTTGATATTGTCCTGACTTGCATTGCAAGCATTTGCTAACTTTTCTAAACTTAATTTCATTTTTTCTAAATCTTGAATTTTTTTATCAATTTCTTCTATTTTAGATTGAGTTTTTATTTTAACTGTTCCACAAGTTATTCTAGGCTTTGTGTTCAATTCAAGAAGTTCTTTAACTTCACTCAAAGTGAAACCCAACTCTTGTGCGCGTTTAATGAATAATATTCTTTGGGCGTCCTCTTCTGAATAAGTCCGAAAAGCTCCATTTGATTTTGGCTCTCTTAAAAGTTCTTTTCGTTGGTAGAAGCGAACTGTCTCTACCCCTACATTTGCCATTTCTGCTAATTTTCCAATTGTTATTTTTTCCATGATCAAAGTATATCATCCGTACCATGGTACGGAGTCAACTATTTCTAACGCCATTCGCGGCAACGCGATGCTTGAATTATTCTATTTGTATGAAATACCGAAAAAATGCCAAAATTAAGTATGAAGTATAGTCTCAAACTGGCACCAAACCGCTGATCGCCAAAAATATGTCTGCTTAACTTCATCGCCACGATGGCGACAAGAACATACTAAGTTCTTAATCGCCGTTTCAAAAATGAAAAAATTGGTCGCCACCGTGGTGAACTATTTCAATTAGTATCAAAAAGGCCCTATAAAAAATTCACGATGTAAGTTAAATCAGTCAGACTAAAGAAAATACATGCTAATGGAAATTCTCTTTAATAAATATATGAGGCTAATGTGAACTTAGAAAACAGTTCATCCGTACTTGAAAACGACGGTGACATAAATTTGAGTAAGTGCAAGCAAGTAAAGGCTTGTATCACTTCTTATTTATTAAAGAACTCAAGTTTAACACTCGTTAATGTTGAAGAAAAAACATCTGTCCCTCACTCGACTCTGAGAAGGATTATGAATTCATCAGGAAATCCTTCTGCTGAAGCTGTAATCAAAATTTTTCGCTCTCTCGGGTTTGATAATGAACTAGTAAAATACATGAAAGATTATCACCCAGAGATAGCAACAATTATGGCCTTAAAAAGCAGCCATAACCAAGAGTATGAATACATCGCTGATGATGATCGCCAGTATTTCTTAGATGAACAAAACTTTCTTATCCTAAGTCTTGCCTATACAACTTCAGGGACAACTGAAAAAGAAGTGAGATATGAACTTGGTGATCGAGGAATTGCAAAATTAAATGAACTGATAGAGAAAGGTCTAATTCTAAGATCTGAGAATGGTAAGCTTCTCGGAAAATCTACTAATTTTAAATTCTCCCTAGCTGATGGCAGAAAGCGTGTTGAGTACGCTTTGAAATACTACCGTCCTGAAGAAGCAGGAAATATTAATAATTGGCTTAGTTACCAAACTGAATCATTAAATGAAGAAGGCCTTAAAGCCCTGAAATCACTTCAACAAAAACAGTTTAATGAACGTAAAGACCAAATTTTTAATAATACTATGTACTTAGGAAATATTAAGGTCTATAGTACGTCGGTTTCAAGCACCTTTGTCGCTTATCAGGAATCGGGAGTATTAGAATGAAAAATTTATTCCAACTAACTTTGCTAGCTCTAGTAGTAATAAGCTTTAACGCTAACGCTTCAATTGATATTAAATCAGCTGAGCTTGTTGATTCAACGATTATTAATGGTTCAGAAATTACAGCAATAACCCTTCATGACGATGATTCATCTGTCGAATCTATAGAACTGAACGATGGCACTACCCTTGAAGGTTCATCAGTTAAAAGACTTAATTTTTCAAAGAAATTTAATTCAAAGCTTAATTCGCAAACAGCTGCGAAAGTTGGCGGCGAAGGAACTGGCGGATAACCGCTCCGAAATTAATCATCAATAGAAGTATCTACAACATATAAAATAAACTTTAGAACAGAAAGGTATTTTCATTTAAAGAACCTAACTATATGTAACTAATAGCACCAGGTGTAAGTCATAGCACCAAAGCCTAATAATTGGTTGATCTATCAAACTTTTGTAGTAAGATGTAAACTATATTAACTACTCTTCGAGACAGATCAAATTTTATGCTTAAACTCATCCTTGCACTTACATTCGTTATTTCTTCAAGCTCTTACTCTCAAACATCAGATCAAGTCGCAACAGAATCAAACGAGTCTACTCCACGCTTTGCAATTCATCTTTTAGACTATTTAGCACACGATTATAGTGGAGCAGTTGAACATGGAAAAATTATTTCTAAAGGTGAATATTCTGAACAAAAAGAATTTGTTAATAAAATCTATGATCTTGCTGGGACTTTACCTGAAATAAAAAATGACAAAGCTATCTATGCTAAAATCATAAAATTAAAATCGATGATAGAAGGAAAGGCTGAAGCAACAGATGTTGCAATTCAAGCTCGTGATATTCAAAAAGATTTAATTACAATAACCAAAATCACCCTATCTCCAACTGATCAACCTTCAATAACTAATGGTAAAATTCTATTTCAACAAAATTGTATAAGTTGTCATGGGCAAAACGGTTTTGGTGATGGTGAAGGTGGTAAAGGTATGGACCCGGCCCCAGCAAACTTTCACGAACCTGAACGCATGAGTGCGATATCGGCTTTTCACAATTATAACACAATTCGCCTTGGTGTTCCCGGAACAGGGATGCCTTCTTGGAGTCAATTCAGTGATAAAGAAGTCTGGGATCTTTCATTTTATCTGATGGCCATTAGACACTATGATTTAGTGAAACCGGAGGCTGCTCCAAATTTAAATACAGAGAACATAACCTTAGTTGATTTAGCTTCTTTATCAGATAATGAATTAAAAGCTAAAATGAACGAGAAAAATGATGATGATAAAAGCATTGCACTCGCTCTACTCCGCACAAAAAATAACAATACCACTGGCGGAGATTATATTGGAAAAGCTAAAAAATATTTGGATGATTCTTTGGCCGCATATAAAAATAACGCTAAGGAAGATGCTAAACGATTAGCTATTCAAGCTTATCTTGAAGGAATTGAACCTGTTGAACCATTGATCAAAGCTAATAACCCTGATTTAGTAATCAGGGTTGAAGCAGAAATGGCAAAGATAAGACAAATAATATCTGATCCCACAGGCACGGTTGATCTTTTGAGTGTCCAAATTGCAAATGCCAATCAAGTTTTTGATGAAGTCAAAGAAACTATTAAAGCACGCGAGTTAACTTTTGGAGTTGCTTTTTCTGGTGCCTTTGCAATTATTTTACGAGAAGGATTTGAAGCTGTTCTAATTATCCTTACACTTTTAAGTGTCATCAAAGCTTTCGGCAACAAAAGGGCTGCAATGTGGGTTCACGCTGGCTGGGTATCAGCTTTGGGACTAGGATTTGTAGCGTGGTTCTTATCTGGGGCCCTAATGCAAATGAGTGGAGCAAGTAGAGAAATACTTGAAGCCGCAACTTCAACTCTAGCGGTGATAATTTTGCTCTATGTTGGTTTCTGGCTCCATCGTCAAACTGAAATTGGACGCTGGAAAAAATTTATTCATGAAAAAGTACAAGGAGCAATTGATAATAAAAATCTATGGACTCTAACTTCAATTTCATTCATTTCAGTATTCCGTGAGGCTTTTGAAACTGTACTATTTATACGTGCGCTTTGGTTTCAAACAAATCAAGATGGAAAAAATGCAATCAGTCTGGGATTAGTAGCTGCGCTTGGGTTAATTTTTGCATTTTCTGTAATCGCCCTACGCTATTCGAAAAAAATACCAATAAGAGAACTTTTTAAAATTTCTTCAATTTTAACTAGTATTTTGGCATTTATACTAGCAGGTAAAGCCGTGCGCTCTTTACAAGAAGCAGGACTTTTAGATGTATCTTACATACCGTGGAACATACGTTTTGATACAATTGGATTATTTCCAACTTGGCAATCGATTTCTGCTCAAGTGATTACTTTTGCGATAGCAGTATTCTTGATTAATCTCACCGGAGGAAAAGTAACAACGGCAAAGGTCACCAATGAATAGGCAGACCTTGATTCGGATTTGCAGCTGAGTTCAATTAAAACGAGGCTACCAATTCTACATGAATCTTTTTATTTCCCTCTCCCCGTATCCTTTACTATGGGGCTCATACTATTTCCATAATCCAGAAAAAGAAAAAGCAAGAGCTATAAACCGATATAAGCTTATGATTATATAGCATTGGTAGATTTCTCAAGATGCCCATTTTTTTCTAATTTTATAGAATTTGGTCACAAAACATGTCTTTTAAACGTATTCTGGTTACATGAAAAAAATAATCCTTGTATTCATTAGCCATTTTATCACAGCTCAAAGTTTTTCTGCTGAAATATCGCTTGAACAATATTTAGAAAAAGTTAGAGTAAGCAACATTGATATCAAACTTGAAGATGAGAAATTAAAAGCTTCCGAATCGAGAGCTGTCGGAATACGCCTGCCCTCTCCCATGGCTTCTTTGATTCAAATGAAAGAAGAATCAGGTGGATCTCCTAAAGGGTTCGAAATTAATCAGCAGATACCCTTTCCGACGAAAATAACAACAGAACATAAAATAAGAAAACTAGAAGCAAATGCCCAAAAGCAAATGCTAACAACAGGCATAAATGAAGCCATCGCAAAAGCAAAAATGGCTTTCATTGAATTGTGGTTGGCCCAGGAAACTATATTAATCATCAATCAACAAAAAAATATTCTTCTTAATCATATTAGCCTTAGTCGATCGGCAGCTAGATCAGACAGTTTTTTGAAATTACATCTTTTAAGGGCCCAATCTGATTTGGATCTTTTGGAAAATGAAATTGAAACTGCAAAACAAAAACTGAAAGTTAAACAGCTTAACTTGGCAGAAATAATTAATGAAGATCCCGATTCATTTTTACCAACTGCAAGTGAACCTCCTTTATCAGCAATACCCAACTCAGCTCAGGAAAATATTCCGCAACTTGAATCGATGAGACTGACTCTGGAAAGCTTTAAAGAACGCGAAAGTCTCGCAAAAGCTTCATGGCTTCCTGATTTTAATTTCACTTATAAAAAAATGGGATCTTCCAGTATGTCTGAGAGCTATAGCGAAATTATGGTTGGGATTACGTTGCCCTTCATTTACCCATGGCAACCAAAAGCTGAAACGCAAAGTGCAAGTGTCGAAAAAAATCAAGCTGAATTAAATTACAGTAGAGAAAAAAGAAGTATCGAGATAAAAACAATGGCCTTACGATCATTGGTTGAATCTTTGCAAGTTCAACTGCTAAATCTTAAAAACAAGCTCATCCCAAGAGCGCATCAACGAATGAAAATTGTTCTAAACCTTGCTCCCCGAGACATGGACACTATTCAAGACCATCGAGAAACGATGGAAGCTCTTCCTGAATTAAGAAGAAGAGAGCTTGATTTAAGAATGCAATATGAAGAATCGATTATTGAATTAGAAAAATATGCAGACAACTCAGGACTATCTAAATGAATAAAAAATTAATTACTATTATCGCTGGTATTCTTTTGATCGCTACTTATACAATGATAAAATCACAGCGAAAAAATGTCACAATTAAGAACGACGGAGCATCAAAGTCATCTAAAGATGAAACTGGTTCTTATTACACCTGCCCGATGCATCCTCAAATCCACAGCGAAAAACCGGGTGAATGCCCCATTTGCCACATGCAATTGGTGAAAGTTAAATCGCAAAAATCCTTCAAGGCAATGAGTGATTCTAAAACTTCATCCCGTTCTGATGTCATGGCTTCATCAGAGCAAATTCAATTAATGGGCATTCAAAAACATAATGTAGAAAAAATGAACTTAGTTGTTAAAATCCCAATTTCGGGAAGATTACTTTCATCGCGTTCAGTTGCCTTTCAAATTTATGAAAGTGACATTCGCTATATTAAAAGTGGGCTTACTTTTAAAGGTTACAGCGCGACATCACCTAATGATGAAATCCAAGGCATAATTGTATCAGTTGATAGTCTGGTTGATTCCAGTAGCCGCACATTAAGAGTTGTTGGATCGATAACTAAAGGCCCTCAAAACCTGGCTTCAGAGACCAGCTTTCGTGGAGAGATTCAGATAGACTTAAAAGATCGCCTGGCGATACCTGAAAGCTCTGTCCTTCATACCGGCAATGGAGATCTTGTTTATTTGATGGATGCTGATGGAACATTTAAAGCAAAGAGAATTATACTGGGTTTAAAGACTGAAAGTTTTTATGAGGTTCTCTCAGGTCTCTCGGAAAAAGATACCATAAGTTCAGGACCAAATTTTTTGATTGATTCAGAAGCTCAGATCAGAGGCGCATCAATGTCTTTGGATGGCTCAACCAAATCATCAAGCCCTAGTTGTCCGAAGGGTGAGCACTGGGATACGCCGATGGCGATGTGTATGCCCGGTAAGGAATAAGTTATGATTAAAAAAATTATTGAGTTCTCAGCTCATAATAGATTTTTAGTTATTTTTCTAACCTTTATTGCCGTTTTGGGAGGAATTTATTCTCTTCAACGAATTCCGCTTGATGCAATCCCGGATCTTTCAGACACTCAAGTAATCATTTATTCTAAATGGGACAGATCCCCTGACATAGTTGAAAATCAAGTCACCTACCCGATTGTCTCTGCCATGTTAGGTTCTCCCAAAGTTAAATCAGTCAGAGGATTTTCTGATTACGGCTTTTCTTATGTCTACGTCATTTTTGAAGATGGAGTAGATCTTTACTGGGCCAGAAGTCGAGTGCTTGAAAATCTCAATCGGATTACATCCCAAATACCTTCTGGTGTAAGAACTGAAATTGGTCCGGATGCCACCAGTGTAGGTTGGGTTTATCAATATACATTACAAGACAGTTCAGGAAAATTTAACTCAGCTGATTTAAGATCAATGCAAGATTGGCTTATTCGTTTTCAATTGCAATCTGTTCCTGGTGTAGCTGAAGTGGCTTCTGTTGGAGGGTATGTTAAACAATACCAAGTAAAGGTTGATCCAACCAAACTTGTGCTTTTCGAAGTCACGATGGAACAGGTGTTGAGTGCTGTAAAAAACTCAAACCAGGAAAGTGGAGGTAGAACACTTGAGTTTTCGGGTACTGAAGCAATGATTAGAAGCAGCGGCTTAGTTAATAAAGTTGAAGATATTGAAAACGCTGTCGTCAATTATAATCCCAGAAGCCAGGCACCAATTCTCATTAAGCAAGTTGCCACTGTTTCCATCGGCCCGGAAATGAGAAGAGGAATTACCGACTTCAACGGTTTAGGAGATGCAGTAGGCGGTATCATCGTCATGAGGCAAGGAGAAGATGCTCCGGCCGTCATAGAAAGAGTAAAAGAAAAAATTGGTGAAATCCAAAAATCACTTCCTGAAGGCGTAAAAGTTATTTCCGTTTATGATCGCTCCAGATTGATCGACCGAGCAATGGAAACACTACGCTCAACTCTCATCGAAGAACTAATTATCGTAAGCATTATCATCCTCATTTTTTTATGGCATATCCCTTCGGCCATTGTTCCAATAGTTACCATTCCCATTTCAATATTAATCGCCTTTATCCCACTTTATTGGTTTGGGCAAAGCTCAAACATAATGTCGCTTGCTGGTATTGCAATTTCAATTGGAGTTTTAGTTGATGGCGCTATTGTTGAAGTAGAAAATGCATACAGAAAAATTCAACACTGGGATGAAAATGGCAGGAAAGAAGATTTTTTCACAGTTAGGCTTGAAGCTTTAACTGAAGTAGGCCCTTCGGTATTCTTTTCACTTTTAGTTATTGCTGTTGCATTTATTCCCATTTTTACTTTAGTTGATCAGGAAGGCAGGCTTTTCAGACCACTCGCCCTTTCAAAGAATTTAGTAATGGCCACGGCTGCATTTTTGGCAATCACACTCGATCCGGCAATGAGAATGCTCTTTGCGAGAATTGATCCTATTGATATTAAAAATAAATGGATGAATAAAATTGTGAATTCAGTTTTAGTCGGTACATATTATTCCGAGCATAAGCATCCCATAACTAAAAAACTTTTTGCCATTTATGAACCCATCATCGACTGGGTTTTAAGACATAAAAGAACGACATTAATAACCGCCATGGTCGCCATGCTTTCTGTCATTCCTGCTTTCATGATGCTGGGATCAGAGTTCATGCCTAAATTGCATGAAGGCAGCTTACTTTACATGCCCACCGCTTTACCTGGGATTTCTGTAAGTGAAGCACAGAGAATTCTTACCAAGCAAGATCAAATCTTAAAAACATTTCCTGAAGTAGACACAGTCTTTGGAAAGGCCGGACGAGCTGAAACATCAACTGACACCGCTCCATTAAGCATGATCGAGACAACTATTACTTTAAAAGACAGATCTTTCTGGAGAAAGTTTGACCGTTGGTACTCACCTATTCCTAACTTCATGAAAGCCCCGTTTGAGCGAATCTGGCCTGAAACAATTACGGAAGAACAACTAATTGAAGAAATGAATGAAAAACTAAGTTTTGTGGGTATGCCGAACATCTGGACTATGCCCATTAAAAATAGAATTGATATGCTCTCAACCGGTATCAGAAGTCCAATAGGGATTAAAGTTTTTGGGCCCGATTTAAAAACGATACAAACCATTGGTGAAAATCTTGAAAAAGAGTTAAGAAAACTTGAAGGGACGAGAACGATTATCGCCGAAAGAATAGCTAGCGGATATTTTCTTGATGTTGATTTTGACCGCGAGAAATTAAAATTTTACGGACTTTCACTCAAAGATGCTCAAGACCAGGCAATGATGTCTATTGGTGGAGACAACGTCTCTCAACTAATCACTGGTAGAGAGCGATACCCCATACAGGTGAGACTCTCTCCAGCTTTCCGCCAAGATATAGAATCAATCAAGCGAGTATTAGTTACCAGCTCGACTGGTGCGCAAATACCATTAAGTGAAATTGCTAAAGTTCATTTTACTGAAGGGCCTTCAATGATCAGAGATGAAAATGCTTCACTGGTTGGTTATGTCTACATCGACATTGACCCCAACACTAGCGATGTCGGAAGGTATGTGGAGAAGGCTAAAAAAATTGTCGAAGATAAAATCAAATTACCGACTGGCTACCTTATCAGCTGGAGTGGACAATTTGAAAACATGGAGCGGGTTAAGGAACGTTTAAAAATTGTTATTCCGATTACACTTCTTTTGATTATTTTTCTGCTTCATTTTAATACCAAATCATGGGTTAAGACTTCTATCGTTCTGCTAGCTGTTCCATTCTCTTTAATTGGAGCTGTCTGGTTACTCGTTTTTCTTGGATACAATATTTCCATTGCAGCCTGGGTTGGTATGATTGCACTTCTGGGACTCGATGCCGAAACAGGTGTCTTTATGCTCATGTATTTGGACTTATCCTATGATGAGCGAGTAAAGAAAAATCAGATGAACTCACTGGATGACCTGAGACTCGCAGTTATTGAAGGAGCTGTTCATAGAATTAGACCTAAGCTAATGACTGTCGCGGCATTATTTATGGGTTTAATTCCTATTATGTGGTCCGTTGGGGCAGGCGCAGATGTAATGAAAAGAATTGCAGCTCCAATGATTGGCGGGCTTTTTACATCTTTTTTACTTGAACTCTTAATTTACCCTGTTGTTTTTTATATTTGGAAAGGCATGACACAATTTAATATGAAATTAAAGGAGTTATTATGAAATTAGTTTTAACAGTATTAGCATTTTTGGTTTTTAGTGTTTCTTTCGCTGGTGAAAAACCTCAAATATTTAACCTTATCGTTACAGAAAAAGGATTTGTTCCAAGTGCCATAAATGTAAAACCAGGCACTAATTTAGAATTAAAAATAACCAGAAAAACAGATTCAACCTGTGCGACTCAAATACGGGTCCCCTCAAAAAACATTCAAGAAGATTTGCCTTTAAACAAAGCTGTAAATATTAAAATTGGAAGAGTTGAAAAGGGTGAAGTAAGCTTTGGTTGTGGAATGAATATGGTTACGGGCATAATCTTTGTTAAGTAGACGTTACCTATCAAGGGGCAATCTATGGGCTGCTGTAATAAAACCACCGAGGATAAAGCTAAAATGAAAACAGAGTTCACTTGTCCCAAATGCAACAATAATGGAGTTGCCATTGAAGTGATTACTCCTCAAACATTATTAAAAGATATTGATAAAATTTATGTTCGTACAAATTGTATTTATAAATTCTGCAAAAACTCCAACTGCGATATTGCATATTTCTCAGAAGATCCATCTCATTTTTTTGCTAAAAAAGATCTGACAGAAAAAGTAACTGTGAAAGATAAAGGCTTGGATGTGAAAGTTTGCTACTGTTTTGGACACACAAGACAGAGCATATTAACAGAACTTCAAACCACAGGAGAAACCAAAGTTCTAGAGGACGTGAAGTCCAAAATGAAAGATCCAGGATGCTTCTGCGAAAGAAGCAACCCACAAGGCGGATGTTGTCTTGGTAACCTTACTTCTTGGATAAAAGATGCAAAAGATTTAGTCTCAAATAAATAATGATGGAATTAAGCTAATATCAATAACTTTTCTTTTATAATCGTCAAACCCTACACTGCTAAAATCGGAAATTTAAATTGCCCTCCCCCCATACTTTGTCTTCTGTAAGCATTTAATGTCCCAGCTCCCTAAAATATTAAAACAACTTCGGGTAGCTCAGTTACACCTATTTAAAGACTCACTGTCGTCAAAATGGGTCAGGTAATGCTATTGCCTTAGATTTTAAAATGCTAGTAATGGCAATTGTTACAAAAGCACACATGAAAGTTAGCCGAACTTGTCAATGCTCGGCCTTAACTCAAATTCTATGTCATACTTTTCCCCAAAACTTCAATTACAAAATAGGCACTAGGATATATCTGTCCTAGTGCCAGTACTGATTTATAAATACTAAAATTTAACAGAGTCACGACTTTGAAACTTAGCTGATCCAACAGGTGCTGCAACAATACACTCGGATATAACTTTTTCAATTTCAGATTGAGTGAAAGCAGCTTGAATTTCTTTATGAATAGACCTCAAAGGATAAGTAATTTGATTTCTAAGCTCATTTGTAAAATCCGGCTCAATCACTACAGCTTCACCAATATCTGTTTCAACATAACTTGATTCAAACCTGTTCTTTCGAATAACTGCTGAACGACTAATTTTGATTTTTCCTCCAAACAAAGGAAGACTAAATTCACTGACTTTTTCTTTAGATTTATCAAACCGGTTCGAAGATTTTTTCAATCTATAATTCTCGACGATATTACCATTTCGTACTTGGTTTGCACTTTTGCAAATCAAGATTTTGCCACTCGGCAACACTTCCGAAACATGATCAAAGGCAACGGCACTTAAGCTAGAAATGAAAAAAAGTAATCCAATTAATTTCCCCATAAATACTCCTACAATGTGCACTGATTTCTCAGCACCATTAATTTAAATTTTCTTAAAATTTCTGTTTCATTAATCGTTTTTGATTAATAATATTTACACTTTGTTCATTGGTTAATGTTTCCCTTGAGTGATTTACGACTTCCTCGTCAAGTGAGATAACATTTCCAATTTCACCCACTGGTATTTTCTCAATAGCACACGAAACAAAAAACACAGATAAAAAAAATAGTGACAGTCGTCTTTTCATAATATTCCTTAGGCATAAATGCCCATCTATTTAATAATCGTTAGATTAAATTTTTTTATGTAATTTAGGTTGTGAAAATTAAACAATTGGTGGTTTATCTAAAGATAAAAAGACTTGAGGATAATAGATTTGAATATAATCAAAAGATAATGAATCTTTGGTAATTGGACTTAGTCTAGAAGAATGTGAGATAAAATTAAAGTACATGACATGACAAGAGATTGAACAAAAACAATGATGTTGCTCAGAAGTAGAATTATCATGAGAATTTGATTGTGAGTTCACATCTACTTTTGCAGAAATTGTTTCAACACAACCTATGTCATTTGGAAAACAGACATCAACACTTGAACAGACAAGAGTTATCATCAGTAATATTTTTCCTAAAAAATTCAACATAATCTTTTATCAACCTTAAAAGAGCACAGTTCATTAAACTGTGCTCTTTTTGCGGGTACATCTTTCAAGCGTGAGAAGATTGTCACTTGAATATTTAACTACTTCTTCTTTTTTCCTTTTTCTTTCTCATCATGCCCACATTCACATTCATTCTCAGGCTTTCCACACTCTTCACACATTACAGTTTTCTTTTTTCTTCCCTCTTTTTTTGTTCCAGTAATTGTTTTTACTGTTTCAACTGGGCTTTCTGGTTGTGATGAATTTTGAGCAAATGCTCCAAAGCTTAAAAGTAACGATGCAGTTAATAATGTAATTCTAGAAATTTTCATAAATTCTCCTTTTATGAGTTAAAAAGTTATTTTTCAACGTGACCATATTTCAATATTTGCTTTTCCAAGCTTAAATACATGACAGGTAAAACTATCAGAGTAAGTAAAGTAGAAGATAAAATTCCTCCGATCACAACCGTTGCCAGTGGTTCTTGAACTTCTGCTCCCATGCCTGTTGCAAGTGCCATTGGAAGAAATCCAAAGACATCTACTAAGGCCGTCATTAAAACTGGTCTCAGCCTCAGCTCAGTGCCTTTAGTAATAAGCTCTATACCTTTCATGCCTTTATTTTTTAGCTCGTTAAAATAGTTAACTAAAACAACCCCGTTCAATACAGCAATCCCCGACAAGGCAATAAATCCAACCCCCGCTGAAATACTAAAGGGTAAACCTTTAACCATTAAACCAATAACTCCTCCTACTAGTGCCAAAGGCACACAAAGAAAGATGAGAGCTGTTTCAAAAACATTTCTAAATGCAGCATAAATCATGAGCAATACGAGAAGTAATGAAAGAGGGCCAAGTAGCATTAAGCGATCTTTTGCTTTCTCAAGATTTTTGAAATTTCCACCCCATTCTAAATAATACCCAGGTGGTAACTTAACTTCTTTTGCAACTTTCGCCTGTGCTTCTTTAACAAAAGACTCTGTATCTCTTCCACGTGGATTAATCAAAACTGCAATACGCCTTTTTGTTTGCTCTCTACTAAATGAGCTATAAGCTTCATTGAACTTGACTGTTGCAACAGTCGATAGAGGAACTGAAGTTGATCCAGCAACGCCGATAGGTAAATTTTTTATTGCTTCAATGTCTGATCGAATATCATCATTAAGTCTAACGACAATTGGATAACGACGCATCTGTTCGTAGAAAGTCCCTACTTCACGACCTCCGATACCAATGCCTACTGCTTCTAAAACTTCAGAAGAAGCTATACCCATTTTTTTTAGAACTTCTTTTTTAGGAGAAATATCTAAAACCGTAACAGTTCCTTTAGCTTCGAGTTCAACATCGCCAGCTCCAGGAATTGTTTGCAATACTGCAATAATTTTTTCAGCACTTTCTGTCATAAGCGCCTGATCTTCACCAAAAACTTTTAGAGAAACGTCTGCTCTCGTTCCTTCCATAAGCTCATTAAAGCGCAACTGAATCGGCTGGCTGACAAGAGTACGCTGTCCTGGAGAAGTTGCTTGTAACTCATCTATAATGGCCTTTATCAACTGCTCTTTTGTACGTCTCTTTCCATTGATAAGTGGCCACTCTTCAGACGGCTTCAACATTACAAATGTATCAGCAATGTTCGGCCCCATTGGATCAGTTGAAATTTCGGCCGTTCCAATACGAGTGAAAACATCTTTTACTTCGCTAAACTCTTTTACAATATCCTGAGATCTTTCTTCTAATGAAACAGAATGAGATAAACCTACAGTCACGGGTCTGATGAACTGAATTGCCAATGACCCCTCATCTAATTGAGGGAGAAATTCTCCTCCTAATCTGTGGAAAAGAACTCCGCCTAGTGCAATTGCAATAACAGCAATACCGATAACCATTCTCCTTGCAGAAAGACTCCATTTTAAAATAGGAGAATATCCAGAAGAAATCTTTCGCATGATCCAAGGTTCTTTATCTTCAACATTTCCTTTCATTAGCAAACTTGCTAAAGCAGGAACAAAAGTAAACGACAAGATGATGGCACCTAAAATTGCAAAAATAAAAGTGGCGGCCATTGGGATGAACATTTTTCCTTCAATTCCGGTAAAGGCAAAAACGGGAAGAAATACTGCGATAATTATTAATTCTCCGAACCCTGCCGATTTACGAATTTCTAATGTCGCTTCATGAATAGTGTCGTTTACTTCTACTTGAGTAAGTGAGCGCTTTAAAAGCCCTGTTTTATCATGCAAATGCCTTACGCAGTTATCGAGGACTATAACTGCTCCATCTACAATGATACCAAAATCCAGAGCACCTAAACTCACTAGGTTTCCAGAAATACCAAAATATCTCATAAGTATAAATGTAAATAATAATGACAGAGGTATAACGATTGCCGTGATTAATGCTGCTCGAATGTTACCTACTAGTAAGAAAAGAACTACAATTACTAAAATAGCTCCAAGAAGTAAGTTATGTTCAACTGTGCTTAATGTTGCATTTACAAGCACAGATCTATTATAAACCGGCTCAATACTATAACCTTCTGGAAGTCCTTTTTTAATTTCTTCAATTTGTTCTGCTACTCGAATAGATACATTTCGACTATTTTCGCCGAGTAACATAAGAACAGTACCAAGAACAACTTCCTTACCATTATGTAAGGCCGCTCCTGTACGTAATTCTTTTCCAATATAAACTTTAGCAATATCGCTGATTGAAACAGTTGATCCGTTTTCAAGAGTTTTAACCGAAACATCTTCAATGTCGGCTATTGTCTTAAAAAGCCCACTACCTTGAACTAAAAACTGATCGGCCGTCTGTTCTACATAACCACCACCAACATTTTTATTTGATCTTGAAATAGCTTCTTCTATATCACTGAAGTGAAGTCCAAAACTTTTAAGTTTAATGGGGCTTGGTTCAATAATATACTGGCGTTCGTGACCTCCAATAGTATTTACCTCGGCAACTCCTTTAACCGTCAATAAGCGTGCTTTTACATACCAATCCTGGATGGCCCTGATCTCAGAGAGTTGTTTAATTCTCTCTGCACCTACGTCTGGTTTATCTGCTTCAAGGACATAATGATATATTTCTCCAAGACCGGTTGTAACAGGACCGAGACTTGGAGTAACACCTGAAGGTAAGCTTTCAGTAACTCCTTGCAGGCGCTCAGAAACGAGTTGTCTTGCTTTATAAATATCAACATTATCTTCAAAAACCACTGATACCTGCGATAAACCAAATCTGGTAATCGAACGAACCTGAGTGACCCCAGGAATTCCATTTAAAGTAGTCTCAATTGGCAATGTAACAGTTCTTTCAATTTCTTCAGGGCCAAGTGCTTCTACTTGAGTATTAACCTGAACCTGAACATTGGTAATATCTGGAACAGCATCAATTGGTAAACTTTGGAAGCTATACCAACCAGCTATTCCCATCAGTACCGTAAACAATATTACGAGCCAGCGAAAATTTATAGAAGAGCGAATTAATTTTGAAATCATAATTTATCCTAATGTGCACAGCTATCAACAGTGTCGGAGTTCAAATCCGCATCTGTCATTCTTAGATAATTCACTCCAGTAATTGCGACTTCATCTCCATTTTCCAGATCAGCTGAAGTAATATTTACGACTCCCGAAGAACGTTGAGACACCTTAACAAGAACGAATGTAACCCATCCATCTAAACGTCTATAAACACCTGTAGATTGCTTAATTTTTACAATTGCCTCTTCTGGAATTGTCCAAGAATTTACTCCTTGAATCTTTGCAAATTTAATCTTTAATTTGTTAAGAGCTTTGTCGGACATTTTAAATCCATCTTCTTTATTAAAATCAGTTATAGCCATATTAGGGCCGAACTGAGTAGATTTAACTTCTTCAGTTTTTACTTCTGTCGCTTTATTTGCGTCAGAAGCAAATACTATCCCTGACAATAAAATACTTGCTACAAGTGTAATTTTATAATTTCTTTTCATATAATCTCCTCAAAATTTCGACCATCTATCTTATAAATATTAAGTAATGACTCTAAAGCTTTATTTTCAAGGCCATGTCTTCCTCTGATTAATTCCATTCGCTGTCTTAATGATTCAATTAAAAGTGAACTTGAAATAAGTCCTCTTTTTTCAAGATCATTTGTTCTTTGGTGAATCTTTTGCAGTTCACTCAAAGATGGAATTTCGTTTAAGCCTTCAACTGATTTGCGATACACCCTGATGGCCATTTCGCGCTCTCTTGAATCTTCTAGCTGGGTAAGCTCCATAACCTTTTGGGATCTGATTAAATTTGAATTCGCGTTGGCCTTATTTGCAGAATTTGAATTGAAAACGGGAATATCGAAAGACACTCTAACACCGTAGCTATTTTCAACTGCTTCACCATCATTTTCTCTTTTAAATATTGGACCAACTTTTAAGGGCGGCCATCTTTCACTTTTAGCTTCATCCAACTCAGCCAATGCCAGATCAGTCTGTGCCATAGCTTTAAGAACATTTGGTGAGTTAGTCTTTGTCGCTTCAGAAATATCGGGAAACTTCATTGATAATTTCGGAAGTATTGTTCTAAGCTTCTCAGGTGTTTGTCCACTCGTAATTAGAAAGTAGCGTTCAATTGATTGGATCTCTTCAAACAATTCAATTTTTTTAATTCGTACATCAGATAAGGCCATTTTATAAACAGATTGTGATACCTGCTGTTCAGGAGAAAGTACTGCTCTATTTTTTAATTGTGTTATGGATTTGCTAATAGCTTGTTCTGTTTCGTTTAAAGTATTACTTTCTACTTCAAGCTGTCGTAAGCGGTGGAGCTTCTTATAGGACTCTATTAAAGCATCACTTTTACTACCGGCCATTTCAAGTGATGATTCATTCAATTGAGCTTTTGCTACTTTTACCTGGGCCTTTCTTTTACCGCCAATATCTATGGTTTGTGTAATTGAAACCTCGGTTTCACTTTTTCCATTCCCATGAAGTGTATCAATATCCAGCTCTGGATTTGACCAAACATCAAATTTTGCCGGTAAATTCTGCAAACTTTCATTCAAGTAAATAGATCTAGAGGCACTTGAATTACCCTCAACGGAACATTTCAAAACATCAATCACGTTGACAGCATTTGGACACTTTTTATCTGATTCTGGAGTATTCTGAGCATTGGCAACGCTTAATACAAAGGCAATTACCCCAAACAAGTTACGATACATAAAACCTCAAATATTGAAAAATTAATTAATTAATCAATTCGAAACAACAATTTAAATTTGAAGTTTCATAAAAGTGATTAGAAGTTATAGGATTTAAATGATGGGCGGCTTTTCTTGAGATAAGAAAATTTCTGAATAAGAAAGAAGTTGGTGTGGAAAGGCATGATCTTTGATGAAAATAAAATGCTGAGTTTTAAATGCTATCGTTAATGACAATAGGCAACTTTGGCATGTTAAAGCACAAATACAATCATCTGCTTTACATTCATGTGAATTAGAATTCGTTGATTTATGTTGATCTTCTTGAATGCTAGATTTTGAAATTTTATGTTTAACAGAACAGTCGATTTCTGAAGAAAAGCAAACATTTATGCCTGTTAAAACAAGTGTTATTAGCATAATGAATTTTACAAAAAATTTCATAATCGCGTTTGTTCCCATCTAGATGCTTCACTATTATAACTTGAAACTGAGTTTAAGTACATACTAAGTTCATAAATATTAAATCTTTACGAACTTAGTATTAAATAATTCTCTGCTATCCGTGGCTCTTAACCTTTAACAATCTTAGAGAATTCAACACAACTATTAAGGTTGCACCAGAATCCGCGATAATTGCCATCCATAAATTCGAATAACCTATAAATGTTAAGATCAAGAAAATGATTTTAGTCGCAATCGCAAAAGCTATATTAAACTTGATAACATGAAGAGTTCTCTTCCCTGCTCTTAACGCTACTGAAATTAATTTTAAATCGTCAGTCATTAAGGTTACATCAGCTGTTTCAATTGCAGTACTCGAGCCGATTCCACCCATAGCAATACCTAATGATGATTTCGCCATTGCTGGTGCATCGTTAACCCCATCACCAATCATCGCTACATATTTATGTTTTGAAATTAATTTTTCAATTTGTATCAATTTATCTTCAGGTAACAAATCTCCGTGAGCACTATCTGCTTTTACAAAGTCGCTTATAGACCCAGTTATTTTGTGATTGTCACCACTTAAAATAATCAGCTCATGAATACCCGTCTTTTTTATATCTGCAATCGCTTCAATTGCATTTTTTCGTATTTTATCGCTAAAAGTAATCCATCCAAGAATCTGACCTTTAGAGTTGGACTGTGTTTTTATACCGATAATAACAATCGATGTTGGAGTATTAGAATTAGCTTCGAGTTTTAATTTCAAGTCTTCATCAAGTAAGCCATGATCTAGAACATATTTAAAATTACCAGCAAAGTAATTCTGGCCTTTTAAAGTCGCTTCAATTCCTTTTCCCGGCATGTTCTTAAAATTTGAGACCTCTGACGGATTAATATTCTTCTCAAGTGAAAACGTTAGGATTGCCTGAGCAAACGGATGAGTTGAATGATTTTCTAATGAGCTTGCAATTTCTAACAGCTCTTCTTCTTTTATACTTCCATAAGTTTCTATCGTTGTGACTTCCGGCCTTCCTTCTGTAAGTGTTCCCGTTTTATCGAGAGCGACAGCACGAATTTTACCTAACATTTCAAGGTGTGCTCCACCTTTAATCAAAACACCTCTTCTTGCTAATGAAGTAAGTGCAGAAACAATTGATATTGGTGTCGCAATTACCAAAGCACATGGGCACGCAATAACCAAAAGTACTAATGATTTATAAAACCACTCATATGAGTCACCTCCTGCTAAAACCGGAATGATGTAAGTAAGAATTGCCAACCCAAAAATTACCGGTGTGTAGATTTTTGCAAATTGATCCACAAACTTTTGGGCCGGTGCTCGTTCTGCTTGTGATTCTGCAACCAGCTTGATGATATGTGCTAATTTTGTATCATTGAAAATTTTAGAAACTATGACATCGAGACTTCCGTCCTGATTGATGGTTCCAGCAAAGACTTCATCACCATTTGTTTTGAAAACTGGAACTGATTCACCAGTCAAAGAGGCCTGATTGACGTTGGAACTTCCAGAAGTAACCTTCCCATCTAATGGAATGCTCTCACCAGCTTTTACTCTTATAGTTTGCTCTACTTTAACTTGCTCTACTGCAATTTCTTTAACAGAGCTTCCATTCACTAAAAACGTAGTCGCTGGAGTTAACTTAAACAGTTCCCGAATTGCATTTCGGGCCCTTTGAACACTTAAACTTTCCAGTAATTCAGAAAGTGCAAATAAGAAAACAACTGTTGCTCCCTCAGAATATTGCTTAATAATAAGTGCTCCAATAACTGCAAATGTCATCAGAACATTCATATCGAGACTTAAACGTTTTAAAGCACCATAGGCCTTAGGAAAAATAAGAGTCCCGCCAACAAGAATTGAAATGGCATATAAGATATTTGCTGCAATTGTATTTTGCAAATAGTAGTCAATTAAAATTCCCGTCACCAAAGCAACACCTGAAATGCTTACTTTAATAATTCTTGGTGAATTAGGGTTACCAGTGGCTTCATGCTCAACAACTTTCACCACTGTTGAATTAATTCTATTTTTAAGAAGTTCCTCTGAGACATTTTTTAAATGGGTAATTTGAACTGTCGAGGCCATAAGATTTGCTTTTACTTCAAGGACTCCATCCATTCTAAGAGCATCATTGATCGCTTTGATTTCATCGGGACAATCCATGTTTAAAACTTTAAAAGTTGTTTTAGGGGTACCAGCTTCAATATTAGTCGCGGTTATGGCATTAACTATAACTTTCTCAGCTCCGCCTCCACAGCAATCATCCACTACAACTTCTTTTGCTTCTACAGCACAGCAGTCGTTATTATTAAGGACGGAAAACGGAGACTCTTCTACTGCACAGCAATCTTCGCCCACAACTTTCTTTGTTTCGCTTGGGCAACAGCTATCAACTATTGGTTTCACCGTCTCCACTGCGCAACAACTGTCTATACTGTTATTTTTTTCCATATTAGTTCCTTTTTAGATTTCTTGGATCTAATATAAACCCTGTAGCTGATACAGGGTCAAGAGAAGACCCAGTTAAAGGAGCAAGTATGTTACGCAATGAAGTTTCAACACTTTTAGGCATAGACTCTGAAACGATGCGGTATTATGAATCTCGTAATTTAATCACCAAACCTTCCAGACTAAGTAATGGATATAGGTCTTATAGTGAAAAAAATCTTGAAGAGATAAAATTCATTCAACACTGCCGGTCTTTAGGAATTAGTCTTGAAGAAATTAAAGTTTTAAAAGAACTGACGACAACAAAAAGTGACTGCTCAAGTGCAAACACTATTATTAATAAAAATTTAACATTAATTGAAGTAAAAATTGCTGAGCTAAAAAATCTTCAAAAACAACTTCTGAGTTTATCAAGCACATGCCACACTAAAGGCTCAAGCGATGACTGTGGAATTGTTAAAAGCTTAGTTAAGAACTCTCTGGCCTTTAAAAAGAATCACTAAAACACATAGGAAAAATGATGAATTCAGAACCCATGAAACCCCATGGTCATCAAAGCAAGATTTTGTATATTGTACATTTTTAAAAGATTGATCATATTATTTTTTGAATAATTAGTTTATAGGCGCGTGATTGAAATATTTAATTGCATATGGATTTTTCAACTTTATATTATTCATAATAAGTCGTAACAAAAGAGGCTCAATCATTTTTTATTTGCTTGAGCCTTTTTTTATTTTCTTAACGTTGCTGTGTATCTTACTCTACCTCTTTCTATCCCATAGAATCAATAATTCCTTTAATTAAACTTAGCTTTTCATCAGAAAGATCAAGGATTTTATTTTTACAATCTTCTATAATCACATCCCTAGTGACCTCTGCTTTAAAATACTTCTCAAAGTCCTCTATTTTAAATCCAAAGCAATTAACAACATGATTAATCCTTTCTCGATTAATTGCTATTCTTCCATTTTCAATGTGCCCAAAAGTTGGCCTTGAGTAACCACACAGGAAAGAGGCATCATCTTGAGATATCTTTCGTAAAATACGAAGGGCCTTTAACGCTTTTACTTCCTTCGTAATAATTTTTTGATAACTTCTTCGGTCTGAATTACTTAAGACTTTTTTAATTGTTTGCCTACTGACCCAATTTTTTTTATCATCCTTAACCTTCTTTTTTGCTCTAAGAAAATCATGATAATGAAAACCTAAACTCATAACAATCTTTTCAATTTTCTCTTTAGTTAATTTCACTCTTCCATTTTCGATGTGACCTAGACCCTTAGACTTGATCCCTAGAGGGATTGAGGCTTCATCAAGACTTAATCCTTTAGAAAGCCTTAGCTGCCTTAAAGCTTTATGCTCATCTGTAATTCTTAAAGGCTGTTTCATTTTTTTATTCATAGTTCATCTCCTAATTTCATTGGAAAGAACGCTTTTTAGCCAAGGCCAACCAGCGTTCCACTCATGTTAAAGATCAATAGAATGACGACGAAAAAGTACCAAAAAGCTAAAATTCAGATGATGGTAAAAACATGGCTAAAATCGCTAGCTCAAAAGCTAGCTTAAAATAGCAAAGCACTGTCATTCCCAGTCATTTTGAAAATTAATTACGAAGATATTTGAAGAGATGAAACTATCAGAGGGCGTGAATCTAACTATTTAAAGTTAGTAATAAAAACCTCTCAAACTATGAGAGGTGATTTTTGTTTAATTTTTTGGATTTTTTTGTATCTAGTTAAATGGTGGACGAAACTTTTCACAAGTATAATCGTATTGTTATCTAATAAAATAGCCTTCAATAGCTAACCACAGAGATGAAGAGAGACTTTTTAATTTATATAATGAAATTTCTTTAAGGATTCTTTCTAACGGAATCTGGAGCACTTACATTGCAGATAATTTTGAAGTTAGTTCAGGCATCACAACCTTTATTGTTTTCCAAATTTCATCTAAATCAGCATTTTCGTACGAGTGAATTAAAATATCTCTCATGCCGGCCATAGCCTTCCAAGGAATATGAGGGTGATTATTTCTAAACTCTGCGCTCAATCTTTTAGTTGCTTCACCAATAATAAGAATTTGGTGTTGAACGGCAGAGACGGTCTTGTCATCCTTTTCAAAATCCTCAAAACTCATTCCGTTTGTAAATATCAAACATTTATCACAGGAATTTAAGATATCTTGAATATAGGATTTATTTTTATCAAGCGGCTGATTCATAAACCACTTTAGCTGTACGCAGAATTTCTTCTTTTCGCATTTTATTTTGACTTCTTTCAATAGATCGCTTGGTCAGTAGGTCTACTGATCGTCCTGAAATTTTAATCAATTCATCACGCATTTCTACATGATCAAGCAAAGTCCACTCAGCATCAATTTTAAATTCAACCATAACATCGAGATCACTCTTGTTATA
>JAYSPR010000010.1:0-1618 GCA_043721975.1 Bacteriovoracaceae bacterium
AAGTCATAAAAGAGTCAAACTTGACTTGATTAGCAGACGCTCCTTGAGAGCCGGCGATAATATAACCAGGTTCAGGAGTCATACCGTCAAGGCAAATCATTTTTTTACTAGCGATAGGCAGTTCAGATTTATAAGCACCAACGAGACCTGTTTCTTCTTGAACTGTAAAGATAAGTTCTAGAGGAGGATGTTCGATCGTTGGATCAATTAAATATCTGAGTGAATAAGCTACACCAGTAGCATTATCAGTTCCGATAGATGTTTTATTGCCGACTGATTGTAACCATCCGTCTTTAATTTCTAGCTTAATACCGTCTTTAAAATAAGGTTTAATGTTTTCGCCTGGCTTAGCATCAGCGTAGGCCAAGACCATGTCCATATGTGATTGTAGTGCAAAATAAGATGCGTTTTTATTAAGAAATTTTCCAGTTGCAGGCAAACGAATCATTAAGTTTCCAACTTGATCTTGGAAAGTTTCTAATTTTTTCTTCCAAAAATTTTGCTCACTTACTTTTTTTATTTCTAAAATGTAATTGCGAAGTTCATCTTCTTCAGTTGATGGGCGATAGGTCTTGGCTATTTCATAAATTAAACTGAGCTCACAGTCTTTAGACTGTGCACATTGAGATAAAAAATCTAAGTCTGATTTAGGGACTTCTTTGGCGAAGACATTTGAGGCAAAAGTAAGTGCAAAAAGTAAGCATAACTTCATTTTGTAATCCTTGGGGTTGGGCAAATAATTTTTTTATAGATATGATTTAAATTCAATAATGGATATTGAGAGTGTAATATTTACACATCATCTTGAGATCATCTTAGAATCTGTCAGACTTGAGTTTAGTTCACTTTATGGAGCTCATTATGATTAATTTAAATAACAAAAAAAACCTATTATTTTGCACACTTTTGTCATTTTCTTCTGTCTTGTTTGCGGCTGAAGGCAATGTGAGTTCAGTGAATAAAAAAGGAATTATAAGTATTGTTATTAACGGTGAAGCAGCTAAAGAAATTGATAAAACGTTACAAAATGTTCACAGGATTTCTCAAGGAATGGGCACTTCTCAATCAGTGGTTGCCAAAGGAAAACAAATTTCATGCTCTATAAAGGCTTCAAAAACAGAATGTAGCTTAACTATAGATGATAATGGAACGATGAATGCGACACTTTATTCATCAACTGCTGCTTCCTCAGGAAAGGCAAGCACGCAGACCGTTGATGGACGTTTACAAATTTCAATTTCGGGTAAGTCCGCTCTTGTGATTTTAAATGCCATGAAAAATGTAACAACGACTGGTACGATGACAACGAAAAAAGAATCAGGAGATATTCGCTGTTTGGTTGTTAGAGAATTTAAATCAGAGAGTGGAACTTGTTCATTCTTAGTTGATTCATCAGGTTCAGCAGCTTCGAAATAAACTTACCACCATTTTTCATAGTGAAGTTGAGTTTGTTCTATGCCAACTTCTAAAAGTTTTTGCACAAAAAAATCAATCATTTCTTTAGGCCCACAGATATAATAGTGGGCCTTTTTATAATTAACCTGTGAATTTTTTAAGTGATCAATTGTTATTCTAGTTTTGTAACCAGAGTAAAGAGGATCTTTAGTTACAAAAAAAT
>JAYSPR010000011.1:0-12828 GCA_043721975.1 Bacteriovoracaceae bacterium
ATGAGGTATTATCGAGCATTAAAAATCATAAAGATTGGCAAAAAAAGACAATTCTAATTGATAAAGAAGGTAGGAATAAAATTTATTTGTTCTCTCAATATAAAATATGTGACGGTGAAGAATCTTCTTTGAATGTTAGGCCAATAGAAGAAACTTATTGTTTGGATTTACATATATATTATAAAGCTGGAAATAATTGGGATAGCCTGGATAATGGGAGAGATATTTCATTCTTTTCCAATTATAAAAATGACTTTGTTGCAGAACTAAATATGGATATGGGTTCAGTATTCGCACTAGAGACTTCTCTTGTGACTCTTTTTGTGGGAATACCAACAAAAAGTAACTCGGTTGCAGGCTTAGTATTTGAAAATAAGAAATTTGAATGGAGGGATTTTGAAAATTCACAATGGTCCTTATCCTCAGAGGGAGAATTTAAAAATTTCGATCAAGAAATAAAAGAACAAATTAAATTAAACGAAAAATAATTTCAAATTAGTTACATTTAGAAGTACCATAAAAGAATGTTAAAAATTAATTTAAATCATTCTGATGTATTAGTTTCTTTAGACATTAATTTAAAGAAGTACTCAACCATGAGACTTGATTCTACTGGTGACCTCATCACAATTAAGTCAGTGGAAGGTCTTAAGTACTGCTTGCGTGAACTCACCCAAAATAATATTTCTTACAAAGCACTTGGCTGGGGAGCAAATATTATTTTACCTTCACACTCTTTAGTTCCTTATATTCAATTAGATTTTGATTTTGACCGTACAATATTTGATTCTCCAAAAAATGAATATGTGATTCCGGCTTCGACTTCACTTGCCACCCTTACGAGCCACGCTAATAAATACGGTTTAAAAGGATGGGAAGTCTTCACTGGCATTCCAGCTTCATTGGGCGGCGCTATTTTTATGAACGCTGGAACAAACCTAGGCGAGATTGGAAGTGTTGTTAAGGAAGTTAAACTCATTACAAAAGACGGAGAAGAGAAGTCGGTTATTATTAATGATAAATCTTTCTCGTATCGTAAAAACCATTTTGTTAATCCAGGCGATGTTGTTTATGAAGCCCGACTATTTCACTTTGGATTGGATGAAGCTATTTCTAAAAAAATTCGTGAATACCTTGAGATGCGTACTCGCACCCAGCCTTTAAAAGAATGGACCTGTGGATGTGTTTTTAAAAATCATCACGATCTTGAGCGCGACGTCACTTGTCGAGCAGGACTTTTTATAGATATAATGGGCCTTAAGGGATTAACTATAAAAAATTTATACATTAGTCCTAAGCATGCTAACTTCATGGAAAATCGTGGAGAGAGTACTTATGAAGATGTGCTAGAAATGATTGGGGTTTTAAAAAAAGAATTAAAACTTCAGTATGGTGTAGATTTTGAAGTCGAAGCCGAATATTAAAAAGGGAAAATTGTCAGGATGGCATTTTTTAAATCAAAAAAGTTTCTCATACCTTTTGCAGTTGTAACTGTTCTCGTTTTTACGAACATCGTTATTTCCTCATTGGGACCAACAGAGCAATTTAATTCAGAACTTTCCTACCGCTCTAATTTAGGTAAATGTCCAACTCGTCCAGCTGGGACTATGGCCTTACAAGTAGTAAAAGCCTTTGAGCAGTCTCATTCACTCCGAGATGTAAAACTGAAAATGCTCAATGAAAAATGGAATGATAAATACTTTGTTTCAGATTATAAAATCCATTACGATCCCTTTAGCAAAGTTCTCGATTTAAATTTTAATTGTCCTGAGCCACTGATGAAAGTTCAAATCTATCGCAAAGATAGCAATGAATCCTATGAAGCTATATTAGTTGATAACGGTCAGCTTTATGATCCAACCTACGAAGCACTTCTTAGATCTGAAAAGAAACTCATCGGCGAGTTACCTTATCTTTCTATGCCGGTTGGCGAGATGGAAGACAAGATTCAAAATGACATAACATCACTGATGAAAGAGATCAGGCCGGGCCTTAGGTCAAAACTTTCTGAGGTCATTTTAAATGAGAATAAGGAATTAACGATTATTTTATCAATTAATGGGCAACCTTCTAGTGTCTTTATGGGACTAGATGAGTGGAGTGATAAACTAGGCAAACTTGACAAGATTGTGAACTACATGGAATTAAAAGAAAAAATCCCAGCAATTATAAACCTTACAAATAGTAAAAAAGTAGTTGTCAAGTTTAACGATAAATTCTAGGATTTTAAGAGGACGGAATGACTCTGTCACACTAATCGCTTCTAAAGAGAAAGGATTCTCCACTATGAACGAAAAAAATATCATCGTAGGTCTCGATGTAGGTACAACGAAAGTCTGTACAATCGTAGGTCTTCAACACCCCAATCAAGAATTAGAAATCATCGGAATAGGAACTCATCCTTCATATGGCCTAAAAAAAGGTTCTGTTGTTAATATTGATAAAACAGTTCGCTCTATTCAATCTTCGCTCGAAGAAGCAAGACTAATGGCCGGAGTAAATATTTCAAGTGCAACTATAGGCATAGCTGGAAGCCATATCTATAGTTTTAATTCTTCAGGTGTAGTCGCAATAAAGGGAAAAGAAATTACCCAAGATGATATTGATAGAGTCTTAGAGGCAGCTAAAGCAGTTGTCATTCCAAGTGACAGAGATATTCTTCATGTGATTCCTCAAGAATTTAGAGTTGATAATACAACCGGAATTAAAAATCCAATTGGGATGTGTGGAGTGAGACTTGAAGCTCATGTTCATATTGTCACAGGTTCAATTCCTCTTATTCAAAACTTAGTAAAGTGTGTTGAACAAACAGGTATAAATGCTGAACATATTACATTACAACCATTAGCTTCTTCTGAAGCAGTACTTTCAAATGAAGAAAAAGAACTTGGTGTTGTTCTTGTCGATATAGGTGGTGGAACGACAGATATAGCTGTTTGGAAAGATGGAAGTCTTATTCATTCACAAATTATTCCTATTGGTGGAAACCATTTTACAAACGACCTGGCCGTTGCTCTTAAAATTCCACACAATGAAGCAGAAAGAATAAAAATTAATCACGGAAGTGTTTTGGCTGAACAACTCAATCAATCGGCTCACATTACAGTTCAGGGAATGTCTGGGACAAAACCAAGAGAAGTTCAACTCAGTGTAGTGGCCGAAGTGCTGGGTGCACGAGCTGAAGAATTGTTTGACGTGGTGAGAACCATGATTGAAGATAAAAAATTAGATTACGAAATTGCGGGTGGATTTGTTCTTACTGGTGGAGGTGCCTTAATTAAAGGTATGCCAGAGTTAGGAGAATATATACTAATGCGTTCTTGCAAAATTGGTTTTCCAATTCCATTTGGTGGAATGACAAATATCATGCAAAATCCAAAATATTCAACAGTGCTTGGGCTTCTCTTGGAAGCTTCTAAGAGAAAACCTTACGTTCACCTTCAAGGGCAAGGACAAGCGGCAGCGAGTAATCACAGAGTGACACTGTCTAAAGATAAAGATTCAGTGCAATCGAGTAACGATTTAATTGGAAAGTTAAGTGACTCATTGAAATCAGTTTTTAAAGAAATTTTTTAAATAATAAATAAGTTAAGTCCCTAGGAGGAATATATGTTCGAAATGACAGATGCAAACAACAGAATTAATGGTGCGAGAATAAAGGTTGTTGGAGTTGGTGGCGGTGGATGTAACGCTGTAAATACAATGATTCGCTCGGGTCTTTCTGGTGTTGAGTACATTGTTGCTAATACAGATGCACAAGCTTTGAATGTGTCTCTGGCTGAAATAAAAATTCAATTGGGTGGTACTGTAACAAAAGGTCTAGGAGCTGGAGCAAATCCAGAGATTGGAAAAAAATCAGCACTAGAAGATTATGAAAAAATATCTGAAGTCTTAAAAGGAGCGGATATGGTTTTTATCACTGCTGGAATGGGTGGTGGAACTGGAACTGGAGCTGCCCCTGTTATAGCTAAATTAGCAAGGGAACTTGGCGCCCTTACTGTTGGTGTTGTCACAAAGCCATTTATCTTTGAAGGCAAAAAAAGATTTAAGCAAGCAGAAGAAGGAATTAGAAATCTTGAAGAAAGTGTAGATTCACTTATTACGATTCCTAATCAAAGACTTCTCTATTTAGCTGGAGAAAATTTATCACTGGTTGATACTTTTAAAAAAGCGGATGAAGTTTTATTAAATGCAGTTAGAGGTATTTCAGATCTTATCAACAATACAGGTCACATTAATGCTGACTTTGCTGATGTTTCGACAGTTATGGCCAACAAAGGTCTCGCTCTCATGGGGACAGGAATTGCAACAGGACCAGGTCGAGCCATCAAAGCCGCAACAGAAGCTATCAGTTCTCCACTTTTAGAAGATATTTCTATTAACGGTGCTACAGGAATTATCATCAATATTACAGGTAGTGACACTCTTTCTATGCATGAAACAAATGAAGCCGTTACGCTTATCATGGAAGCAGCTGATGAGAATGCAGAAATTATTTTTGGTACAGTTATTGATAACAACTGTGGCGAAGAAATTAAAGTAACTGTTATTGCTACAGGTCTTGGTGGTCAAATTAAAGCTAGTGTTTCTCACGTTTCTAATAATGCCTCTCAGGCCATACAGACAGAGTCAGTTAGAGAAGTTGTTCGCGAAGTTCAAGTACCTATCGCAGAATCAGTAGCAACAGTACCTAGAGAAGAAGCTCAAAATGCTCGCTCTGAAGATCGTTCTGATTTCGAAAGATTTATGAATGATAGAAATGCTTATAACAATAGCGCTTCTGTTAAAGAAGAAGAACAGGCTCAAGCTGCACAAAATAATCAACAGGCAGCTCAGCCACAACCTTCGAGATTAATTCAATCGATAAGAGACGCGGCTAACAAATATGAAAATACAGGAGCAAGGCCCTCATCTTCGCTCCCAGCTTCAGCAACGCCGACTCAAGAATCGACAATTAATACGAATTTAAGAGCAAAATCGATTGCAGAAAAATTAGGCTTCATTAATTTTGATGAAGATGAGTTTGATACTCCTTCTTATCTTCGTAAAGAAGAGAAACCGGAAGTAAGGCCTTTTAATCGAGACCATAAAAATATAGATTTATAGCCAAAAAGCCCTCTATTGCGAGGGCTTTTTAATTTTTACTCATACCTAATTTGAATTCTTCAATTTCATTTTTTAAATCATCTGCCTTAGATTCTATTACATTGAGTTGAATATAAGATTCAATAAAGTCATGTTCAATGTTAATTTTATAATGAGTTAAGACGAAGCTAGGTAATTCCCTTTCGATCCAAATTTGCTTTTTAAAATGATAAATAAATAGACCATCTTCGGGGGTGCTTGGTGTTGTTTTAACATCAGTGATTTGCTTCCATTTATTATTCACAAATGTTTTAAAGTGTTCTTTGCAGAAATAGAGACTCTCGTGTTCAATGATGCATTTTTCACAAAAGACATCTTCACAAATAAGGCATGTGCCTGAAGAAGGAGTTTCGGGATGATTTTCACAGAAATATTTTTCAACAACTTGTTCTTGGGAGATTTTTTTAAATCTACTCAAAGCTTCTTCTTTCAGAGAACTAGGTTTAATAATTTCAGGTG
Source organism: Bacteriovoracaceae bacterium (assembly GCA_043721975.1). Classification (GTDB taxonomy): domain Bacteria; phylum Bdellovibrionota; class Bacteriovoracia; order Bacteriovoracales; family Bacteriovoracaceae; genus Bacteriovorax. The sequence continues at coordinate 5,605 of JAYSPR010000011.1, forward strand.
TGACGACTTTTGCCGTTTCTTTTTTGTCTTTTGATGAAAGCAAAAGCTTTACAAGAACAATGGCCATAACGGTCATTAGCAATAAAATAATTAAAAGCAAAAAAAGGACAATGAAAATTAGATTGTCTTGTAATAAGTTATTCATAGTATGTGTATAGTTGTCATTGGTTTGTATCCTAAGATTTGATCAAAATATTTTCTAGTGGCGACTCTTAATTCTTCGTTGGTCTTGGCCTCATCCTTAAAGTTTATTTGAATAAAGTAATTTTCCAAAAAGCGTTTAAACTTTTCTTCATTTTGAGTGACTAAATTAGGTAGTCCAGAAAGACTAAAGTTAAACTTTTCAACTTTCATTCTAGTGGTCGATAATTTTAGTGACAAAAAAATAGAACCATTGCAAGCGAGTTTTCTTCTTTCACTTATTTTTTCTTTTTCTAGAATGATCCCTTTCCCATGAATAATAACTGGATCAATCGTTTCTCCATCAAAAATGGATAATTTTAAGTCAGGACTGATATTGATTTCATCATTATTTAGAACATAATGAGCAGCAGCTTGTGGAAAAACACTTTTTATATAAGTAATGTGTTCACGAATAAAGTAACTTTCACCATGAATAGGAATAATGTCTGTCGGATTAAATTTTTCATAAAGAGTTTTTAAATCATCTCTTCCTGGGTGTCCTGAAACGTGAATGAGGTGATCTGATCCAGTATAAATTTTGCATCCGACTTCAGCTAGTTTATTAACGAGCATAGATATTTTCTTTTCGTTACCAGGAATCGCTTTTGAGCTCAGCAGAATGGTATCATCAGGTCTTGGCTTAAATTGTGAATCTTCACCGACGCAAAAACGACGAAATGTTCCACGGAAATCTCCCTGGCATCCTGAAAGTAAGATGACATAGTTTTTATCATCACCACTTACACTCTCGGCCATTTTTACAACAGAATTGTAATCTGGAATCATGCCAAGCTCATTAGCAGTGTTGAGATAACTGATCATTGATCTTCCGTGAGGAATAAGTTTTTTATTATGTTTTTTACAAAGTGAAATAAAACTCATGAGACGGTGAATGTTCGATGAGAAACAGGTAATAAGAATTCGGCTTTCAGCATTTTGAAAAAGACTATCTAAAACAGGGATAAGGTCTTGCTCTGATGGGGTAGAAACGGTTTTACTCGTAATATTTGTGCTATCACAAAGAAGAATTCTTTTTTTGAGATTTTTACTTAGTTTAATAAGTTTTTCAAAATCAAAAGGTCTTTCATAAATAGTTTTCTGATCAATTTTAAAGTCTGAAATGAAGAAAAATCCTACTTCTTCTTTCGAGTCTTTGATTAATAATCCTACTGTTTCTGGTATTGAATGATTGACGTGAATGGGATCAATCGTAAAGTCTTTAAATCCCATTTGCTCATAGTTTTTATATTCAGTTATAGGATATGGAACATGATTAAATTCAAATTTTTTTCTTATAAGTCCGGCGGTGAAAGGTGAGGCTAGTACCTTGATTCCAGGAAATCTTTTTACAACATGTAAAATAGCACCAATGTGGTCTTCGTGTCCGTGAGTAATAATTAAATGACTGGGAGTGGGAACAGAGTCTAAATTAGGAATTAAATAGTCGATATCAAAAAAGTCTTCATAGGGAAAAAGAATACCAGCATCAATTAAGATCGTATCGTTTTCCCCCTGTACTAGAGTCATGTTCGATCCAATTTGACCGACACCACCGACAGGCTTAATTTTTAACAATGCTTTTTTCATTTTATCCTTTCTTTTTTTTGGCAGAAGAAATTTTAATTTTTGTATGAAAGAGTTGATTAACTTTTGCAGCTAAAATACTAGCGGCAATGTCCGTTTCTTCTCCAACGATGAAATCAGCATACTGCCTTTGAGGGTCAAGAAATTTTTGATACATTGGTCTAACCGTTTCATAATATTGCGTTATGACAGAGTCTAAAGACCTTCCTCTTTCCTCAATGTCGCGATGAAGTCGTCTTATGAATCGAATATCTGCTTCAACGTGCAAAAATGCGGTGATGTCACATATGTTACGAATTTCTTCCTGATAGAGTGTAAAAATTCCCTCAAAGAGAACAACTTTAGTGGGATTAATTTTAAGAGTCGCTTTTTTTCTCTGATTTTTTTTAAAGTCATAGAGCGGGCTTTGAACTTCGAGTCCCTTTTTTAATTGAGAGAGATGTTTTTTTAATAAGACCCAATCAAAAGCATCGGGATGATCAAAGTTGGGTCTACCTGAAGACGTTTTAAGATCTGGTGGTGGTTTTGATAAGTAGTAAGAATCCATGTGCAGGACTGAGACTTCTTGATCGACTCCTTTAATGACTTTATCTGCAAAAGTTGTTTTTCCAGAACCAGAGCCACCACAAATAGAAATGATATGCAAAGCAGTCTCCTCAATTGGTATTTTACAAATAAAATGATAGATTAAAGCTTATATAAAAGAAAGAAGGAAGAATTCTGATGTCACTACTAAAGCTATTTGTTTCCCTTTGTTTGATTGTTGGATATATGAGTATTGTCGAAATCACCAACGGTGCAGAAAAAATTAATATTGCCATTTCTGCTGCCCCTAATAATCTAGTGCCTTTTTATTCAACAGATGCTAATTCGCAAAATATTAACCGCCTGGTTCATGCTTCTTTAGTTGATTTTAATGAAAAAATGACTTTTGTTTGTATTGCTTGTGAAAGTTTCAGCGAAAAAATGCAGGGAGAAAAACAGGTTTTTACTTTTAAATTAAAAGAGAATTTAACCTTTAGCGATGGAACTAAAGTTACAGCAGATGATGTTAAAAAATCCTATGAGTATTTTGCTAAAAATGAAAAGATAAAATCAACATTCAATGGAGCCTATGAAGCCATTGAAGCAGTTAGAGTTCTAAATGTAAAAGATGTTGAAATTACTTTTAAGACATTTTCGCTTGAAAATCTTTCAAATCTTTCTTTGCTTAAAATTTTAAAAGTGAAAGATTTAAGTAAAGAATCAGTGGAAGTTCAGGACATCATTGGATGTGGTGAATATGTGATAAAAAGTGTAGAGCCTTTAGAAATAGTTGTTGAGCCGAGAGATCAAACTAGACCGACACTAGACTTCAAGGTCGTAAAAGATGAAACAACTCTTGCCCTTAAATTAATTAACAAAGAAATTGATTTATCTGTGGCCAATATGTCTCCGCGAAAAATTTTCTGGCTTAAATCGAAAAAAGAAATAAAAGTTTGGGAAATCCCAAGTGGAAATTTTCAATTCATGGGTCTTAATCACAAGAGAGAATTATTTCAAGACCGTCGTGTAAGACAAGCCTTATCGCTTCTTATTCCTCGCGAAGAAATACTGAAATATAAATTAAAAAATACTGCGGCTTTATCTAACGGAATGTTCTCTCCGGCCTTTGGTGAAATGTACGAGAATATTCCAGTAGAAAAACAAAATATTGAAGGGGCAAGAGCACTTCTTAAAAGTGCAGGATGGACCTTAAACAAGAATGGCATTTTAGAAAAAAATGGAAAGATTTTTGAAATAGACTGGAAGGTTAGCAATAACAAAGCAAGTATTGAAATCGTCGAAGTTTTAAAAAGTTTTTTTGAAAAAGAAGGAATTATTGTCAATGTAAGTATCCAAGAGTGGGGTACTTATATGAGTGCATTCAAAGCAGGAAAATTTGATATTGTTATTGGCCAATGGGTAGGTTTTACCGGACCTGATATGCTTAAGTTTGTTTTTTATTCAACGAATACACCTCCCAAGGGTGGAAATCGGGTTGGATATAACAATCTTGAGGTTGATAAAGTTTTAGACTTAGCAACGATTGAAACGAATGCTCAAAAGAGAAATACCTATTATAAAAATGCATTAAGAATCATTAATGAAGACTATGCCAATGTAAATCTTTGGCACCCTAATATCATTTGGATTAGTCGAAATTGCTTAAGTGATATTACGCTTGAATCAACCGGAAGTTTTTATCCCTTATTAAAGCTCGAGAAAAATTGTGGAAAATAATCAAAAATTTAACTTTGTATTGATTGTCTTTGGTAAAGATACCGCTCACCTCGCACCGGAATTGAATTCTTACGCTCTTGATGAATATGCTTGTGATGGAGTAGAAGAATTTTCTCTCGAAGAATCAAGAGTCGATGAAATTTTAGGTGAACGTGCTTACTCGGGAGGAGATATTCCAGAGTCTCTTATCGATGAAGTCCAGTTGGCCACAACCAATCAAGAATCTTTTACTTACAAATATTTTTTCTATCAAGATGGTTTTGAAAAAAATTCTTCTGATTTTGTCTTTTTTGTTAAAGAAAACTTTCCAGAATTATCACTTTTTACAGACCAAAAGAACTTTGAAGATTGGAATGCAGAATGGAAGAAATTTTATGCACCCATCAGTGTTTCTGAAGATATTGAGGTCATACCAGAATGGTTGATTAATACTCATCAAAATAAATCTCGTCATCAAGTTTACATCTATCCAGGAATGGGCTTTGGTACTGGAACCCATGAAACAACTTACTTGTGTTTAGTACTTTTTGATAAAATTCATCATGAATTTTCTTCATCTGATAGTTGCTTAGATTTTGGCTGTGGTTCTGGAATTCTTGGTATCACGGCAATGAAAACAAGAGAGATGAAAACTCAATTCATCGATATTGATCGCAGTGCCCTTGATAACTGTACTCAGAATCTTGTTTTAAATTTTGAGAATCAAGACATCTCTGGCACTCAATTAACGATTAGAGATCGCTACGAAGTGAGTAAGTACGATTTAGTTTTTGCTAATATTTTAGAATTCGTTCTTATTTCTGAAAAAGAGGTGCTTCTTAGTTCACTAAAAAAAGGTGGATATTTAATTGTTTCAGGAATTTTAAATCACCAAGTTGATAATATTATTTCGGAGTATAAATCTTTAAAGAAAATCTCAGTTGTCACTAAGGGGGACTGGAGCGCTATTTTATTTAAGGATGAAATGTGAGAGCAATCTTTCACTCTTTTTCAAAGCTAATTATTGGTGATACTTTTAATATTGAAGGAGAAAGGGCCCACCATTTACAAGTTGTCAGGGTCAGAAGTAACGAAATTTTAAAAGTTCTTAACGGTCAAGGACAAATTTTATTAGCCCAGGTTAGATCAATTGCCAAAAATAATGTAGAGCTAGTTGTGAGCCAAATTGAATATGCTGAGCGCTCTCACAACATATCTTTGGCTATTGCTTTACCTAAAAAAGAAGCCTTTGAAGATATATTGAAAATGGCAGTTGAATTAGGCATAAGTGTAATCCATCCACTTAAATCAGATTATTCACAATATGACTTCTCTCCCAGTGAACGGATTGAGCGCATTGTCGAAAGCGCGCTTGTTCAGTCAAATAACCCCTTTTTACCTCAAATCAAAACTCAAACTTCATTAGGCCAATTTTTAAAAGAACATACAGATCCAATTGTATTTTTTAATTCTCAAATCAGTGATAAACAATCGTTGGTAAAATTTAAAAACCAAACGCTTCTTATTGGTCCAGAAGGTGGATTTTCAGCTCAGGAAATTGATGAAATAAGGTCGAGGAATGCGCTTATTGAAATTCATTTACCGACTCCCATACTTCGTGCCCCGACAGCTGTAGCATCTTCAGTAGGTTATATCTTGGGTCTAGACTTAAAATAAAAAAATTATTGATGCTTTGTTCTCTCTATGGGATTATTTTAAAGAAGCTAACCAATTGCCAAGGTAGATCATGAATCAAGAAACATCTTCTTTTTCATCACCACAAGTTGTTAAACCCATTCAAGTGAATCTTGATGAGTTTCAAATTAGTGAAGATACTTTTAAGCCAATGACGAAAGGATTAGGCTTCCATCAAGATAATAGACGTCCTGCCTTCGTGCCTTCACCTAAAGAAAAGCGTAGTTTTTCTCAATCCCACACACCAGTTGCGCAAAATATTTCAAATGGCCTTGCTCCTAAGCATGTTTCAACTAATCACTTGCCGTCTGGTTTAGAGGCGTTTTACGGAAATAAACCAGCACAGACTCTAGATTCAAATACCACTCTTGAGTTGAATGAAAAGAAGCCTGAATTTGTAAATTCATTCGTGACAGCAACAACGGTTTCACAATTTTTTGCTTGGGCTATAGATGTAAGTGTCATTGCGAGTTTTGTTGCACTGACTGGGTTCTTGCTTGTTATTTCTTCAGGTATTGAGCTTAATATGTATACTAAAATTCTGACTCCCAATGATATGATGCTATTTTCAAGTGCAATTTTTGCAATTTATTACGTTCTCTATTTCACCATTTTAGATCTTGGGGCCACGCCAGGAAAAACAATCTTGGCCATAAGACTTGTGACAATTGATGAAAAAGATGTAACGGTAAAAAATACATTTCTACGTGCACTTGTTTCTTTATTGTCAGGAATTGCATTGTTTCTTCCAATGTTATTAGACTTCCAAGGAAGACTTTCTGATACGAAATTGGTGAAGTAATGGAAGAGCTCTCTCTTGAAACAAAAATATTTTTAGAAAAAAATAAAGATAAAAAAATTGTTTTTACCAATGGATGTTTTGATCTTTTACATCTAGGCCACGTTGAATATCTCAATGAGGCACGTGCTCTAGGTGAATGTCTTGTGATTGCAATTAATTCTGATGAGAGTGTTAGGCGAATCAAAGGGCCCGATCGCCCAATTAACAATGAACATGACCGCGCACTTATGCTTTTAAATTTAAAATCAGTAGACTGTGTTCAAATCTTTCACAACGAAACGCCATTAGAAATAATAAAACTCATACGGCCTAAAATTTTAGTTAAAGGTGGCGACTGGAAACCAGAACAAATAATTGGATCTGATTTTGTTGCCAGTATTGGCGGTCAAACGAAGAGTCTTATGTTTAAAACAGGATATTCAACAAGTAATCTCATTAAAAATGTTCAAGGTAAAAAATAAAACTTTAATACTCAAGTTTATAGTTTTTTAAGCTCTCAAATTTATTCAAAATGCCTTAATACCCGACTTATTTTATCAATCTAATTACTGGAAATAATTGCCTTTTTTCTAAAGGAAACGCTTTAGTTTGTTTTTTTTACTCCGATATTTGATTTATGCAAAGGATGGGACTTTTGCAGAAACAACAAAGATTCCAACAAGGCTGTTTGAATCTTAAATTTTAAGGAGGAAGGCATGAATCTAGGAGATTAGTATGGG
>JAYSPR010000012.1:0-9041 GCA_043721975.1 Bacteriovoracaceae bacterium
TATGACAGACCCATTGCTACCCAACACATTTCAAAAGCGAACTGACATAAAACTAGTTGGACAATTATTCTTTTTGGCAAAATTAGAAATATCAGTAATAACCATTTCTGCTATTCGCTTAGAAGCCCCCATAACATTGGTCGGATTCACAGCCTTATCTGTAGAAATGGTTATTACTGATATTTCTAATTTTGCCAAAAAGAATAATTGTCTAACTAGTTTTATGTCAGTTCGCTTTGGAAATGTGTTGGGTAGCAATGGGTCTGTCATACCACTTTTTAGAAGACAGATTGAAGAAAGAAAAGACGTTACCGTTACTCATCCAGATATTATTCGTTACTTCATGTCTATTCCAGAAGCATGTCAGTTGGTTCTTCAAGCCGGTTCAATGGGTCACGGAGGAGAAATTTTTGTTTTAGATATGGGAGCACCTGTAAAAATTGTGGATCTCGCGCGTGAGATGATTCGCCTTGCTGGTTTAGTTGAAGGAAAAGATATAAAAATTACTTATACTGGTTTAAGGCCAGGTGAGAAGTTATTTGAAGAGCTTTTTTCGGACAAAGAGGCATTTGAATTAACGATGCATGGAAAAATAAGAAAGGCCAAATTTAGAGAGCTCGATTCTCATTTCGATTTAAATTTAGAAAAACTTCTTCAATTGAAATCAATGGAGCCGGCTTCAGTGGTTTACATGATGAAAGAGCTGGTTCCAGAGTTTACTCATTTCAGATTAAAAGATGAGCAAGAGCAAGCACACGTACAACTCACATAATGGACTGTGCACATAAACGAGAAAGTGGAAAAATAGATAGATGAATATAATTCTGCAGGCATATAATAAAGAGCAAAATAAGTTTTATTTTTTCATGTTATTATTCACTGCAATCTATACATTGCTTTATACAATACAATATCAGTCCGCTTGGCAGTGGGGGGTAGTCGACAATTATTTTTTAGTAGAAAGACTGAAGGACCCCAATTTCATTCTTAATGATTTTTACACTAATTCGTTACAAGGTTTTTCTCCAAGATTTTTTGTGGCTCACTTTTTTTTGCTTGGAGAGAAAGCCCTAGGTATTCCCTATGAATACTTTGTAGGTATATTAAATATTTTTAGAATTTTAGTCGTCGAATTAGCTATTTTTCTTATTGCAAGCCACATTGGGAAAAGCCACTTTGTTGGGATATTAACTGTTGTTTTTGGCATATTTACTAAGCATCAATTTCCATATGTTCCAGGCTGGTTTTTTCAAACACCAGATTTAACCGGACAGAGCTTAGCTTTACCATTTGCTCTTTTTTGCTTTTATTTCTTCAGTAAAAATAGATATTACCTTTCGTGTTTACTTTTATTTTTAGCAGCCTTGTTCCATCCTCTGGTGGCACTTTATACTTATCCATTATGTGCTTTTTGGTTTGTAGCAAACTTTAAATCAAATACAAATGATGATTTAAAGAAAATTTGTGTCTTTGTTTTGCCGCTTATTTATTTTTTTATCTCTTCTAAACTTATGGAGCATAATTCTCCAGGTATTTTATCCGCCACAGAATATATCGATATTGCCGTAAAATTCAGACACCCCCACCATCATTTGGCTTCGATTATTCCTCGAAACTATTGGAAGTGTGCTTTAATTTTTATAGGATCGATAGGTTTCTTCGCACTATTTAGTAGAGAAAAAGGCAAAGTTAACATTTTTTACTTACTCATAAGTTTATATTACTTATTAGTGTGTTTTGTGGGTTGGTACTTTGTAGAAAAATATCCACTTAAAATAGTAGGAATGCTGGGTCCATACCGGTCATTTTCATTCTTAATTCCCTTATATTTAATATTATTGTCTAAGGTAATTTGTGATGAATTAAAAAGAAATGATTACATTATTCCACTTTTAATAAGTGTCTCGATCGTCATATTATCTATTAATATCAAGTGGAGTATTTTATTTATTTTGGCTTCTATGGCTGGATTATTTGTAGTCAGATTTTTTAAAAAAGCGCAAATACTTTTTCAATTTAAATTTCAAGAAATTGAACCATACGCTAAAGGATCTCTTCTTATTGCTTTCTTCGCATTGAATTTATACTCAGTGCGAGCGAGTTTACTAAATTTAAAATTTAATGTGCCCTCAAAAGAATCAAGTTTTTATTTATGGATTCAGCATAACACTAAGTCAGACGCAGTTATTTGGCCGGCACAAGAACTAGAAGAACTATCTGATCAAAGAATTAGGCTATTTGCCAAACGAGCAATTGTTATTGGAGCTGATTTTCCTTTTATTGAAGGTTATATAAAAGAATGGCATGAACGATACCTGGATACTCTTGCAGATAGTATGGATGTAGTAAAATCAAAAATTATGGTTTATGAAGAAAATAAAATTTATGAAGTTTCAAAAAAATATAAAGTGACTAATATTCTTCTTCCGCGCAGAATAATCGACTCAAGATTTAAGGAAATGAATAACTATAACCTAAATGGCCAAATTATTCATTTATATGAAATTTTAAATTAGAGGTATTTATGATTCATATTAAAAATCTTGAAAGTGAATTTAAAGAAAATGGGCCATGGTCAAAGCTTGAAATAGATTTAGTTGTTCCTTTTTATAATGAAGAAAAAAATGTTGTCCAGTCACATTCGTCAAATAAAAGACTAGAAAGACTATTTAATATTAAAAGTTATATTTATGTAAATAATGGCTCTGCGGACAAAACTCTAGAGTACTTGCAAGATTTAGTGCGACTCGATAATAAGGTTAAAGTTGTAAGTGTAAAAGTTAATACAGGCTATGGAGACGGTATGAAGGCCGGTATGTTAGAATCATCAGCAGGCTATATTTTAACTAACCACGCGGACATGCAATTCGATTCATATTCATTTTTTACAATGCACTTAACTTATCTTATGAATTTAAAAGGTCCTAGTTCTATTTTTCCTAAAAGAATTAATCGCCCCTTGAGTGATCGCATATTTTCTTTTTTATTAAGAAGCCTAATGACAGTGTTATTTAGAATGAAGATCGAGGATTTTAATGGTCAGCCAAAGCTTATAAGTTCTGATTTTAATAAAAAAGATCTAGATATGTATCCTAATGAGTTTTCATTTGATTTGGCTTTATTTGTCCATCACTCGGATAAAAGGTCTTTGTTTCTCCCGGTATTTCAGTTGCAACGTTTTGCGGGACAGTCAAGTTGGAACGTCAATTTATTATCAAGATTTAGACAAATAAAAAAATGGCTGTTGGCTGGAATTAAATTATCCTTTGCTGGTAAAGTGCTAGCTCTTCGGGTGTGCCAAATGAAAAATAAGAGTCATTTTTAAAGGCCTTAAATTTGAAATTTTTCGCAATTAAATTTTTAATAATTATTGATGTGTAGTACTCACCGGGATTCGCAAGAGGATTTTTTAAGACTTCTTCGGCTTCATCAAAGAAATATGAGGCTTTTCTAAAAAAATAAGCGCCAATGACAGCAGACCGTGAGATAGGTTTTTTCTCTGCGATATCGGTGATAAAGCTGTTGGAATCCGTGCTCACATAACTGTATTTGACTGAGTCAGATGTAAAAGTACATACAGCTCCTGCAATGTGAGTTTCTTGTCCTTCAATACAAGAAATTATAAATTTGAAGAAATTCTCGGATTCAAACCATAAGTCACAATCAATGAATATTATCGGGGAGTCCATAGAGACTAAATCTTTGACTAGAAAACTTGTTTCTGCCGCTCCTCTGGTCAATTCTGGAAGAATTTTAACTACTAAAGATTGATCTGAGTTTTTAAGTAAAGTCTCAAGTTGATATTCAGATTGGTGTTGGCGGCGAATGATGGCAATCTTTTTGCCAATATAATCTGGATTTTTTTCTAAGATTAACTTAAAAGAATTAATCGCTTGTTGAAACATCGGGACTCCATCAACTGGAATTAAGGGTTTTGGAAGCGAATAGCCTTCTTTCGAAAAACGCAGTCCCAGTCCGGCCATTGGCAATACTATTTGGAGCCTATTCATCGTTAAAATTCCCATACTGGTTTATATATTCGTTAAAAAGCTTCGTTGCGACAGCATAGTAGATAGGGAGAAATTTTGGTGTTTGTTTGGCACGGTAAGGAAGCAAGCGGACGTAGTGCACGGCTTCGTGGAACAAAAGCGACTTGAATTCAACCTCGCTTAAATAGTATTTAGAGAGTTGGATGAGGTTTTCATCAAGAAGCAAATATTGCTCAGATCTGAGGCTTGAGAAAGAAATTTTGTTAGCTGCTGTAAGGACTTTGTCACATTTTAAAAGAAACTCGTATCCAGAGTGGATAGACTGTCTAAATTTTGCAATATCAACAACAATAGAGGAGATTGCATTTTCATTATTTGGATCTAATATCAAAAAACTATTGTCTGTAACAACGATATTTTCGACAGTGAGATCTCCATGAATGTTAGATTGCCTAAATTTTGCAAGATCATCTAGCATCTTTGAGTGAGAAGAAATTATCTCGATACATGATTTTAAATTTTTAAGCTTTTCACCATTAACGATAATTTCATCAAAGCCTAACAAGTTTGCTAGGTCTGGGGCGAGAGCTTTCGTTTCCTCAATTTTTTGTACAATCTTCTGGTTTATATAGTTAGCGACGAGCTTGCGGTCGATTACTTCTATATTTGATGAATAAAGTTTTTTAACTAAATAATCAAATATATCTTTGAGAATGTTCTGATTTTCCTTTGCTGAATGCGAGTGAATATATTCAAACAAAGGAACTGCTGAAGGATCGAAAGCGAGATCATAATAGTACATCTCGTTAATATAGGCTTCTGTTATAATTTGAGGGAAGTGGTGCTCACCTTTGAAGTCGTTTAGCCAATCATGCTGAGCTTTAAGTTTAGAGGCATGTTTTAGATTGCATATTTTTCTAACAAAAAGTGAGTCATTCTCTGGAGACGTTGCCAAAAATGTAATGGCATTTGACCCACCGTTAAAGGTGCTTAAAATTTTTATATCTCCACTGAGCTCCAGTAAATTAACTTGTTTGAAAATTTCGACTCCTGAAAAGTAATTTTCAAGAAAATTTACAAACGTATCTGAAATATTGAGGAAGCGTTGAACTTTGTTTGTCCTTGGATCGATATGCTCATCATAAAAATCCAATGACTCTTTTTTGAAGAAAATAATAGTAATGCCTAAAATGATAAAAGCTGAAATAAATTGAAAAAAAGTAATAGTAAAAATTGTAAGTACCAAATAATTTAAGATGTCTTGAGCTTGGAGAGTCGTTTTAAGAATAATTGCGATATTTGCAGAAATAACACCAAGTTGTTCCATGTTTAATTTGGTCGAGGTTTGAATAAGCCCCTGGGATGCAATGAATATGCTTTTGAGAAGTTCGGGATTAAGTTCGTAAGCGATTAAGCATGAACCTATAAAATAAAACACCCACATTGTAATAGCTCTTGCGAGGAAAATGAGTTTGTTAGAATTTCTAAAAATAATGTGCATTCCATGTATCGATGACCAAATTTTGAAACGCAGCTGGTTTTTGATTTTATAGTTAAAGTAGCTCGTAACTTTGTGAGAGAAGACCAAAAGGATGTTCGTTTCTTTAAAAAGAATAAAAGCCAGGGAGAATAAAATTAATCCAATTGATAGCAGGATTAGAGCATTGTTAATTATTGAATATAAGAGCATGAAATCTAAACTGAAAGAATTATTTGTGAAGACGAATAGGAAAAAGCAAAAAAGTGCAAAAATAGATAGAATAATACAGTCGATGATTCGCTCTATAGCAATCATTATGAAAGTTGTACCGCTTCCTATGTTTAGTCTTTTGGCAAGCAGTAAGGCCCTGGCGATGTCTCCCAATCTAAATGGAAATGAAAAATTAATTAAATAACCTATGAAAAAAGTATTAAAAGAACTTGAATACTTTAGAGTGGGTTTTGGATAAAGAGGTGAAACAATATCCAGTAATTTTTTGATATTTATTGATCTGATTATGTGAGAAAAGCTGAAGCAGGTAATGATGATAGCGGAGATTAAGGTGTTTTTAAGAAGGAAGTCTTGCCCAGTTTGAATAATCTGCTTTATTTCTTGGAAGTTAAAGAAAAAACCAATCACAAGTAAAAATGTTAAAAAAAGAATTCTTGTCTTCATTTGATTCTTATTTTAATAACACTAACTCCTGCCTCCATTGCAGCAAGTGCCCCATGAGAAGAATCTTCAAATGCAATACACTCGGATGCCTTTACTTGGAGTTTTTCGATTGCTTTTAAATAGATCTCAGGAGAAGGCTTTGATTTTATTACATCATCCATAAAAATTTTTTCATTAAATAAATGATTTAAGCCAAAATGCGACAATACATTAATCGCATTGTCTTTTGATGAAGTTGTCACGAGAGCAATTTTATAATTTTCTTGAAAGTTATTTAAAAAATTTACTAACGATGTATTTAACTTCATGAGATTGAAATAATTTGGATAGTATTCTTTTTTGAGTTTTTTGATGCTCATTATTTGGCTAGAATTTAGATTAGGATATCTATCATTGATAAATTCATTGAATCCCAACCCAAAAATCTCAGAGTAATCTTCTTTAGTTAAATCAAGGTTTTCAGCGAGAAAAGCTTGCTGATATGCCTTTAGGTTAGCTTCAAATGTATCAACGAGAGTGCCGTCGAGATCTACAAGAAATGTCGTTATTTCTTGCCCTTGATGATTATGCATTTATTTGTCCCATTGCATAATTCAAGACATTTTTTAGGCCTTCTTTTATGGAGACTTTTGGAGACCAATCGAATTCGCTTTGAGTTTTTTTGATGTCAGCTATGGCATTTTTATAAACTTCTTTTTCAATTCTTTCCTTTGATAATGTGTAGTCTCCTAAAAATAACTCAGGATAGCTATCCCAGTAGCCTATGGCTTCGTTAAAAATAGGTTTGATGCTCTTCCCAGAAATAGTGATCATACTCTCTAAAATTTCTGGCGTACTATGGCCAGTACCAGTTCCAATATTAAAAATATCTGATTTGTATTTTTTTTCAGAAGACATCATTTTAATCAGGAGGTCCAGGCAATCATCAATATAAACGTAGTCACGCTTCGCCTGTGTTTTATTAAAAATAACTGGGCTTCTATTATTAACAATTTCTCTAGCAACATAACTAGTAAAGGGAGGAGAAGCTCTTTTGAAGTCTTGATGAGGACCGTATAAATTAAAAAATCTAGCAATGACGATATTCATACCGTAATTTTTGCTATAATTTCGGCAAACCTGCTCGGCCATATATTTAGAAGATGAGTAGAGTAGGTCAGGATTAACGACTAGGTTTTCATGAAGTATTTCGTCAGGATTATTTTCGTAAACAGCTGATGTTGATGAAAAGATAAATTTTTCAATATTTTTTAAACGGCAAATTTCTAAAATATTTGCTACACCAGCAATATTGACACTCAAGGCTCTCTGAGGATTTGTTTGGCAAACAGGTAGAGCTGCTACTCCTGCCAAATGAAAGACGACATCGACTTTATCAAAATGCTGCGCAAGGGTAGAATTTCTTAAGTTAGAGTGGTCGATTGGGGAAGTGATGTCTGCAACAACTAGTTTTCCAAAGCTATTTCCATCAATAAGCAGGTTGTCAACGTTACCAAAACTCATATCATCTAATAAGATAACTTCATGGCCTTTTTGATGCAGCTTGTAGCCTAATTGAGAACCTACAAAACCAGCTCCACCAGTAATTAATATTTTTTTCTTTTTCATTCTTTTCTCTCTTGAATCATTTTATTCATAGATAAATTTAATGGCCATTTTAAAGTATAAAATTAGTTGAGGGTTATCAATTTTCTTTTGAATTTTTAAACCCTATCAAGAATGGGATGATTCCTAGCAAGTTCGTAATAATGAGGAAAAGCCAATAGTTATTAAATAAGGTCGCCCCATTAGTTTGATGTAAAAAAGTGAAAAGTTTTTCGTAGGCTAAATGCCCTACTCCGAGACCTGAGGGAGAGATAGGGAGTGCAATTGCAATTTGCCCAATAGGTAATATTGCCAGCAAGTCTTTTAAGGATGGAATAGATTGATAAAAAGAATAGTTGATCAAGTGAAAACACAGAACGCTTATAAAATGACTAAAGATACTGATGGCGATTGTCTTTAGAATGATAATTCTCTTATCTTTGAATTTAAGAAAACTTGTGAGTGTTGGGTTTTGTGAGCTTACTTTAACAAGGGAAAATAACTCAAAGATTAAATAATTGGGAATAAAGAGAAAACTTAATAAAACAGTGCAGCTAAAAAATAACAAGAAATTTACAAGCAAAACATCTTTTAAAACAATGTTTAGTTTGATGATTTCATCATAAAAAATAGCACTGGAAGCAGATGATAAAAAAATGAGTCCGATTAATCCTAGGATCCTGTCGAACAAAATTGAGAAAACCAGGAAGCCATTTTTGAGGTGAGGATCAATTTTTTTAATATAGCCTAGTTTGACAAAATCTCCAGTGACAAGCCCCGGAAGGGCAGAAGAAAAGAACACACCCACCCATTGAATTTTAAAAATTGACAGAATTAAAATTTTTTTTTGGCTCTGGCATTCGATTAACATTTTCCAGCGAAAAGCGCCGAGAAAAATTTGGAATAAAAAAAAAGGTAACAGATACAATTATAACAAGTGGCCGTTGAAGAAGAGTCGTTAATGGAGAGAGGTTAAGTTTTCCACTCGAATACAGCCAGTATAACAATCCAAAAGCGACTATAATTTTAATACTATAACTAATAGAGCTTATTATTTTTTTTTCTATCATCGATGTATTTGGGTAGGTTTAATAATAAGAGCCTCTCATTTTTCTTAAGTCTTGTCTTCATAGAAAATGGGAGCGCAGCGTTATGGTTAATGCTAGACCATATAAATTCGATTTTTTAAGATTGATTGCTCAGTTTCAGAGTTGAAAGGAATCAATTGAATTCACGATAGACTTCTACTGCGTGAGTTACGTTAAGTTGTTAACTGAAATTATATTTTTTGATGATTCTTTTGCCAAGATTAA
>JAYSPR010000013.1:0-8127 GCA_043721975.1 Bacteriovoracaceae bacterium
GAATGGTGAGTGAACTTGAAATAAAGTGTCTCTCGACACCTTCAATTTCTATAACAGCTTCACCGTTTGAACCAATACCTTTAAAAGACCCTTCATACTTTAAATCTTCGTCATCAATACGAACAAGTTTGCCAAGATGAAAACATTTTTCATTAAAAAGGTTTTGTAATTCTATCGCATTTTGAATTCGATTCATGAGGATAAATTCGTATAGTTTTTCAGGAATACTTTTGATTTCGTGAGCGCTTAACTCTAAGAGCGAATCAATGCACCCCAGTCCATGTTTGTAATGTTCAGGAGCTTGATCTTTATGTGGTGAACCTAAATTAATTCCAAGCCCAGCAATAACCGTTTGAGGATTAATATATTGAGCGATTATTCCACCACATTTAAACCCTTCGCTGGTGAGCAGGTCATTTGGCCATTTAATATATAATTTTTTATTAGTATTTTTTTCAAAAAATAAAACAGTCAAAACCCCAATTTCTACTGGAGTCATAGTTGGTATCGAATTAGGCTTCAGGGTAAAACTCATGGCCAAACTATTGGAGTATGAATCCCACTGGCTTCCACTGCGACCAATCCCTTGAGTTTGTTCATTAGCCGTTATGAGAACATCTGAAGAATGATTTTGGAGTTCTACTAAATTATCTCGTAAGTAGATTTGCGTGGAATGAATTGTATTAAAATGTGAGTGATGCATTGTAATTTGATATTTATCTAGATTAAAATGTTATTAAATATTATCTTCAAAACACACTTAAACTATCTCAAAGGAAAAATAATGTCATCTTACTCTCACATAATTGAGCGCAGCCAACCAAGAAAAATAGTGTACACAATAAATCCTAACCCTTATGCCATGGGTTCAGTGATTGTAGAGTGTGGAAATACTAAAGTTTACGTGACAGTGACCGTTGAAGAAGGAGTTCCACCCTTTTTAAAAGGGAAAGGAGAAGGATGGCTCACAGCAGAGTATTCGATGCTGCCTTCTGCAACTCACTCGAGAAATAAACGCGAAAGAAATGGTGCCAGTGGAAGAACACAAGAGATTCAGCGATTAATTGGCAGGGCCTTAAGGTCAGTGGTCGATTTAAAAAAATTAGGCGAGCGCACCGTTCAAATTGATTGCGACGTGATTGTTGCTGACGGCGGAACACGAACAACTTCTATCTCTGGTGCTTATGTAGCACTTTCGTTAGCTATGAAAAAACTTATGCAAAAACAATTGATAAAAGAAAATCCCATTACAACTCAACTCGCGGCTATCAGCGTAGGGATTAATCAAAAAGGATTAGCTATCGCCGATCTTAACTATGAAGAAGATTCAAGTTGTGAAACAGACATGAATATTGTCATGACTCGAGAAGGGAAATTCGTCGAGATTCAAGGGACTGCTGAAAAAGCACCCTTCTCACACGATCAAATGATGGCCCTTATGGAATGTGCAAAATCCTCTCTTGATGTGGTCTTTAAAAAACAAGATGAAGCTCTCTCATGATTGAACTTTTATTAGCCTCTGGTAATGCTCATAAAGCAGAAGAGTTCACAGAACTTTTTGATCCGAAATTTGTCACAGTTAAAGTGGCCTCTTTAAAATTAGATGTTATAGAAGATGGTCAAAGTTATTTTGAGAATGCACTTATCAAAGCGAAAGCTTATTTTGATAAATTCAATGTCCCAGTTCTTGCTGATGATTCAGGTTTAAATGTGGCCGCACTTCCTGATGAATTAGGTTTGCATTCTGCAAGGTTTGGAGGAGATGGATTAAAAGATAGAGACAGGGCAGAGCTGCTTTTAAAAAAAATGGAAGGAGTCACGAATCGCGAAGCTTATTTTAGCTGCGTTCTTTGTGTGTACTTAAATGAAAAAGAAATTTTTTATTTTGAAGGTCGCTTAAATGGCTCTATAGGTTATAGTTATCGCGGCCAAACTGGGTTTGGTTATGATCCCGTTTTTATACCTAGTGATAAACATGAAGAGGGATTAACCTTGGCAGAAGCCCATGAATGGAAGCAAAAACAATCTCATAGGGCCATCGCAAGTGCCTTTTTATTAAGATTTTTATCGGAAAGAAGGTAGAAAAAATATTTTAAATTCTTT
The DNA here is from genome assembly GCA_043721975.1 of Bacteriovoracaceae bacterium. Classification (GTDB taxonomy): domain Bacteria; phylum Bdellovibrionota; class Bacteriovoracia; order Bacteriovoracales; family Bacteriovoracaceae; genus Bacteriovorax. The sequence continues at coordinate 2,104 of JAYSPR010000013.1, forward strand.
GCCAACTCGTCTTTCATACCATATAAATTGAGCCTGTCTTTTTTGATTTTCTAATGTCGGAGCGTAGCGCAGTTTGGTAGCGCATCTGCTTTGGGAGCAGAGGGTCGGAGGTTCGAATCCTCTCGCTCCGACCACTTAGAAATCATTTTATTTTTTCATTTTCAGAAAATCGTCGACCCATTTAAAGAGCAACATTCCGCCGATCATACTTGCTACGAATACCAGTGAATTTAATTTCAAACTTACTAGGCTCACGATTGCAGGCCCGGGACAAAATCCAGCAATGCCCCAACCAATTCCAAAAAGTAATGAGCCAACTATTAAGGCAGGTGTAATATCTTTTTTAGTTGGCACTAACCATTCTGAGTTTAAAAGAGGTGAACTTCTTTTTCTTATTAATCGATAGGCAATAGAATGAACAGCAATCGCAGCTATCATCACAAACATTAAAGACGGATCAAAAGATCCAAAAACATCGAGAAAGCCAACGACCTTTTGAGCTTGGGTCATTCCAGAAATTCCAAGGCCTAGTGAAAAGAGTAACCCAACGATAAAAGAACTTATATTTTTTTTCATTCAATCACTCCTAAATTTTTTAAAATAAAGACAGTGATAATACCTGCTAGGATAAATGTAAGTGTCGCAAGGAATGAACGCTTAGACATTCTGCTTACACCACACACACCGTGACCACTGGTGCATCCACTTCCCATAAGAGTACCAAAGCCAACCAAAAAACCTGCTAGTATAAGTGAGGTCGTAGAAGTCTTGAGAGTGTTTTGAAAGCATTCTGGTTTGAAATATGTTAAGATAACTCCACCGGACAATAAACCTAAGACAAAGGTTAATCTCCAAGCGGTATCTCCTTTTTGGGGAATTAAAAGACCACTTACAATTCCACTAATTCCAGCAACTCTTCCATTAAATAAAAGCATAATAGAAACTGAGAGTCCGATAATTGTTCCACCGGCTAAGGCATATAACCAATCTGTTGGCATTGAATCCTCCGTAATTTTTTAACTTTTAAATCATCCCATTACAGTTGTGGACTGTCTTCCTGATTTTAGACTATAATCGAAGCGATGAAAGCACTCTTCTCAAAAGAAAGTTTGAAATCCTTTGCAGCAGCACTTATTTTAATTAGTGTTTTGGTTTTTTCTTGCCAATATAAAAAACAAAATAAAATTTATAATCCTTTTACTCAAGAATTAAAAACTCCAGTAGGTGTTGTAAATTTAAAAACGCTCAAAGAAAATAAAATTACACTTCTTTATTTTGGTTTTTTAGCCTGCCCTGACGTTTGTCCAACAACGCTTTCAACGATGACTACTGTTTTTAAATCTCTTCCTCAAAGTAAGCTCGATAAGATCAATTTTTTTTTTATAAGTCTTGATCCTGAAAGAGATACTCTTTTGAGAATGAAAGAGTACGCAGCTCATTTTCATCCAAAAGTTATGCCAGCGGTTCTATCCTTAACAGATCTGGAATTATTTACAACTTATTTTGGAATTGCTTTTTTAAAAGTGCCTTTAAAGTCTCAAATGGGATATACAATCGATCACTCAACTCAAGTTGTGGTTTTATCCCCAGAGGGAAAAATTTTGACCCCGATTTTACACAGCTACACTAAGCTATTGCTCATTGGACAAATTAATCAACTTCTTAAAGATTATTTCAATTTATAGGTAATATGAAAAAAATATTTTTAATTATTTTAACATCACTCATTTCATTTCATGCTTTAGCAAATTCTTTATTAGAAACAGAGACACCAACTATAAAAATGCCACTTCCTGGTTTAAACGTGACGGCCATATTTTTAAAAATAATAAATAAGTCTGATGAAGATTTAAAGCTCGTAAAGGTCAAGGGAGAGTTTGCTACTGAATTTGAACTTCATACTATGGAAATGAAAAATGGAATGATGAAAATGAGACCCATTGATTTTATCCCAATAAAAAGTAAGTCAACAATAGAGCTCAAGTCTGGTGGTTATCATATTATGGTTTTTGACTTAAAAAAAACACTAAAGAAGTCAGAAATTTATAAAGCGACATTAGTTTTTGATAATAAAGAAGAAATCTTAGTAAAGGTAAAAGCTATTGAAACGGAATAAAATATTGTCTCCAAGTAACTTAATACCTTTAGGGCTTTTGGCATTAGTTGCGTGGTCACAGGGACCAGTATTTATCAATAATTTTCGAATGAAAGGACTTGAAATCGAATCAAAGATCTATTCTATTTTTTTACACCCTAAAAAAGTTTCAGCATTGATCTTTCCTCCTGAAAATCAAAAAGTCCTGGCTATTTTTTGGGCTTCTTGGTGTGGCCCCTGTAAAATTGAAATGAATCGACTAAAACAATCTGTCTTAAATGGAAAAATCGCAAATGATAAAATTTATGCGATTAATCCTTTTGAAGGATTTTCTGAGATAGAAAAATTTTTAAGTAAAAATGATTACCCTTTTATTTTTATGAATTCTCCTGATCTATCACGTAGATTAAATATCCAAGTCACTCCATCGACTCTCTTTATTGAAAATAACAGAGTCTCATCAATGGAGTCAGGAATGAGTCTTATCGGCATTTGGAGAGCGGAATTATTTTTAAACAACTAAATTACTAGATCACTAAGTCACAAAGGAAATATAGATGTCAGATATCAAAATACCAGGAACACCTTTTTATCCTCGAAATATATTCTGCATTGGTAGAAATTATGCTGAACACGCTAAAGAGTTGGGTAATGCTATTCCTTCAAGCCCAGTTGTTTTTATAAAACCGACTTCGTCTTTATGTTTTGATGGAGAAAATCTTATATTACCTAAACAATCAAATCGAGTTGATCACGAGGTAGAAATTGTTTTAGTGGTGGGGAAAACGGGTAAAAATATAAATCTTGAAGCCTCAGAAGACTATATTTCTCATATTGGTTTAGGTTTAGATTTTACCGCGAGAGATCTTCAAGATAAGGCCAAAGAAAAGTCACTTCCTTGGAGTATTGCAAAGGGCTTTGATACTTTTGCGGCCATTAGTCATTTTCATGCTTTTGATAAAACTAAAATTAATTTACAAAATTTAGCATTCAATCTGTCTGTAAATGGCGAAGTTCGCCAAAGTGGTAATTCGCAGAACATGATTTTTTCTATTCCACAAATTGTGACTTATCTTTCGACAATTTTCACGCTTGCTCCTGGTGATATAATTTTCACTGGAACACCAGAGGGAGTTGGCATTCTTAAGTCTGGGGATAAACTAAAGGGAAGCTTGGCAGTAACAAGTGAAGCTATTTGTTCGCTTTCGCTTGGCGTTTTGAGCGTAGAGTAAATTCTAGAAAAAACAGTATTTTCCCTCTGAGAAATGGCTTCTTACATTGTCTTAACTTGCCTTTTTTCTCGTGTACAGTCTTTGTGATTTATGACACATTATTCGTTACACACATAACAACACACAGCAAAGGATTAGGCCTGTGAAGTTAAAGAGACTCATTCTCCAAGGTTTTAAATCATTTAAAGACCGTACAGTCATTCATTTCGATGAAGGCATTACTGGTATTGTTGGCCCTAACGGTTGCGGAAAATCAAACGTAGTCGACGCCCTTTTTTGGGTCATGGGTGAACAATCAGCAAAGCACCTTCGTGGAAATTCCATGAAAGACGTCATCTTTTCTGGTTCATCAAAATATTCTCCAGGAACATTTGCTGAAGTTTCACTCGTTTTAGAAAACGATGAAGGCAAGCATATTCATATTGGACATCAAGTTTCGAGCCCATCTGAAATTCAGTTGACGAGAAAGCTTTATAGGAATGGTGAGACTGAGTATCGTATCAACGATATTCCATGCCGCCTTCGGGATATTCAAGAAGTTTTCATGGATACTGGAGCTGGGGCGAAATCTTATTCGATTATTGCTCAAGGTGAAATTCATCGCTTAGTTAATCAAAAGCCGGAAGAACGCCGAGTGATGATTGAAGAAGTCGCAGGGATTACAAAGTTTAAAGCGAGAAAAAAAGAATCACTTAAAAAGATTGAACAAACTGAGCAAAACTTAGCTCGTCTTAATGATCTTCAACAAGAAATTGAGAAGAATTTAAAAGCCTTAGAAAAACAAGCCGAAAAAGCAGAGCGTGCTCGCGACCTCAAAGAAAAAGTTAAAAAATACGACCTTGTGGTTCACGCCCATAAAGAATTTGATCTTTTAAAAAATTATAAAGATGGAAAATCAATTGTCGACGAGCGCACTGAAGAAATTCAAAATTGGTCGACTAGAAAAAGTGTCATCGAGATAGGTCTAGAAGAAGAACGTTTCAGAAAAGACGAAGAAACGGAAAAAATTGAAGAGCTTCAAAAAGAATATAATATTATTTCAAAAGAGTTAGCTGGTGCGGAAGAAAGACTTGTTTATCTCTGTAAAACTCAATCGGAAAAAGAAAAACTTATTGAAACCCGTGAAAAAGAAATTGAGACAGTTGAATTAGAATTAAATGGCCGTCTGGAAAAGTTAGAATCTCTACATAATGAACTCTCAGTCTGGGAGAAAAAAGGTGAAGAGGACAATGACTTCCAATTACTTGAAGAAAAAGTAGAGCACTTAAAAGAAGAATTAGATTTTAAGACTGAAAGCCTAAGTGATTTGAAAGATGAAGTAGAAAGTCTTAAAAATACTTTCAATAAAACTGAGCAAGACCTTTTTAGAAATACGTCTCGCTTAGAGGAATATGCTAATCAATTACAAGATTTAACGAAAGAAATTGAAGCACTTGAAGCGCAATACTCTGGAGTGAATTCTCAAATTATTGGTGAAAGAGATGCAGTGGCGGTTTCTGAAAAAGTATCAATTGAACTAAAAGAAAAAGAAATAGTTCTTAGAGAATCAATTGAAGTGAGGTCTGTTGCCGTTCGTGATCTTGAATTAAATTTTTCACAGAAATCAAAATCTCACATTCAAAATGAATCAAAGCTTCAGTCACTCATTGAAGTAAACCGTTCACTAGAAGGCAAGAAAAATGGTATCTCTGCCTTTTTAAAAGACCATACAGAAGGATTTTCACTCCTAGGATCTCTTATTAAGTGCGAGTCCAAATATACGAAGGCAGTGCAAACCTTGCTTTCAGAGTTTTTAGAAACGTTAGTGGCGACAGCTGATTCTGATAGTGACTTATTTTCGTGGATTGAAAACAATCAAAAGAATTTAGATTATTTAAAAATGACCAACACTGAAAAGCTTTCATTAGAAACAGTATCACGTTTGAAGTTAATTCTCGGTGATGACTTAGTATTGCTCGCTGATATTCTTGAAATGGAAGAGTCACTTAAAAATAAGATGTCATCTTTCCTAGATGGATATTTCATAGCTTCAAATGTTTCATTTGAAGCTATGCAGTCTCTTTCTGCTGACATTCGCTTTAAAGCGATATCAGATCTTCAGGGGGTAAGGAAGCTTGCTAACCTAAATGGTGCAAAACTAGTTTCAATGACAGTAGGAACGGATGAAGCCCAAGGATTTGTTGCAAGAAATAACTTAATTAAGGAACTCACTGCAGTTGTCACTGATCTTCATTTAGAAGTTTCAACACTTGAAGTCGCTTCTTTAAGCGCACGAGAAGAATTAGAAACAGCGAAATTAAATTTTGATAACCTTCGTGACCAAGCAGCTGAAGCGAGGGCAGAATTTTCTTCTAAGAAATCAGCATTAGATGCCAAACTTTCAAGTTTTGAATCTGGTTTTACCAGACTTGAAATATTAAAAAATAGAAAAAATGAAATTTCTAAATCTAGACTTGATATGATTGAGTCTGAAGAAGAATTATCACTTCGCAAGAAAGATTTAATAAGTGATTTGGAAGAAAAAAAATCTCGCCTAAGTGAAGTTCAAGAAGAAGTTGAAATTCAAAGATCAACCTTTGAAGAAGAAAGATCAACTTTACTTCAAAAACAAGTTGAAGCTAAATCATTTGAATCAACCCTGAAGAGTTTAAACTCTCAAATTGATGATTTAAACGGCCAAATTGAAAGATTAAACCA
>JAYSPR010000014.1:0-1923 GCA_043721975.1 Bacteriovoracaceae bacterium
CACCGTTCCTTATCTAACTCCCTGCCCACTCACATCAACAACAATCTCATATCCTTGATCAAAACCAAGTCTAAATTGTCCGACATTGTAGCCTTCAAAAAATGGAGCATATTGAATAGTAAACTGACAACGAGCCTGTGGATTTAAAACTCCAGTACAGCTATGTCTTGCAGAAAATCCAATCCCTCCGATGCTTGCTCTTTGAAAAGCAAGTGGAGTCGTTCCAATATTCGTCACACGGTAATTAATGAAGCTTGGCATATTAATTCTAACTGGCCCAAAATAATATGAATGACGTTCGATTCCTTTATCTTCATTCATTTCAATTAAGATGGCCTTTGTCTGGCTAAAAGCTGTGGCAGAAAAAAGTAAAGTACAAGCAAGTAAAATTTTCTTTAACATGAGGTCCCTCTCTAGTTAGTTGGTTTTGGCTTGTTCAGCGTCTGACTATTATCAGTTTGGTTATTATTTTTATTGCGGTTACGATTGCGGTTTCTATTTCTATTGCGGTTTCTGTTGTTGCCACTTCCAGGTGGACGAGGTTCGCCTGGAATGTGAGGTCCTTGAGCCGTTTGTTTTTCTGGTGCATCTGCTTCAGCTTGAGTGTCATCATCATCAATTTCTTCAAATTGCTCATTCGTCATGGCCACTTCTAATTCAGGTCCATCAATGTTTTTTTCATAAGTTTTTAAAACATTTTGTTCCATAAACTGATCAGCTTTGACTTTTTCTTCGATGGTTAGACCAATGACAGTGGAAGTTTCATTGGTGATATGTTCAAAACTTTCAGGAAAACGATAAGTATTATCAAGTTCTGAGTCTCTCACATGATACTGATTAGCCGCATAGGTACGGCGTATTCCTGTATCTGTCAGCATTTCAAATTGTTCAATCAATATGTGTAATTTTAAAACTTTTCCACTGTCACCATTTCTAGTGGCGATGAATGATCCTTCACGCGGTAAATTTTTTCTCTTATCTGTATAAACATCGTCTTCGTACTTAATGCAACATTTAATCTGTCCACAAACTCCGTTGAGTTTGCTTGGAATAAGGGCCAGGTTTTGATTCTTGGCCATTTTTATAGAAACATTACCGTAATTTTTTAAAAAAGATGAACAGCAAGTTTGAAGTCCACAAGCGCCAATGGCCCCAATGGCAGCAGCACGGTCTCTTACTGAGATTTGTCTTAATTCAATTCTCATTTTTAAATCATAAACCAAGTCCTTAACGAGGTCTCTGAAGTCAACGCGCGCTGGAGCGTTGAAATAAAAAACTGCTTTTTTTCCAAACTGGGTGAATTCAACGTGAGTTAAAATCATATCAAGTTTGTATTTTTCAATAAGATGAAGACAAATGACTTCCGCTTTTTTTTCTGAATCTCTAAATTCAATTTGGGCCCTAATATCTTCAGCGTCGGCCACTTTCGCGATAGAACGAATCGGGAGCATGGATTTATTAAAATTCACTTCATAAGGAAACGAATTAATATAACCAACCGTCATTCCTCGGTCACTCATGGCCACAACTTTTTGGCCGTAGGCAAATTTCCTTTTTCCAAGGAAAAAAGGAAATGACCTTGCGTTGCCGGGAAAACGCACACGTATCATGGTGATGAGTTCACCATCTTTAAATCTAGAATTTTCTTTAGTGTCTTGGTCATCGCTTAAATTGCGGGCCCCTTCTTCTGCTGAAGTTTCCTCATCACTATCAATTATAATAATGTCATTATTTTGATTCGTTTCATCGGGAAGCTCTGTCTCAAGGTCTTGTGTTGATTGCATGATATATATGTCCGTACTTAAAAATATATTTTTAAAAAACTATCACCTTATATTCTAGGCAATTAGGCTTAGAAGTCACTGCTCATAGCAGTAAGTCATTTAAGATTAAAATAAGAGAGAAAGCCGTGAGAGTTTTGAA
>JAYSPR010000015.1:0-13914 GCA_043721975.1 Bacteriovoracaceae bacterium
GATCTTATCGGCTTAAGCTCCGAGAAGTTGAAGGAGGGAATGCTGCAGACCGACTAAAAAACTCGGTTAGTGAAATATTTTCCCTTTTATGGCCCAGGCCCTAAGGTTTCTTTCATTTCTTGGTTATTGGTCGATGAGATTCTGTGTCGACCGAAGTCGATTAAAAAAGTGCTAAGGAGTGCTTATGAAAAGTTTAAATTTTAAAAATTTAATGATGCTATCAATAGTGTTCGTCTCATCGAGTTGCTCGATGCTGCTTCCCGATCGTAGCTTTATTGCTGAGATGGAACGTGAGAGTGATGGTTTTTATAACCCGGGTAAGGATTTTCCAGTAGTTAGCGGTGATACTGGTGCTGTCGGACGAAGCCGTGAAGAAGTAAAATTAAGAACACCATCAAGTGAGCGCGCTAAAAAGCTTAACACTGAAGCCCTTTCGCTCTCTGATGAATTAAAACAAAAAGAAGAAGCGCTCTTTCAAGGCATCAATGAACCTTTGAAGGAGAAATATTCTCTCGATAAAAAATTTCTTCAAACTGATTCTGATAAACTTTATTACTTAAGTTTGTCTACGCCTGAGCGTGAAACTTACATTGAATCTAAAAAATTAGACCTGAAAGAGGATCTTGAACAAAAAACCAATATGGTTAAAAGGCGCTCTGTTCATAGTAGTGAATTGTTTCTTGGAATGAACAAAAACGAGGTCGTCGAAATGTGGGGCAAGCCTGCGCGAGTTGAGATTGCGGGTAACCCAAGTCATCAAAATGAACGATGGTCTTTTCTCGAAGATGGAAGTGTCAAACAAGTCTATTTTGAGGAGGGAAAGGTTCAAGGATGGGCCCTTGATCTCTAAACCAAAAAGTAATATCCTCGGCTCTAGATTTTAACCTTATTCACTCGCACTCCTTAGAGGATATTTATGACGGCTCAATCGATGACCGGATTCGGTCAATCAGTTTCTCAATCAGAAAATTTTATCATTTCAGTCGAAATGAAGAGTGTGAATAATCGTTTTAAAGACATCCGCATGAAGATGCCTTCAACTTTAAATGCCCAAGAGATTGAACTAAAAAAAATTATGACTGATACTTTTTCTCGTGGAAGCTTTGACGTTTATGTGAACATCAAAAAGCCTGAAGGAAAAAATAAATTTGACGACCTCGATTCAAAAAAAATTGCACAATTTTTAGAAAAAGTTTCACCACTCATCAAGGCCCAAGGAGTGACTCCAACTTTATCAATGACTGACTTATTAAGATCAGAGTTTTTAATTGATCAAGATGAAGTCAATCAAGATAACTTGGTAGAGCTCGTTCATCAGGCTTTTAAAGGGGCGCTTTTAGAACTGAAAATTTCTAGAGAAAGTGAGGGTGAGAAGCTCATTAAGATTCTCGTAAAACATTTAGAAAATTATACGGCGCACTTTGCGACTATAGAGAAAAATGCTGAGCACTTTAAGAGTTTAGTTGAAGAAAAGCTAAAAAAACGTGTTGATGAATACAAGGCGCTGGTCTCCGTAGAGCAGAGCCGTCTCCTTCAAGAGGTTGTTTTTTATTTAGAAAAGATAGACGTTCATGAAGAAATTAACCGCATTCATTCCCACTTGGAAAAATTTGAAAATCTTTTAAAATCAAATAGTGATGTTGGCAGACAGATAGATTTTCTCATTCAAGAGCTTGGACGCGAAACGAATACCATTGGATCTAAGTCAAGTATGAAAGAAATTTCAGATGCTGTTGTGCAGATGAAACTTCAATTAGAAAAAATGCGAGAGCAAGGACTCAACATTGAATAGTGAGATCTTTAAAGGAAAGTTAATTGTTATTGTGGCCCCGTCTGGAACGGGAAAATCCACAATGATTAAAAGGCTAAAAGGTGATTTCACGAGTATTGTGGAGTCGGTTTCTTATACGACAAGGCCCGTCAGGCCAGGTGAGATTCATGGCTTAAGTTATTATTTTATTTCACGAGAAGAGTTCATTGGTAAAAAAGAAAATAATGAATTTCTTGAGTGGGCAGAGGTTCACGGAAATTTTTACGGGACGAGTAAGGATTTTGTAGAGAAATCTCTTCGAGAGGGAAAACACTTACTTTTTGACTTAGATGTTCAGGGAACGGATTCACTTAAGAAGCATTTTGGTAAAACGGCAAATGTGATTTTTATTTCACCTCCTTCAGTTGAAGAGTTAGAAAAAAGACTGCGCAACAGAGGAACTGAAAATACTCAAATTATCAACTTGCGTTTGATGAATGCCCACAAAGAGTTACTAAGAAAAGATGATTTTGATTTTTTAATTTATAACGATGATATTGAACAGGCTTATAAAAGGCTTTGTGAAATCACACAAGAAATCCTTAACGGATAGAGTTTCTAAAAATGCAACAGAGTTTAGATTTTTCCCATGAAAGAGACCTGACAATTGAAGACTTAGTCAGGAGAGTTGAAGCGTATTATCCGGACGCTGATTTCACCATGCTTAGAAAAGCTTACTTGTTTGCGGCTAAGGCCCACACCGGTCAAAAAAGAAGTTCTGGCGAAGACTACATCATTCATCCAATGAATGTGGCAGGGACTCTGATCAAATTACACATGGATCTCGATACGATAATCGCAGGACTACTTCATGACGTCGTAGAAGATTGTAACGTGAGCCCTCAAGAAATTGAAAAAGAATTTAATCAAGGTGTCGCAGACCTAGTTGTTGGACTCACCAAGATTGGAAAGATTAAATTTAAGACCAAAGAAGAATCTCAAATTGAGAACTTTCGAAAGATGGTCGTGGCCATGGCCAAGGATCTTCGAGTTATTATTGTAAAGCTCTCAGATCGTATGCATAACATGAGAACTCTTCAGTATGTTTCCGATGAAAAACAAAAGAAAGTTGCTCAAGAAACATTAGATATTTATGTTCCTCTTGCGAGTCGTTTGGGGATTAACTCTGTTAAATCAGAATTAGAAGATCTGTGCTTAAGATTTTTAAAACCAGAGATTTATTACCGCTTGGCTGAAAAAGTTTCGATGAAAAAATCAGAACGAGATTCTTATATTAGAGATGTTATTTCTAATATGAAAGAAAAACTTCTAGAGTATTCACTTCACTCTGAAGTGAAAGGAAGACCTAAGCATTTTTATAGTATTTATAAAAAAATGACAGCAAGAGGAGTCGATTTTGAACAAGTTCAGGATTTGCTTGCTTTTAGGATTATCGTTTCAAATATAACTGAATGCTATAAAGCACTGGGTATTATTCACTCGAGTTTCACGCCTATACCCGGCCGTTTTAAAGACTATATCGCTATTCCTAAGGTGAATAATTATCAATCACTTCACACTACGATCATGGGACCTAAAGCCGAGCGAATTGAAATTCAAATTCGTACTAATGAAATGGATGAAGTCGCTGAAGCGGGAGTTGCTGCTCACTGGAAATACAAAGAAGGTCTCGCCGGAAAGACAGCCCCTAAGCTTGATTGGGTTCAGGAGTTATTAGAATATAATAAAAATACAGAAAACAGCCGTGAGTTTTTAGATGTTATTAAAAATGATTTAGATCTTGACGGTGTTTTTGTTTTTACACCCAACGGTGATGTGAGAGAACTTAAGTACGGTGCGACTCCATTAGACTTTGCTTATGAAATTCATACCGAGGTCGGGCATCATTGTGTGGGCGCCAAAGTTAACGGTAAAATTGTTCCACTCAGACATATTTTAAAATCTGGTGATTCAATTGAGATATTAACAAGTAAGACTCAAAGTCCTTCTAAAGATTGGTTGAATATTGCCAAAAGTTCCAAGGCCCGCAGTAAAATTAAGCAGTGGCTTCTTAAGATTGAACGTGATGAAAATCGCGAACTAGGTCGTGAAATTCTTGATAAAGCATTTAAAGTTTTTGGAACAAGCATTAAAACTTTAAAAAAGAATAATGAATTTAAAGTAATGTTTGATGAGCTTCATATTATCGATGAAGAAGAACTTTGTGTTCAAGTCGGATCGGGAAAACATTCAGCTAAGAGTATTATTGAATATATTCCTTCACTGAGAGAAATTGCTGCTAAAGCAGAAGTAAAAGAATTTGATGATAAGATTTCAGAGATTGAAACTTACTCTGAAAAAATGACGAAAAATGTTCGCAAAAAATCTCAATCAGACAATGCGATTATTGTGGATGGAATGAGTGATGTTATGGTCCGTATGGCCCGTTGTTGTAATCCTATTCCAGGAGACAGCATTGTAGGCTTTATCACCAGAGGAAGAGGAATTACAGTTCATACTTCTCATTGTAACCGTGTCGACGCTGAATCACTTACTAGAACGATAAGAGTGTCTTGGAATAAAGGCTTTAGTTTCACTCACCCGGTAAGCGTGAGAGTTATTACTCAGGATAAACCAGGCATTTTATCGCTTATTTCTAAAACGATTAATAACACTGGAATTAACATTAGAAGTGCTCTCGCTAAATCTATGCCAGATCGCAAAGGTAGTTTTATTTTTGAAGTGGAAGTTAAAGATTATAGTGAACTTTTAAAGACTATTAGCTCTATTGAATCGTTGGAAGAAGTTATTTCTGTGACTAGAGTTTAAGTTTAAGCTTAATTCATCAAATATTTTTCAATGGGAGAAGTTTGATCCCAATACATCAAGAAGACCTTTGTTCGTAAGAGTTTAAAGACTTCTACATAGAGAATTTTTATATTTTTTAATGACAAATAATTAGATGTGACTGGTGCAAAGTAGAATTCATATTTTTCATTATCATGAAGAAGCGTATTAATAATCATTTTAATTCTCATGATATGATAGTCGCTTGAGATAATAAGAATCTTGTTTAGACCACGATTGTTTCTTAAGTACTTGAGAGTCGAGATTGCATTTTCAACAGTGTTTCTGGCCGTGTAGTCGAGCTCAATATGATCCGTTGGCTCTGTAGCTTTAGGGTCAATAGGATTCATTAAAGTTTTAACTGAATTTTTTTCATGAACACCAGTGATGAAAACATTTGGTTGCTTGAATTCTTGTGCCATTTTTACAGCATGTTCGATCCGGCCGGTTCCACCGGTGAAAACAACAATTAAGTCTGGAGATGTCTGAACGAAAGTTGATTTTGCATTTTTACCTTCGTTCCTCGCATCTAAAAGTAAAATCATACATACAAAAGAATAACAAAGAAAAATTGAAGTAAGAATGATCACGCCACTTAAAAAGTGGCGATACATTCTGGTGCTCTTAGATTCGAAGACATACTTACTTTTTAAAATCATAATTACTTAACCGCAATGACCTCAATTTCAACTAAGGCTCCCTTTGGAAGCTTTGAGACTTCAACCGTGCTGCGTGCTGGGTAAGGTGCTTTAAAAAAGGCCACATAAGCCTCATTAACAGCACTAAAATTATTAAGATCAGTTAAAAAAATTGAAGTCTTAACAATATTTTCTCTCTTTAAATCTTGAGAGTTTAAAAGCCCATCAATATTTTTCATAATTGTATCTAGTTGAGCGTGAAAGCCTTCTGCAAGGTTTCCGGATTTAGCATCTAGACCAATTTGACCAGAAAAATAATAAGTGCCATTGACTGCCACGCCTTGAGAGTAAGTGCCTACAGCAGCTGGAGCATTGTCCGTATTAACAATTGTTTTATTTGTCATAAATAAATCCTTATTCCTTTGTACTCATTTTTTTATCAGACAAAAGTGCTGATAAAACGCACATATTTACAATTTCAGTCACAGAAGCAGTTCTAGGTATAATATTAGCTGGATGATTCATTGGAAGCAAGATTGGTCCAATGGCATTAGCATTACCTAATTGAGCGAGAAGTTTATAACTAATGTTGGCCGAATTTAAATCAGGGAAAATAAGAATATCACTTGGGCCATCAAGAGTTGAGAAACTAAAAAGTTTATCCATTAATCCTTTATTAACTGCAACGTCTGCCTGCATTTCACCTTCAACAAGAAGGTTAGGGTAGCGAGTTTTCGTGAGTTTTACAGCACGTTTAACAAGTTTAGCTTTTTCAGAATCGTTAGATCCAAAATTAGAAAAACTTAAAAAAGCAATTCGCGGTTCACGCTTCATAAGTTTTCTGAAGAGTTCTGCAGTACCAGCAGCGATCTCACACAATTGATCTTCACTTGGCTCAATTTGAACCGCACAGTCAGCAAAAAAGAGAACGCGGTTTTTAAAAGACATAATGAAAATACCAGCAGCACTTTTTCTATCTTGTGTTCCAAGAACGTGCATGAGTGGTGGAAAGCAGTCCGCATAATTTAGAGTTGGACCAGCGATCACTGCGTCTGCTAGACCATGCTTTACCATCATTGAGCCAAAATAATTTTGGTGACTCATTAATTCTTCAGCATGATACACGGAAACACCGCTTCTTTGTCTTTCTTTAGAGTACATACGCACGTAATTTTCAAATTCTTCATGTTTTCGTGGATTAATAGTACGAACATCATCCTTATACTTTTCTAAGCCGAGCATATCCATTTTTTTATGGATAGCTTTTTTTCTTCCAAGTAAAATTGGTTCAATTTTATCTTCTTCAACGAGTTGTTTAACTGCTTGAAGTATACGTGTGTTGGTTCCTTCAGCAAAAACAACTCTAACTTTTTTGCCATTTTTTGTGACATAAGTGTTAAGACGATCGCGAAGAGATTTCATGAATTGAGCCGTGTGGCCCATTCTTCCTTCGAGGCTTCTGGCGTATGCGTGTAGATCAGGAATTTCAATTCTTGCTACACCTGAATCCATAGCAGCTTTTGCAACTGCCGGAGTGACTCTTGTTAAAACTCTTGGATCAAATGGTTTTGGAATGAGATAATTTTTTCCAAATTTAAAATCTTCACCATCATAAGCCATTTTAACTTCTTCAGGCACTTCTTCTTTGGCGAGTTCCGCGAGCGCTTTAACTGCCGCAAGTTTCATTTCCATATTAATCTTTCTTGAGCGCACATCGAGAGCGCCACGGAAAATAAAAGGGAAACCTAAAACGTTGTTAACTTGGTTAGGGAAATCTGAGCGACCAGTGGCCATGATGGCGTCGTCTCTCACTGCATGAACTTCACTTGGATAAATTTCTGGATCTGGATTGGCCATGGCAAAAATAATTGGATTAGGTGCCATGTCTTTCACCATTTGAGGTGAAACAAGACCACGGGCTGATAATCCAATGAAGCAGTCGCAATCTTTCATGGCATCTTCAAGAGTTCTAGCTTTTGTTTCAACTGCAAAATCATCTTTATATTTATTCATTCCGACAGTTCGACCTTTATAGATCGCACCATTAGAATCACACATAATTAAATTGCTTTTTGGTAATCCAAGTTCAAAAAATAATTTTGAAACAGAAATCGCTGCAGCTCCCGCTCCAGAGACAACAACTTTAGTTTTTTTAATATCGCGTTTTGTAATCTCAAGCGCATTTAAAAAAGCAGCCGTTGCAATGATGGCCGTCCCATGTTGATCATCGTGAAAAACAGGAATTTGCATTAATTCAATTAACTGCGTTTCAATCTCAAAACACTCCGGTGCTTTAATATCTTCGAGGTTCACTCCACCAAAAGTTGGTTCAAGAGCTGATACAATTTTAACCATCCCTTCAACCGTCGGCTCATTAACTTCGATATCAAATACATCGATGTCGGCAAATCTTTTAAAGAGTACGCCTTTTCCTTCCATAACTGGTTTACCAGCGAGGGCCCCAATGTTTCCTAAACCTAAAACGGCAGTACCGTTAGAGATAACTGCAACAAGGTTTCCTTTTGCTGTGTACTTGTAAGCAAGCTCAGGATCTTTAGCGATTTCAAGACACGGCCAAGCCACACCAGGTGAATAAGCTTTTGCAAGATCTTGAGCAGTGAGAGTTGGTTTCGTTGAGATGATCTCAATTTTACCGGGCCTGCCATCGGAGTGATAGTCTAGTGCTTGGTCTTTTTTTTCATCCGCATCATTTCTTTCTGTGCGATCATTTCGTTGATTACTCACGGTCATTCCTTTGTTAATTTAGAATATTTACGACCGGATTAGGTTAAGTCTTTTTTGAGCCATATGCCAAGGAAAATTGAGTGTATTTTCATTGCTATAGGTCTAGTTTTTCGCTAGACTTCAATCCATCTATTAACACCTAGGGGTGGTCATTTTTTGGCCTGAGAAATACCCTTTAAACCTGAGTCAGGATAATGCCTGCGTAGGAAAGGAAACAACATGACTGTTTTAAAAGACATTCGCTCGCTCACTATTTTCGAAATCGTTTTAACTCTTGTTCTCGCTGCTTCTTTAGGCGTCGCCTTTTGGGGATGGACTTTTGTTTATGATCTGGCTAAACCATTTTTAAAAGTAGCAGGTCTTAGTTATCTCGTTGCAGGTTTTTGGATACTCGCTTCAATTTTTATTCCTAACATTATTAGAAAACCTGGTGTGGCCTTAGCTGCCTCTCTTATGGCCGCATTTGTCGAGAGTTTACTAACACATTGGGGACTTATGTCTTTAGTGTGGGGGCTTGTGCAGGGACTAGGTGCAGAGATTGTTTTTTTCCTTTTTTCATATCGCAAATGGAACTTAATGGTTTTGATGCTTGCAACAATTCTTTCTACTATTTTTAGTTTTGGCTTAGATTACTTTTATTATGCTTATAATACATTAAGCCCTCTATTTAATATTATTCAATTTACTTCATATTTAGTGTCCTCATTATTGTTTGCTGGTCTTTTGAGTTTTTACCTCTCGAAGCGCTTGGTTCGTTTAGGACTACTTGATCAGTTTTTAGTTTCTAAGGAATAAAATCAAAAAATGTATACTATTAATCCTTTTAGTTTTTCATATAAAGCGAGTGAGTCATCAAGGGTTCTATTTTTAAAAACACCAATAGTTATTAATGCCGGTGAGACGATTGCTATTGCCGGTCCTTCTGGTGCGGGAAAATCCACTTTTTTAAAAATACTAAAAGGCATTATTCCAGAGTTCTCAAGTGGTACGCTTGAAGGCGAAGTCCTCTTTGATGGACAAAATCTATTCGGAGAGAATTTCGAAAAAAACCTCAGACGAATTCTTTATTTATTCCAAAATCCTTATTCACAAGTTTTACATCCAACAACAGAGGAAGAATTTCTCTTTAGTTTAGAAAATTTTAATTTTTCGCCAGATGATATTAAAGAAAGAGGTGAGAAACTCGAAAAAATATTCGGACTTGAACCTATTTGGGGAAAAAAAACGAAAGAGCTTTCACACGGTGAATGCCAGAAATTAGTTTTGGCATCTTTAATGGCCGTTGATCCCGAAGTTTTACTTTTAGATGAGCCGACAGCTTTTTTAGATCCAAAAGCCCGCCTAGAATTTTATCGTTTTTTAAAATTAATGAAACAAGATCACAGCGTGATCATTGTTGATCATCATTTAGATGAAATAAAATCATTAGTGGATCGCTACTTATGGGTTGATGACAAAGGAGAAATAAGGGAAGTACCGTTTCCTAATTTCGAAGAAAAAAAAGAGATAACGAAAGTAGATTCTGTTATCAATCTAGCATTGACTTTAACTGTTAAAACTCTTTCTTTTTCCTATGAGAAAAAAAAGCCAATTTTAAAAGATCTCGACTTAGTTGCTCATGGAGGAGAAATCCTGGCAATCAAAGGAGTTAATGGATCAGGGAAAAGTACATTCTTTAAATTGTGCTCAGGGCTTTTAAAACCCAATCAAGGATCAATTGAATTAGAGGTAAATGGTAAAAGCGTTAAGCATTCCAAACTTCATGAAGTTGTGGGACTTGTTTTTCAAAATCCAGAGACACATTTTTTTTATGATACGATTGCCCAGGAGCTTGAACAAAGTTTTAAAAAAAATAAACCAGATCAATCCCTTTTGGAAAGTTTTTTAAAAGGAGTCAATTTTAAAAAATCACCATTTTTACTCTCTGAGGGAGAAAAAAGAAGGCTGACGATTTTAATGACGGTCTTTCAAGGCAAGAAGCTTGTGTTTTACGATGAACCAACTTTTGGTCAAGATGCTCTTTCTCGTACACTTATTTCAAATCTAATGATTGAACTTAAAAATTTAGGAATTTTACAAGTCGTGATTTCGCACGATGAAAGGTTTATACGAGATACGGCCGACCGTGTATTTTTATTAGATCAAGGGCGATTAGATGTCATTCCTTGATAGAGTCGCAAACAAAAAAGACAATGAGTTTTTTCATTCCTGGTATCTTTTTATTGTAAGTGGACTCACACTGCTATTTTTGCTTATCAGTTCCAATCCAGCTTTAGATCTATTTTTAACTTCCGTGACTTTGTTTTTGTTTTTTAAAAATAAACTTTCTCCTCAAAGTTTATTTAAGCTTATTTTATACTCACTTTCTTTTTCTTTTATGTTTTTTCTATTAAATCTACTTTATACAAATGAAGCCAATCAAACAGGTACAATTTATAAATTTTCATTTCTTCATTTCTATTTTTCTTTTTTTGAAGGCGCGGTCGATAATGCTTTAAAAATTTTTAGTCGCTTATTTATGATGACTTTGATTTCTATGGGTTCAACTTACGTGATTAATTACAGCAAGCTTATTTTATATCTCATAGTCCATAAAGGGTTGAAAGTTTTTTGGGGCTATCCCATACTGATTGCACTGAATTCAATATTACTCTTAAAGGAAGAATTTGATCGAATCAGCATGTCTGCGAAATTTAGAGGACTAAGTTTTTGGGAAAGAATTTTTGTCTTTTTTCCACTTTTGGTTTTTGCTATCAGGCACTCTCAACGTGGCTCTCTCTCACTTGTCACGAGAGGCTTGAGTCCGCATAAAAGTTTTTACTTCACCTACGCGCTGCGCGAGCGAGATAAAGTTATTATGCTTTGCTATTTTTTCATCTATGCTTGTCTAGTGGCCATCATGTTTTATTTTCGATAGAATAAATCTATGACTATAACACAATTAGAATATGTTCTCGCTGTCGATAAACACCGTCACTTCGGAAAAGCGGCCAGGGCCTGCAATGTGACTCAACCAACTCTTTCGATGCAGCTGCAAAAAGCAGAAGAAGAATTAGGAGTCGTTCTTTTTGACCGATCAAAAAATCCTATTTTACCAACAGATGAAGGAACTCAGATTATCATCCAGGCCAGAAGTGTTTTAAGAGAATATAAAAAAATCTTTAGCATTATCGACGCCAATAAAAATGAAGTTCGAGGAGAATTTCGCTTAGGAGTTATTCCAACCCTTGCGCCTTATGTGATTCCTTTGTTTGCCGGGGCTTTTGTTCAAAAATATCCAGATGTAAATCTGACTATCGAGGAATTTAAAACAGAAGACATTATAGAGCTTTTAAATCGTGATGAAATAGATGCGGGCCTACTTGTCACTCCTATTATTGGAGAAAATTTTATAGAAAGAGTTCTTTTTCATGAACCTTTTTCTGTCTTTGCCTCAACAGGGCATAGCATGTTAAAAAAATCTAAAATTAAAGATAAGGATCTAGATGCTACTGATGTTTGGCTTTTAAACGAAGGTCATTGTTTCAGGCAACAAGTTGTAAATTTATGTAAGCTTACTCGTGATCATGGACTTCATGACAACTTAAAATTTGAAAGTGGGAATCTTGAAACTTTAAAAAATATGGTTGTTAATAGTAGCGGTTACACGCTCTTGCCTCATCTCGCTGTTTTAAATCTTTCCAAAGAAGAGATGACTCATGTGAGAGAATTTCAAAATCCCATTCCAACACGAGAAGTGTCTTTGGTTCATAATAGAATTTTCTTAAAAGAAAAAATTATTAGTGCACTGGAAGAATCAATCATTGATCATCTTCCAGATAGTTTAACTTCACTTAAAAAGAAAAATATCGAAATTGTGAGTATAGAGGCTTAAATTTTTTTAGTTACATCTTCTCTGGCGGAGTAATTCCTAATAAATAGAGACCAGTTTTCAATGTTTCAGCAAAAGCCTTCAAGAGACTTAATCTAGCCGATCTAAGTTCCTCAGTTTCAGCTTTCATAACCGAAACCTCAGTGTAGAAACGGTTATAGGCTTTACAAGTAAAGAAGAGATGGTTGGCAAGAGTTGATGGCCTATAATTGTCACAAGCATTGATCGTCACTTGATTGAAGTCATAAAGGTGGCGCATCAGATCTCTTTCTGATTCATGATTTAAGAGTTCAAGTTTATCTAAACTTGAGGTGATCCCTTCCGTGTCAGCCTTTCTTAAAATCGATTGAGTTCGAGCATAACTATACATCAAGTAGGGACCTGAGTTACCTTCAAAAGAAACCCATTCTTTAGGATCAAAAACAATTTCTTTATTTGGGTCAGCTTGAAGCATTCCGTATTTAATCGCACCAACTGCTAGCTTGTGAGCAGTGTCTTCTCTTTGCTCTTTGGTCCATTCAGTGTTGTATTTTTCTAAGTAAACTTTAATTTCATCAATAACCATATCGATGAGCTGGAAGAAAGTAATTGAGTTACCAAGGCGTGAAGACATTTTTCCATCAGGACGAACAACCATTCCGTACGATAAATGATAGCACTGAGAAGCTTGGGGAAATCCCATTTTTTCAAGAGCATAAAAAAGTTGCTTAAAATGTAAATTTTGCTCGTTACCAACGACGTATATCGATCGATTAATTTGAAAGTCATTAAATTTTACTCTGGCAAGTGCCAAGTCTTTAGTGATGTAGGGAGTGGTCCCATCTGATTTTCTTGCCATAAAAAAACCTAGTTTTTTATCTGACATATCAAAGCCAATAGCACCTTGGTCTTCAACAAAGAGACCCTTTTTAATATACTCATCTACGATTTTTTGAGAATCTTCACTAACTTCAGATTCATAGAAATACGTATCAAATTTTACATCCAGCCATTTATAAATTTCATCAAAATCATTTAAGCAATACTGACGAGTCACTTGCCATAGATCAAAATATTTTCCAGACTTACTTTCAATACCTTTTAAGATTGCAGAGACTTCTTTATGGTATTGAAGTTTAATGGCTTCATCCGTTGCGTCTTTGAGTTTATTATTGGCTTCAACGTAACGCTGCCCTAACCATTCTGCTTTTTTGGCGACTTGTTCGATTTTTTCAGGGCCTTGATAATTTTCTACGGCCCATAAACATTTTGCAATATGAGTTCCTTCATCACCAAAATAATTGGCAGCGATAACATTGTAGCCATTGTAAAGAAAGAGGCGACAGACACTGTCACCAAGGCAGACGTTTCGTCCATGACCCACATGAAATTCTTTGTGAGTATTAGGCTGAGAAAACTCAATCATGACTTTTGTTTTGTTGTGTTCTGGATTTGATTTTAAAATAGTAAAACCAGAACCTTTAACCAGGCTTGGTATTAGTGTACGTGCCACTTCATCTTGATTAGTGAAAATATTGAGAAAGGCTCCTTTTAAAACAATCGATGAAACCCACGGATTTTTTTCTTCTTCTAAATATTGCTTTAACAGATTGGCAACTTCATTAGGGTTTTTTTTAATGGCTTTAGCGAAACGAAAACAGGGAAGTGCATAATCTCCCAAAGCCTTTTCAGGAGGTTGCTCTAACGTTTTAAAAAAATCTAGCATTGTGAGATCAGAAGGCAATGTACTTTCAATTTTTAAAAGACACTTATAAAGTGTTTCGGCCAGTGAGCATTTAGCTGGATCGTATGAAAATGATGATAGGATATTCACTGGCGTTTCCTTATAATGATTAGAGAATAGTTACTTTGGGTCGAATAGACTGAGCAATAAAACAGTTTCTGTGGGCCTTGTCATGGAGACTGGCCAGTTGTTCCTTGGTCGGTTCTTTGTCCGCGCTGAAAACAATTGTAGGAGTTAAATTAATTTCTGTCACAGAAAATTTACCTTCGGCATTTTTTCCCATGAGTGCGGTGGATATACATTGATAGCTTTCTACAACAAAAGTACTTTTTGCAGCAAC
>JAYSPR010000016.1:0-4576 GCA_043721975.1 Bacteriovoracaceae bacterium
CTATATATGCCAAAGATTAGAGGAGCTCTATCCTGAGACACCTATACCTCTTGACCATACGAGCACCTATACCTTGTTAATTGCGGTTTTATTGAGTGCTCAATGCACCGACGTGCGTGTGAATAAAATCACCCCTGCCTTGTTTAAAAAGGCCAAGACACCGTTTGAAATGGTGAAGCTTAAAGCCAGTGAAATAGAAGATATCATCAGGCCCTGTGGTCTTTCCCCAAGAAAGTCTAAGGCCATTTTTGAGCTGTCTCAAATATTGATTGATAAATATAAAGGCGAAGTTCCAGCGAGCTTTGAATTACTAGAAGAACTACCTGGAGTGGGTCATAAGACTGCTTCAGTGGTTATGGCCCAGAGTTTTGGAGTTCCTGCTTTTCCAGTGGACACTCATATTCATAGGCTCGCTCAAAGATGGGGGCTCACGAATGGTAAAAATGTTGAACAGACGGAAGCCGATTTAAAAAAGTTTTTTCCCAAAGAAAAATGGAACAAGCTTCATTTGCAAATTATTTTTTATGGCAGAGAGTATTGTTCTGCACGTGGATGTGATGGGCTGATCTGTGAGATTTGTTCGACAATTAATTTTTTGCGTAAATCGCCAGTGGAAACTAGAAAATAATAATTAAATTTTAAAGATGAAAGCCTTTTGAGAGCACGGCCAAGAGTTTGGTAAAGCGGTCCATCATCTCGCGCTTTCTAAAAGAATAATCTCCAATCAAAGAAGGCTTAAGATCATCAAATGTTTCTAAGTTTTTTTTATTGAAAACTTTAACCCTTAAATTATGATCATTTAATAACCAAAAAGTTATATCAAGATTAAAAATAATAACTCTGATTTCATGCAATCTTGTTTCAGGATTCACCCCACAAAAAAATGTTGATTGAAACATATACTCGGAATTAGTCAGGCTTTGAATAACGGCTTTCTCTAATAAATCAAAACTAACTTTCATCCATTCGAGAGCATTTTCTTCGGACTCTTTTTGTATTGGTGAAAATTCTCCGAGCTTAAGATTTTTTTGAAAGACTACAATTTCAGATTCAATAATTTGATCAAGAGAATAATTAAATAAAGAGCGAATCTGTGTCGTCTCTTCTGGTGAGTGTTGATGCTTTAAATAGTGAGGATTATTTTGCAAAAATAAGGATTGAAACAGTCCATCAGAAGCATCTGCAAGAATCACTGAGTACAAAGGGGCCAGAGGTGTAGAAGCAGAAGTGATGACTAACTCTTTCGTCAATTGCGTATCGTGATGAGTATGAACATTGACAGTGAGGGCCAACCAATTGTCCGTTAAATTTTTTGTCTTTTGATTCAAGTTCTCGTAGAAATCGAGGCATTTTTCAAAAGAATTTTTTTTAAAGAGATTAAAAACCATATTAGCCTTAACAATAATTAATTATTTGATTAAGATAATCCCACTTAATTGGAATGTGGACAAAATAATGACTGTTAGGGATACGCTCAATAAATTCTACCCCAAAATCGGAATCTTTGATTCTGGTATCGGTGGATTTAGTGTTTTACGGGAGTTATTTCATATTTTTCCAGAAGCAGAATATTTTTATTTTAGTGATGATGCTCATGCTCCCTATGGGCCAAAAAGTGATGAGTTTATTACTGAACGAGCTTTTTATATAACTAAAGAATTATTGGACCAGGGAGCAACGCTTATTGTTGTGGCCTGTAATACTGCTACTGCATCGAGCATTGATGCTCTTCGTTTACATTTTCCCAAAACACCTTTTGTCGGGGTAGAGCCCTACTTGAACGCCTACTACAAAGAAACGACTCCTTCTAAAATGGCGGTGCTTACAACAGAGTCCACTGGTAAGTCAGAACGCTTTAAAAGGCTCAAAGAGCGTCTGGACCCCAATGGCATGATCGCCCATTATTCGTTAAAAAATTTAGCTCGAAATGTTGAAGATTTTTATTCAGGAAAAATGAAAGAAGTAGATTTCGACCTGGAACTTCAAAGTGAATTAGAAGTTCTTAAAAATAAAGATTATACCCATGTCATTTTGGGTTGTACTCATTACCCTTTAGTGAAAAATAAAATAGAAGCTGAGCTTTCATTGAAGGCCTTGAGTCCTTGTCCTTATGTGGCCAGTCGGGTGAAAGAACTGACTACAGGCTTCGTTTTAAATGATGAATCCAAAAATAACTCTCACTTTTCTTTTTACTCAAGTCATAAACCAAAGTGGATACAAAAAAGTCGCATGGATTTTTTAGGTCCTTTTAACTCAATAAGGAAATAATATGTCTAAAATTAAATCTATCAAGGCCAGACAAATTCTCGATTCAAGAGGCAATCCCACTGTCGAAGTCGACGTTCAAACTGAAGCCGGTTTTTTAGGTCGTGCTGCCGTTCCATCAGGAGCTTCAACGGGATCTAAAGAGGCCCTAGAACTCCGCGATGGGGATAAGTCTTACTACGCAGGGAAATCAGTTTTAAAAGCGGTTAAAAATGTTAATGAAGTTATTGCTCCAAAACTTTTAGGTCTAGAAGTTACCGAACAAAAAAATATTGACTCTCTTATGCTGGAGCTTGATGGAACAGAAAATAAATCAAAGCTTGGCGCCAACGCTATTCTTGGAGTCTCTATGGCCGTTTGTAGAGCGGGAGCACTGGACAGTCAAATGACTTTAGTGCAATACCTCTTTGAAAAATGTCATGCGCCAAATGCCCATAAAAAATTAATCATGCCGACACCGTTAATGAATATTATTAATGGGGGTTCACATGCATCTAACAATCTCGACATCCAAGAATTTATGATTGTTCCCCATCTAAAAAAATCTTTTGCTGAAAATTTAAGAGCGGGAGTTGAAGTTTTCCATGCTTTAAAGAAAGTACTTACTGAATCTCATCACTCAACTAATGTGGGTGATGAAGGTGGTTTCGCTCCAAACCTAAAATCTCACGAAGAAGCTATTGAGTTGATTTTAGAAGCGATTACTGCTGCAGGATATAAGCCAGGGGTAGATATTTCTCTATCACTTGATGCTGCTGCTAGTGAATTCTATAAAAATGGAAAGTACCTTATGCAAGGCAAAGAGTTCACTACTGACGATATGGTGAAGTATTACTCAAATTTATGCTCAAAGTATCCGATTTACTCAATAGAGGATGGGCTTGATGAAGGCGACCACGCCGGGTGGATAGCTCTCACGAAAGAACTAGGCTCAAAAGTTGTTTTAGTTGGCGATGATTTATTTGTCACCAATAAGAAAATTTTTGCAGCAGGAATAAAGTCAGGTGAGGCCAATGCCATTTTAGTTAAGGTTAACCAGATTGGAACTTTAACAGAAACTTTTGAGGCCATGCAGTTAGGTTTTGACCATCACTACAAAGCGATTATTTCTCATCGCTCTGGTGAAACGGGAGATGCTTTTATTGCTGACTTGGCAGTAGCGACGGGAGCAGCTCATATTAAAACGGGCTCAGCAAGTCGCTCGGACAGGATGGAAAAGTATAATCAACTTCTTCGTATAGAAGAGGCCCTGGGAAGTCAGGCAGTTTATTTACCAGTAAAATAAACTTTCACACGACACTTAAGGACCCCTTCATAATGATTAAAAGTTGTGGGAGGGGTCTTTGTTTGGATTAAAGAAAGAAAAAGATGATCAATTAGAGCTTTTAGTTTCTTCTGAAAATAATGAAGATTTTCAAGATCGTTTATTTTTCCATGATCTCATTAATCAAACTCATGGACTTCTACTTTTTTTAGATCAAAAAGAGTTTGAAAAAAAAGAAATCGGATTTGATGATCTCAATCTCATCAAATCTGAAATTAAAACCCTTCAAGGTTTAGTGCGTGATCATTTTAAGATGAAGCACAAAAATCTTTCGAACACTCAAAGCTATACAGATATTAATGGCCTAAAACGAGTCATCAATTTTTTAATTAATACCTACCTGGCACATGAAAATGTAAAGTTATCATTTAATGTCTTGTCTGGACTAGACAATGAGTTTTCTATTTCATATCCCTATTTTTATAGAATTTGTAATAATTTAATAAAAAATATCAGTGAAGCTACTGGAAAAAATAAGGACAGTGAAATTGTTATTTTTTTTGAGGTCACAAAGTTAGGTCTTTTTATAGAAACTCAAAATTCACTACCGCACTTACTTAAAAATGATATTCCGGAATACTTAGAAAAAGTAATTTTAAATGAAAAGTCCATGGCCTCAGAGGGACTTGGCATTGAATCGATAGATAGATTAACTAAAGATTGCCGTGGTACATTTAGTTTCGAAATAGAAAACAATCATTGGGTGAATAAGATTTTTTTACCAAATGATTTTAAAATTCCAAGCAAAAAAGCAGCTTAAATATAATACTTGTCACCATAGCGAATCCTTTTTAAGCTATAAGCATGAAGTTTCTTTTCTTTCTCATGCTATTTTCAACAGAACTTTTAGCAGTGACTACCAATTATAAAGGTGGTGGAGAGTTGCTTAATTCTAAAGGCAGCTCTGTCGACCTAGAAACCGTACTTTTTCAGTCAAGCGGTCAGTATGATATAGACGGCACAGAGACCACGTTTGCCGATGGAACA
>JAYSPR010000017.1:0-16113 GCA_043721975.1 Bacteriovoracaceae bacterium
GTTTTACCAACACCAGCTTCACCAACTAGGAGAGGATTATTTTTACGTCTTCTACTTAAAATCTGAGCAACTCGTTCTATTTCAACTTCTCTGCCAATGATGGGATCGATTTTTCCTTTAAGAACTTCATTGTTAAGATTAGTGCAGTATTCTTCTAAGCTACTAGTCTTTTTTTCTGGGACTTCTCCCAACTCACTTCGAATTGACTCATTAATTCCACCTTCAGAATTAACTGGCTTATCAATGCCGTGAGCGATAAGTTTCACGACATCGAATTTTTCAACGTTGTGTGATTCGAGTAAAAAGCAAACATAACTTTCAGCCTCATGAAAAAGGGCAACGAGGAGATTAACCCCCATAATATCTTTTTTTCCGGATGACTGAACGTGAATAGCAGCTCTTTGTATAACTCTTTGAAGGGCCAAGGAAATTTCCGGTTGATAACTAATCCCGCTTTCTTTTGCCATTTGTCTCAGTTCTGAATCAACAAATTGTTTTTTTGATAACTCGTCTATGTCTTCAAAATTTAGCAAACTAAAATTTTCGTCATTGGCCAAAAATAAATCGAGCTCCCGTTCCATTTGCACCAAATCCACGTGGCAGCTTTCTAAAATACTTCTAACTTCTGAATCCTCTAACATCGCCTTAAAGATAAGTTCTAGGCTTAGGTATTCGTGCTTAAATAGGTTGGCCCTAATGACAGCTTTATTGATAATGACTTCTAGCCTTAATGGAATAGTTTTATTCGACATAGTTTTTCCTACTCTGGTTCAATCGTACATAATAAAGGATGAGACTGCTCTCGGGCCAAGCGCTCAACTTTTTTAGACTTACTTTCTGCTATTTCATGAGTGTAAACCCCACAGACTCCAGCACCACGCCTGTGAACATCAAGCATGATTTTTTCTGCTTCTGGCAATGACTTGTGAAAAACAGCTTGAAGAACAAAAATAACAAATTCCATCGTTGTATAATCATCGTTGTGTAAAAGAACTTTATATTTTTTGGGAAGTTTCGTTTTTTGCTTGATTACCGTGGCTGTCCCACTGTCTTCATCATGCTGGTGATTATTTTCTGTCATAAAAGTATTATGCCTCTTTTTTACTAAAAGTTGCAAGAATTGAGTGCAAGTTGATCAAGATAACCACTAGGCACGCTCACGTTATTTTTTACAGAACACATCAAATTATAATTATCTTTTCCCATCTCGAAATAGACCAGGTCTTTATTTTGAGCATCATAATATTCAGTGTAGCAGTCTGGAAAACCTAAGACATGACCAAATTCATGGGCAAAAATTCTCTTTTGCTCCATAAGATTTAAGTCGGCATTCAAATAGACTGTATGATTGTCATTATCCGGTACAGAGGAAAGATTACTTGAGGAAGGCACTACAACGACAGTGTTATTATTCGAACTATTATCACGGTCCAAAACAAGATGAAGTTTAAAGGAATCCCGGCTCCATATTGCGCTTGCATAATCAGCAAGTTCCTTTTGACTCATACTAAATTTTGAATCAAACTTTATATTAATCCGCATTTCTATTTTTTCATCATTCTTAAGACAAGAGAACTTTAAATGAGATTCTTTAAGACTAAATAACTTATTAAATTGCTCTTTTTTAAATCGATTATACAATTTTAAAGCAATCACACCGATATTTCTCTTTTTCCTTTCGATACCAATTTCTTCTTGGCATAAAAGCCAGTCATTTCCCATAGCAAAGCATATTTTGAGAGATTGCTCTTCAACAAAATGAACCTCATTTTTATCTAATTTTTTAAGGGATTCATAGTTGCATTCTATTGATTGATTTTTCTGAAAGCAAAACTCACTCATTTTTAAAAATGGGTCAATATTTTGATTTTTTTTACGGGCCAAGCTTGGAAATGCACATTTTTGGGCCTCATATCTCAAAATATTATGATTGAGATAATAAAGTTCCTCTCCTATGCGCAAAATATCACTATCAGATAAATTCGACCTACTGATATCTTTTTTTAGTCTTGCTAAATCTTTTTCCATTCTTTTTAAATTAATGATTAAAGGGGATTTATAGTCATAAATCCTGGCCGGAATTGAAAAGAAAGCAACTGGGTATAAATTTTCAAAAGAATAAAAAGTCTCTTGAATATTTTTTGTTAATAGCTCTGGATTAGGAGTCGCACTATAGCACTTATTTTCTAGCATCATCACATTAAGCCCATTAGTCACAGAGGAAGTCGAATGGGTATAAGGGCCCCCACAGCCTGAGATTGCGGCGAGTAAAGCAAATTTCAAAAATTTATGACTAAAATGTAGACACTTGTCATAAAAATGAATCATAAATCCCCTAATTTTCATTACCAAATAAGACTTTCTTTTGTATGTTCAATCAATATGCCAACTGTTCATTTAAAGAGGCTTTGAACCAATGAAAATGCTCCAAATTCTCATAGTTATAATTTTGTTTATTTTTACTTCAAGGTCATTACATGCTCTGGAAATTCCTTTTACTATTTTTCATACGAATGACCTTCATTCCCACATGGATGGAATCAAGGTTCCTATGGGAAAAAGTTATGAAAAGCGTGGTGGATATGCCCGGCTTTCAACTCTCATAAAAGAATTAAGACTTAAAAAAAATCGTGAGATTACTATAGGTGTCGATGCCGGAGATTTTTTTGCAGGAACAATATTTTCGGCCATTGCTCTCTCGTCTGATTTGGCTTTTCCAGAATACCAATTTTTTAGAGAAAATAAATATGATCTTTTGACTCTGGGAAATCATGAATTTGATGCCCAAAACGATGGGCTTTTAACTATGTTTAAAAAAGCTGATCTGTTTAAGAAGGATTTTCCTTTTATAGCCACAAATCTTTATGTCACTCATGGATCTCCTCTCAAAGATTATGTTGGTGAAGATAAACTCATTCGATCCTTTGCAATCAAAGACATAAAAAGTGAAAGTGGATCTCTACGTTTTGGTTTTTTAGGAATCTTGGGCCCCGATGGATGTTTAGTCAGTCGTTCGACCAGAGGTGATGTCCACTTTTTAGGATTTAATGACGATAAATCGAAGGAAGAATTTGATGAGCTTGTTAAGCTATTAAATGCAAAAATTGATGATCTTAAAAATCATAAAAAAGTTGATGTGGTCGTTTTAACTATGCACGGAGGAGGAACAGAAAGCCATAAGCTTGCTAGTCGCTTAAAAGGATTAGATATTTTGGTTTCTGGCCATACCCACAAGCAAGAATTTGCCATTGTTAATAATGTCATTATTAACCAAACTGGATCTTATGGAGAAAACTTAGGTGTTTTAGAAATGATCTATGACAATGTTTCTAAAAAAGTAAGATTAAAAAATCCCGAAAATCCTCATGTTATTACCGTCAGTGAAAAAACGGCAGAAGATCTTAATTGGAAAAAGCGTATTGATCTTTGGAGAAATGAATCTTTTAAATTGATGAATGAAAAAACCAACCCTAATGAAGTCGTTTTTACACCTAAAAAAAGCTATATACGTTCCAGTAAAATTCCCAATCCTATGGGTGAACTAGTCACCTTCGCCGCCCTAACTGAACTCAACTCAAAGCTTCCAGAAAATGAAAAGGTAGATATCTATATTACCTCTATGGGCCTCGTTCGAACGTCTTTTCATCAAAATACGCCTTATACGAGAGCAGAGGTTTTTGAAGCCGTCTCTATAGGCTATGATGATAAAAAAGCACCAGGAGTTGATGTAGCCTCTTTTTATCTCACACCTAAAGAAGTCAAACTCATCATCAATTTCATGGAAATTTACACTTATATTTCAACTTCATTTTCACCGGCACTCTCACCTAACCTCACTTTTAAAATTAGAAAATGGGGAATCCCTTTTATCAATAGAATTTATGATTTAAAACTTAATGGTATTAATCTTTCAGACTATGAACGCGATATAAAGATTGCAACGAATAAATTTGTGGTGCTCAATATTGAAACAGTGAAGAAAATCACTCGCGGTTGGGTTGATTTAGAGCCTAAAAATCAAAAGGGCGAACCGATAAAAACTTATCCTGTTCACCCTAAAGAATATACTCTGATGATAGAACATTTTCTAAAAAATCCGAGTCGATACTAATGTCACTAAAGTTACTAAACTAAGCAACATCTTCATCATCTAAAGATTCATATTCGGCCCAGGCAGATTCTGGATCTAATATGATCATCTCAGAGTGCTCACGATGGATTTTGTTATATTTATCTTTTTTCTTGAATGCTTGCTTCTCAATTTTTTCTAAGGCCAAATCAATACTGTAATACATATTTTCTGAGACGGCTTTGGCATGGTATTCACATTGAGGGGCGTGGTAAAACAACTCCGCAAAGTGCTGGCCATTTTTAACATAACAAGACCATTTTGCTGTTCCTTTGTCTTTAAAGAATTTTTGCAATTTGGCTGTCGACTCTTGAATTTTTTCGTCTAAAGCTTCTGTGTGTTCTAAGTGTAAAAAAGAGGTCGTAATTTTCATAAATGGCCCTTAATCGTTTTATCTTTGACTTTGCAAAGATAGGGTTCTTAAAAGAAATTTCTTATAGACTCATATTATAGACTCGTACTAGTTTTTCTCTTTACGTTTTGATGAAGGATCTATGCCCAACATCTCGCGATATTTAGTCACAGTTCTTCTCGCAACAGTAAGATTCTCTCTCGCTAAAATCTCAACCACTTTTTGATCTGAAAAAGGTTTAATTGGATTTTCACCTTCAAAGATCGATTTAATTTTTAGCTTTAAAACTTCACTTGCGACATCGACTCCACCGTCTTTACCTCCAATACCGGTGTTGAAAAAATATTTAAGCTCAAAAGTTCCCAAAGGAGTGTGCATATATTTATTAGTTGTGACTCTTGAAACCGTTGATTCGTGCATTCCAATTTCATTGGCCACATCTTTTAAAACCATCGGCTTTAAATGCTTTGGACCTTTCTTGAAGAAATCTTGTTGCTTAGAAACAATTGCTTTTGAGACTTTTTCGATGGTTTTTTGGCGATTTTGGATCGACTTAATTAACCACTCTGCTGCTCTTAATTTATCTTTAACAAACTCAGAAGCTTCGTCCGTTTTATGACCTGCCCCTTTTTTTATCATCTCTTGATAAAGTTTCGAAATTTTTAATCTCGGAATACCTTCATCGTTCACTTGAACAACAAATTCTCCTCCCGCTTCTACGACATAAATATCTGGGAGAATGTAATGAGTATCAGGAGTCGCAATGAGCCTTCCTGGTTTCGGATGAAAATTTTGCAGCAAAAGAGCTGTTTTCTTAACTTGATCAATAGAGACAGCTAGAGCTTTTGATATTTTATCAAAACTTTTACTTTGAAGATCTTCTAAGTGATCACGAATAATTTTTTCCAATAAAGGAGATCTTTCTTCCGCAATTCTCGCCTGAGCAAGTAAGCACTCCATTAAATTCGTAGCCCCACACCCAACTGGATCTAAACGCTGAATGACTTCGAGTATTTCAAGGGCGTTTTCTCTTTCTAGTTCACTTTCAACGATAAGATCATCAAAATTAACATCTAAATAACCATCGTCATTAATATTTCCAATAATCAAATGAGCGAGTTTCCACTCAGAATCATTTAATGTTTCCATTTTTAACTGCCACTCTAAATGCTCAGCTAAAGTCATTCCCTTAGAAACTATATTTTCGTAGTTTGGCATATCATCAGAATCACCTGACGCGTTTGTCATGCTTGGTGATGATGAAGAATTTGAATTAAATGAATCAGCGTATGAATCCCAATCGAAATCATCTTTATCTTTCATAAGAGGAGCTTCTGAAAAATCATCTGACGTTGCTTCACGATTGTCATTTTCAGCTTGAGCTTCAACCTCAGAAGATTCACCACCTGCTTCTTCAAGCATAGGATTTTCCACCATCTCCTCAGCAATGACATTCGTCATTTCTAAGTGGGTCAATGTCAGAAGCTTAATCGCTTGCTGCAGTTGCGGGGTCATCGCAAGATTTTGGGACTGCTTTAAACCCTGTGATATTTTAATGGCCATAAGCCTTTTTGAATTACATCCTGAATTCTTCTCCTAAATAGAACTTCCTTGCTCTTTCATCGTTAATTAATTCATTCGGTGTACCACTAACCAATAACTCTCCACTATTCATAATATAAGCTCGGTCGACAATTCCCAGTGTCTCAC
The DNA here is from genome assembly GCA_043721975.1 of Bacteriovoracaceae bacterium. Taxonomy (GTDB): domain Bacteria; phylum Bdellovibrionota; class Bacteriovoracia; order Bacteriovoracales; family Bacteriovoracaceae; genus Bacteriovorax. The sequence continues at coordinate 6,192 of JAYSPR010000017.1, forward strand.
GAACATTATGATCAGTGATCAAAACTCCAATGTTCCTTTTTTTCAAGGCCACAATCAGTTGCTGTATATCTGCTACCGCTAAAGGATCAACGCCTGCAAAAGGTTCATCTAATAAGACAAATTTCGGTTCCAATGCTAGAGTTCGAGCAATTTCAACTCGCCTTCTTTCTCCACCCGAAAGAGCTGCTCCTTTGGAATGTCTTACATGATTTAATTTAAAATCTTGTATTAACGAATCCATCATTGTCAGTCGTTCTCTTTTTGTCATTGATCTATTTTCAAGAACTGCTAAGATATTTTCTTCAATAGAAAGCTCTCTAAAAACTGAAGCTTCTTGAGGCAAATAACCTATGCCATTAAGCGCGCGAGTGTGAATCGGATCATCAGTGACATCCAGTCCACTCATTTCAATTTTTCCTTCGTCTGCTCTCACTAAACCTACCATCATATAAAAAGTTGTTGTCTTGCCTGCACCGTTGGGCCCTAAGAGTCCTACGATCTCACCTTGAGCAACTTCTAAACTCACACCTTTCACAACAGTTCGTCCGGCATAAGTTTTTTTCAAATTAAAGGCTTCTAACTTAAGTTCATCCATATTTTTTCAATTCCTTGATTCATCACCATCTCGCTCCAGCGTGATGTTCGTAATTGCATCGTCAACTTCTACCGTTTCAATATTCTCACGAATAGTAATCCTGTTACCTTTAATAACATCTTTTCCCTGAAACACTTTCGGTAAACCAGTCAGAACAACCTTTTTATCACTGGTCATTCCTTCTAATTTTTCAGCAAAAGCCTTTCTTACTACTGGGTTTTCTCCTAATTTAAGAGACTCTCGTAACTTCACATCGTCAGAAAGTGAATAATACTTGAGCTTTTTATTATAGTTTTCTAAAAAGATTGAACCTCGGTTCGAGGAAGCCTCTAAGTTGCCTTTTTTAAAGGTCACATTCCCGGTCATCTCCACAGTACTCAAAAGGGCCGAAAGCATAAGATTATCTGTAGTAAAGGCCACGGAGTCTTCATATTTGCGCTTCCTTAAAACCGAACCAATAACATTTGATTTGTAATCAAAGAGCTCTTGATCTGGCAAAAAAACAACTTTTTCTGAAGCGATCAAAACTTCATCGGTGGATTTAGGATCTATACTTTTTGTTTTCACATGACCTTGGGCCCGTACTTCTTGACCGTTATTCACTATCACCATTCCATCTGATGAAATCGTTGAAGTGGCCAATTCAATTTGCACATTATCACTTAAATCGAGTTCTTTACTGTCTAATAAAACTTTGGCACTTTTAGCCTTAAAATAGAGAGGATCAACCTCCACATTTTTATTATTATATCGATGAATAGTTCCTTGTGGGTTAAAGCCAATCACTATTGTATTTTGCTTAGAAAATGACAATTCACTAGACTCTAGTTTTAAAAATGGAAAACCATTTCTCAAAATGTAATAATCAACGACCTTAAAAAAACTCTCATCATCATCATTTTTTTGAGGAACATTAAGAGAGCTGGCCCCAACACTTGGATCTTTAAAATCTCCCATAAATGAATAAATGGAGACTCCAATAACAAGACCACAAAAAAGAAAAATAATTAAATACTGCCTAATTTTCAAAAGATTCTCCCGACAACAATCTTATCGTATTTTATGGCTTCAATCCTTATAAAATTAAGCCTTTATTTTTGCCAAAGACACCCATGACTCCTTTACTAAGCACTTGAATTCAATGTAGACTTGAGTCCATTAATCAAGTATTAAAAGCAGGTTTTTTGTGTCCCTTAAAGACTTACAGGCCATCATCGATTCAGGCACTAAACTCACTCCAATGATGGACCAATATTTTCAAATCAAAAAAAATTATCCTGAAACACTTCTCTTGTTTCGAATGGGAGATTTTTACGAAGTTTTCTTTGAAGATGCCAAAACTGCAGCACGCTTACTCAATATCACACTTACTCATCGTGGAAAAATTGGCGATACTCCCATTCCCATGGCCGGAATTCCTCACCATGCGGCCACAACCTATATTGATCGCATCACGAATCAAGGCCTAAAAGTTGCCATATGCGAACAAATTCAAGACCCCAAAGATGCTGTCGGCATTGTTAAAAGAGGCGTTACTCAAGTCGTGAGCCCTGGAATGCCTTTTGATATTGAAAAAGCGGCCGGATCCGATAACCGCTTTATGGTCAGTGCTTTCTCGCATAATAGTGAATACTTTCTCGTGGCCCTGGACTTCACAACAGGAAGTTTTAACGGTTACAAATTTGATAACTTTGAAGCACTCATTGAAAATCTTCGCCTTATTGCTCCCAAGGAATTTATCACTTTTATGGGACAATGGAGTGACGACAATAATGAAAAGCAGGCTCAACAAGTTGAAAAAATTCTCACTCATTATGGTGTTCTAAAAACTCATTTGAGCAGTGATTATTTCAATCCTAAATTTACTGATATTTATATTGAAAAAATTATTCCAGGCTACAAGCGTGATAAAATTATAAAATTAGACGAGCACATTCTCTCTCCCATCGGAGCTCTCGCCTATTATGTCTGCTCGACTCAGTTAATTGAAAGCTTCATGCATATTCGACCTTTCAAAATGAACTCTCAAACAAACTTAATGAAAGTGACTCTGCCGACTTTAGTTGGCCTAGAAATTTTACCTAAATCTCGTGAAACTTATAAAGAATCGCTTCTTGGTTTTTTTGATAAAACTCAAACGGCCATGGGATCTCGTTACCTAAAAGATTTATTTTCTACGCCACTCTATGACCTTGAAGCCATCAATGAAAGACTTGATATCGTCTCGGCCATGATGACTCATGAAAATATAACTCAAGAAATCAAAGAAGAACTCTCGAAGATTAGAGATCTTGAAAGAATTCTAGCTAAAATTTCCATGAATAAAGGTTCTGCTTCAGATTTATTAAATTTAAGTGCAGGAATTTCTGCCTACGATAAAATTCTTAAGATTAGTCACAAACTACCATTCAATAAAGTTTTACACGAAAAGCAATTAATAGAACTAAATGAACTTGCTCTCTCAATACAAGCTACTCTCAACGATGAAATTGGTGCAAGCCTTGAAAAAGGAAATCTTATCAGAGAAGGCGTTGATAAAAACCGCGACAGACTTGCGAAGCTTCACCTCAATGTGGCCCACGAACTCCTTAAAATGGAAAATACCCTCAAAGAAGAAACAGGGATCTTAAAATTAAGAATTAAATCAAACAATGTAACTGGCTTTTTTATTGAAATTTCCAAAGGGAGCACTCAAAAAGTTCCAAAATCTTTTGAAAGACGCCAAACCCTCGTGAATGCTGAAAGGTATACGACACCGGAGCTTGTTCAACTCGAAAAAGAAACGATTACAGCTCAATCAAAACTTGAAAAACTCGAAAGAGAAATTTTTAAGAACTTAATAGAACAAGTGGCCAGCAAAAAAAATGAAATACATTCTATGTCTCAACATATTGCGAGCATCGATTCATTCCTGAGTTTTGCTACTATTGCTGTCGCAGAAAATCTCTCTCGCCCCTCTATTGATGCTCATAAACAACAACTCAACATTAAACAATCTTTTCATCCACTCATTAAATCAGTGATTAAAAGTCAGTTTGTTTGTCATGACTTAAGTCTCGATCAAAAAGTTTATTTTGGTCTTATCACTGGGCCCAACATGGCCGGTAAAACGACTGTCATGAGAGAAATTGCCATCATCCAACTTCTTGCTCAAATCGGCTCTTTTGTTCCGGCCAAATCGGCTGAGCTTGGTCTATGTGATTTTCTTTTTAGCCGCCTGGGTGCTAGCGATGATATCCTAAAAGGCCAGTCAACTTTTATGGTCGAAATGGCAGAGACAGCAGAAATTCTTCGTCATGCTACTAAGCGCTCACTCATTATTTTAGATGAAGTTGGCCGTGGAACTTCGACCTACGATGGCCTTTCTATTGCCTGGGGCCTCGTTGAGCATTTTATAGAAAAAACAAAAGCACTCACTTTATTTGCCACCCACTACCACGAACTTATTGATGTGGCCGAAAGCTACGAAGCAGCTAAAAACTTAACCGTTGAAACAATTAATCATAATGGCAACGTGCAGTTTCTTTATCGACTTATAGAAAAGCCGGCTTCCCAAAGTTTTGGTCTTTATGTCGCAAAACTGGCAGGACTGCCAAACTCAATATTGAAACGCTCAGAGGAAATCTTGCACCAACTTGAGTATAACCATTCTCATAACCACGGAACTCATCCAGATAAGACTTCCACTCTCCTCGGTTCAAACAAAACCAACAAAAGCACTCAGCTATGTTTCCTTGATGACATTATCAGTGAAGTTGAAATCCCAGAGCACTTAAAGCAACTTGAAAGTGAACTCACCAAGATGGATGTGATGAAAATGACTCCCATTGATGCTTTATTAAAACTCAATGAAATGAAGAAAAATCTAGAGATTCACTAATCTTTCTCAGGAAATGCTCGATAAGACTATATGTCTACAAAGCGTGGAGGAAAGATGAAAGCAGAAAACTCAATTTTAAAAAAACGTGTTTATGCCTTCACTACTGATTTATCGATAATCGTTGTGGCTAATTATTTTTTTATGGCCTCATTTAATCACTTTGTTCAAACAGTCTTTTTCCATTTTCCCATACGAGTCCAACTGCTTTTAATTCATAAAATGGCAACACTCTCATCCATATCTCTTATGTCACTTACCTTTGCTTATTTTTCACTTTTTTACTTTTTAAGCAATGGACAAACTATGGGTAAGGCCCTCCTTGGTTTGCAGGTAAAAAATAGTAATGGTGAAGAATTAACTCTCAATCAATCTATGATACGAGCTGGCTCATATTTTGCTTGTGCTATGACTGGATCATTTTTGTTTGCACTTTCATTTATTAGAAAAGACGAAAAAAGTTTAGCTGATATTTTTTCAAATACCTTTGTTGAAAATGAAGTTATCCAATCGACGAAAAAAGGGACTGAGTTCCAATTAACCTTAATCAAAGCTCAAAAAGAAGTGCCTGATACAGATCTTAAGACTGAAAAGAACTCCACCAATAAAGCCGCTTAATTTCTATTCAGAATTTTTCCTAAAATTCCGATAATTTAGCTGTGAATAATAAAATTATACCTCTTTTATTTTTTCTTCTCATTTTACCGTCATCCTACGCTCAAAATTCACTAGACTGTCAGATGGGATATCTGGAAGCTCGCTTTAATTGTGGCATCTATTCCTTCACTGCAGGAAATAAAATTCCAGAAGCGTTAGTGGCCGCTAAAAATTATTGTGAAATCAATAAAAAAATACAAGGATGTGATGAACTTGCCAAAAAAAGTCCTGTGAGTGCTAAATATATTCAAAGCTGTGATTACAAATTTTTATGCTCTAGAAAAATTCTAGAAGACAACATTGCTTCCAATTTTGTCGTCAAGTGCATGGAAGGTGCATCTGATATTTTAAATAAATAATTGAACTTAATAACAAGTCTTCTTTTTACTACTTTTTAAATATGTTTTAACCGCCTCAAATGCATCAGCCAAGCTTGGAGGCGGTTTTGAACAATCGGTTGGTGCATTAGTCACAAAACTTTTACCTTTGAATCTTAACTCAAAACAACCATCATCATTTTTAATTGGCCCACTATAATGATCTTTCCAAGAGAGCCCTATCCAACTTTTAAATTCGATTGAGTCATCTGTGACTGACTTGATTTTACCATCATCATTAGATTTTTTAAAAATAAGTGCGTAGGGTTCATTGATCTCGTAACGAATTTCTCCATCACAACTTATGTGAACAAAACTCTCTACGACTTGACTTGTTTCGCCACCAAAATTGCTTTTATAATCCACCCAATATCCCGGCAATTTTTTTTCAATTAATTTTGCCAGAGTATTAGGTGGAGTGGTTCCACAAGAATAGATAAATAATGAAACAAGAATGAATACTAACTTAATAACTAAGACTCAAGCATACTTCTTAACATCCAAGCTGTTTTCTCATGAATCTGCATTCTCTGAGTAAGAAGATCAGCAGTTGGTTCATCATGGGCTTCATCTACAATCGGAAATAAGCTACGCGCTGTTTTTGTCACTGCTTCTTGTCCAGCAACTAATTCTGCAATCATTTGAGTTGCACTAACATCTCCAGTGCTTTCTTTAATGACAGTGAGCTTTGCAAATTCCTGATATGAGCCAGGTGCCTTGATTCCCAGCGAGCGGATACGTTCTGCAATGGCATCGACAGCTAGTGCAAGTTCATTGTACTGACCTTCAAACATAATATGAAGAGTTTGAAACATTGGCCCTGTCACATTCCAATGAAAGTTGTGAGTTTTTAAATAAAGTGTATAAGTGTCAGCAAGTAGTCTTGAAAGGCCCTTAGCGATTTCTTCTCTGTGTTTTTCATCAATTCCGATATCCATAGTTGTTTTCATTCTGATCTCCTTTTTAAGATATTTCACTGCTAAAATGATAAATTATTAAAGATAAGAACTAAAGCCACACCAGACAAAAAACTCGGTCTGAACATAAAACTAAAGTTTTCTTTCTTGGTTTTTTCTAAAATTTCACTTAACACTACGCTCATCATGGCCCCACCTGCAAAGGACATGAGAAGTGGAAGTATGCCGTCGATTCTCACACTTAAGTAGCCTCCAATGATTCCACCTACAAGCTCGACTAATCCTGTTGTTGCAGCTCCCATAAAGGCCAATATAGGGTTGAGCCCTAAGGCCAAAAAACTTAATGCAGTTGTAAATCCTTCTGGAAAATTTTGAAGAGCAATCGCACCTAAGAGTGAATGGCCCTGCACTCCTGGTAAAGTCATTGTTGCACCGGAAGCGATTCCTTCTGGAAAGTTGTGAACCATCATGGCCACTACAAATAATAAGGCCTTCTTTTTTTCAGTCGAAATCGAAGTTAAGACTAAATCTAAGAAACTCGCTGTCTTTTTAATAAACTCCACTCCAAGTAATAAAGCAAAACTTAACGTGAAAAAGTTTAAATAACTTGGATGTACTTTATTTTTTCCAATCGCGGAGAATGCTGGAAAAATAAGCGAGAAAGCTGCTGCTGAGAGCATAAGACCTGTTACAAAATCCATATTGATTTTTTCTAAGAATTGACCTACTTTAGATTTATTAAATAATACTGGAACTGCACCAGTTACTGTCGCCAATCCAGAAATTCCTCCCCCAATAAATCCAAGCCAAGCACCATTCATTTAAAACCTCCAAGATCCTATGAATAGTATCGCAAAGATATTTCCATAAGCTAAATCAATTAGCTTAATTAAACGATAGTTAATACCTATGAGTAGAAAATTGAAGGCGTAAAAAGCACTAAGCTAGCTTTGAGCTTACCTAGTGCTTGGAATTTATTAATTGATCTTAATAAGTACGAACGTATTTAAAAACTGTGACTTCGGCTTTAGAGTGACAAACATCTGCTTTCGTTTCTTGAACCAGAGATAAATTCTGTGAACCAATATCGCCATAGCCTGCGAAATCAACATTTCCTTCAAGCTTCAATACTAACTTCAACCCATCTTCACAGTGACGTTCAGTTTGCTCAAATAAAACTTTTTCGGCCTTATAAGAGTAAGCATCTTCTGTCTGGCGAATTAAACTTGTAATCTTTAAATCATTTAAAAATTTTTGATAGTGATTAAAATAACTGTAAACATAGAGCTTGTTTTCGTTCGTATTGATACTTAACTCTTCAAAACAAAGTTCCTTAGGTGCTAAATCTGAAACTTTGCTTAAATCTTGATCAACAAGAGAGTAACAGGTTTGAGCTTGAATATGGTCTTCAGGTCCAGCAAAACAAATAGAGCTTGTCATTAAAAGTGAAGCTAGAATTAATGTTTTCATCATAATCTCCAATAGGGTTTTAGGTTTTCATGTGTATAACACAAGTCACCTAAAACCCATATCAAGATTTAGTTAAGAAGATAAAAATTATTCCTATTTAGTCCAATTAAAATGAAGCTCTTTTAACTGAGCATCACTCGGACGCGATGGAGCCTGAGACATAAGATCGCTGGCCGAAGCAGTTTTCGGAAAAGCAATAACATCTCTTATAGAATCCGTGCCGGTTAAAATCATGATCAGTCGATCTAAACCAAAAGCTAAGCCACCATGTGGAGGAACACCATATTTGAGTGCTTCAATGAAAAAACCAAACTGGGCCTTTGTTTCCTCTGGTGTGAAACCTAAGACTTTAAACATACGATCTTGAACTTGATTATCAAAAATTCGAATTGAACCACCACCAATTTCATAGCCATTACAAACAACATCGTAAGCTTCAGCTGTTAATGTAGAGAGCGGACCTTTGGGATCTTGGTGATCAGCATTCATGAAAACATCAAGCTTATCACGAGATGGCATCGTGAAAGGATGGTGGCAGGCTGCATATCTTTTAGCTTCTTCACTCCACTCTAAAAGTGGAAAATCATAGAGCCATAAAAAGGCATCTTCTTTGCCAATAATATTTAATTTTTGTCCTAAATTTCTTCTTAGGGCATCAGCGCTGGCATGAGCTACAGAGTGATTATTATCAGCGAAGAAAAGCCAAGTTCCATCCCCTTTTTCTGGTGATAGTGCATAGAGTGCAGCCTCGATTTCCGCTGTAATAAATTTTGAAATCCCTGTACTTCTCTCACCACGAGAGAGTTTATAAAAAGCCACACCTTTGCCACCGTAAGGTTTAACGATCTCAACAAAGCCATCTGTATCTTTACGAGTAAATTGTCCCATGGTCTCTGGAACAAACATGGCCTTAATAATTCCACCGTTATTACCAACCGATGCAAAAGTAGCGAAGTCTGATCCTTTAAAAATATCTGTCACAATCATTTGTTTTAAACCAAAACGAAGGTCAGGCTTATCACAACCATAAAAGTTCATGGCATCTTTATAAGTCATCATAGGAAGAGTGAAATTTTCTGGTTTATTAAAAACTGCTTTTAAAATCATCTCAACTAAGTTTTTCATATACTCTTGAGTTGAAAAAGACACTTCAATGTCCACTTGAGAAAATTCTGGTTGTCTATCAGCTCTTAAGTCTTCGTCTCTAAAACAACGGCAGATTTGAAAATATTTATCTGTCCCACCAATCATCAAAAGCTGCTTTAGGGTTTGAGGTGATTGAGGGAGAGCATAGACTTGGCCAGGATGAACTCTGGAAGGAACAATATAATCGCGGGCTCCCTCAGGAGTCGATTTGTAAAGTATGGGGGTTTCCACTTCAACAAAATCTTCACCCACTAAAAGTTGGCGAATTGTATTCATCGTTTTTGATCGCAATCTTAATATATCTTGCAGCTTTTTTGTTCGCAAATCAAGGTAGCGATATTTTAAACGCAAATCTTCCGTCGCTTCAACAGATCCAAATGGTAAAAATGGTATTGAATCAATATCTGATTTCGACAGCAAAGTCAGTTCAGTGACTTGAACTTCTACACTCCCAGTTTCCATTTGAGCATTTTGAGCTTCTTTTGGACGAGCTTGAACTATTCCTTTAATCATAATAACTGATTCTAGCGAACACTTTTTTAATTCGTCTAAATTACCTTTGAAATTAACAAATCCCAACTGAGTAACACCGTACTTGTCACGCAAATCGATAAAATGAAGACTTCCAAGATTTCTGTATTTATTGACCCATCCGCAAAGGACTACCGTCTTGTCACAATCATTATCTCGAAGTTCTCCACAGTGATGTGTTCTGAGAAGTCCTGAAATTTTTGATGTAGACATTGCAATCTCCCTTAGTTTTAGAGACAATTCACTGGAAACTATTCCCAGGAATGCTAATGATCACTATACTCGATAATGCCTCAAAGCTCATTAAAAATTGTGCATTGTTTTTCTTAATTTTCCCTATTCTCGCTTGGTC
>JAYSPR010000018.1:0-33211 GCA_043721975.1 Bacteriovoracaceae bacterium
CCTAAGATTTTAAAGGTCTTAGGGTACATAATTGTTATTGAATAGGACATAATCGCTCAGAAATTAGAGTAGGACATAATCGTTCAGAATTTAGACACTTTTACAAGTTCGTTAAATCAACTTAATATTTTACTCATGAAAACAATTCAATTCAAAAAATACAATGCAACTGGAAATGATTTTGTCGTTATCGACAATCGTGATGGTCATTATCAAGCTGAAAATAAAAATTTATGGTCAAAGCTATGTCAGTTGAAAACTGGAGTAGGCGCAGATGGGGTTCTGCTCTTGGAAAACAGCAGTCAAGCTGATTTTAAAATGCGTTATATAAATGCAGATGGTGGGGAAGTAGAAATGTGTGGCAATGGAGCCCGAGCGATTACGGCTTACGCTCACGAAATACTAGACACCAAAAAAGAGACTTATCAGTTTGAAACAATGAATGGCCTCTACAAGTGTAGTCTCGATTCCGTTTATGGATTTAAGCTCAAGATGACTGAGCTTTACGATGTTGATAAAATCTCTCTATTGGACTTGAACGCTAAATTAAACGCAAAACAATGCCTTTATATGAATACGGGTGTCCCTCACGCGGTATTTGAAATTTCAAAAATTCTTGATTATCCCGTTTTTGAAAATGGAAAAATGATTAGGTATGATTCAAGATTTCTTAAAGGCTCTAATGCAAATTTTTATGAAGTGCTTTCTCCGGGCCATTTAAGAATCAGAACCTATGAAAGAGGTGTTGAAAATGAAACTCTTTCTTGCGGCACCGGGGCCACTGCGACAGCTCTTGCTGCCGCTAAATTTTATGGATGGCAAGGCGAAGTGATTTTAGAGACTTTAGGTGGACGGCTTGCAGTTAAGTTTTCAAATGACTTAAAAGAGATCTATCTTTGTGGAAAAGTCGAAAAAATATTTAGCGGATCACTTTAAAAAATTATAAAGAAGCGGTCGCGATAGATCTTAAGTGCGACTGAACTTTCTTCACATAAAGATCTTTATATTTTTTAGTTCTTGAGTGGTAAGTAGCATACCACTTAGCATCTTTTTTAGCGTGACGAGCTTTTAAGATGCTTAAGATCGCGCCCATTTTATTAAGAGCGTAGGCCTCATCTTTCTTTAATCTTTTAATGTTAATTTTTGCAAGGCCTAATCTTTGGAACTCTACGTCCCAAACTTTTGTATTAATCTGAGCAAGAGACAAGTCTCCGCTTGAAGAGACAGCGTCGTTATTAAAGTTACTTTCTGTTGCAATAATTGCAACCATGATCTTAGGGTCAACTGCGAATTTCTTAGAGGCTCTATAAAGCTCTAAAGATAGTTGTTTTCTTTTATTAAGTTTAAGATCTGGTTGGATGACCTTAATCATCTTAGAGATCATATTAACATTGTATCTAGCAACTTCTGCTTTCGTTATGCTTTTTGGCATAACTGGAGTTGAAATAAGTGAAAAGATAATGGCGATAATAAATAATTTTGTTGTTTTCATTTTAAGCCCCCGCTTACGAATAGTAATTGCAGGGAACGGGCCAAAATTAAGGGGCTAAGTTACTGAATAACTGACTGAAAATTGACCAATTTTTAGGGAGTGTTGAAAGTCTTAACAGTCATTCGTGTGAATATAAGGGGTTGAAAAAAAGTCTATTTCCAGCCGCGAGAACTGGCTTCATCTATAACTGTTTGAAAAGCGCTTTTATCAGTTCCATCATTAGTGTAGGTTCTAAGACCTAAAGTTTGTAAGTACTCCTTAAATGAATTGCACAGACTTCCAGGGCAAATATTATAAAGGGTTCCAAAGCCAGCAACAGATGCACTCGACCACTCATGAAGGTTAACGATTGAAATATACTTAATTTGGCTTCGGTAAGTATCCCAAGCTTTGAAGACTTCTTTATAGAAGTTAACTTGGGCTGCACTTGATGAACCTATGTAAGTAGAACCTGATGAGTAACCAATTTCTTGAAATCGTATTTCTTTACCAGGATACATTTGAGTGATTTTAGCGAAGTCGGTTTGAACGACTGAAGTGGACTTCATGGAAAAGTCAGAGTTAAGTGGATAATAAGTCACACTGATAAAATCTGCAGAACTTAACATTTCTTGAAAACATGGGGACTTAGAACTTGAAGTGAGTCCATCAAACGTGCCTGTGACCCCTAGCTTGAGGCTAGGCTTGAGGCTTTTAGCGTAAGCAGAGACGTAATTAAAGAAGGTTTTGTATTCGCTCCACTTTGCAGAAAGCGGACCAGTTGAGCAGGTCGCAAAATCAGCATGACTATCAATTTCATTACCAACCACAAGTGAACTTAGCTCTAGTGAAGAAGCATAACTAAAAATATTATCGAGAAGGTACTGAAACATCGTTTTGATTGTGGTGCTATCAAAAGCTAGAGAAGTTGCACATTTTGGAATGAGCTTATTGGGTCCGTCGTATGTACCAATTGTGAGAGAAACTTTTTTATCGTAAGTGGGATAGAAAGAATTTGCAGCAGATACAAGTGACATGTCATAAGTCGAACTTCCTGAGCAGCTTGCACTGGTATTAGTTTCAAGTGGAGTGCCGGGTAGTGTTCCAGTGAAGTCACCTACTCCCCAAAAAAAATGAATATTAACTGAATCATAGGCTAGCCTTTGTGATGTCGTGAAGGCCGTGTTGAAACCATTTTGTGGCTCACTGATATGAATTCCTAATTTTCGATCGCCTTTAGCGACAACGGTTGTTGTTGTGGGAGTTGTCGGTGTTGTCGTAGAGCTTTTTTTACATGAAGAAATACAAAAAGTCAGAAGTAGGAGTGAGCTTATTAAAATTTTCATATTCATTTCTGGTCTGACCTTATTGATAGACAGAGATCACTTAAGTACAACATAAAATGTTCCTTGAGTCTAGCTTGTGTCGTATTAGGTAGAAATGTTTTATCATTACTCTACGCTCTTACTTGGTTTTTTATCTTTCTTAAGTTCTCTTCACCGTACCCGATAAGTTACTGAATTTTAGAAAATAAAATAAGGTCATTTGCGAGTATGGATTTCATAAGAAATATTTTAATTGTTGGCCAAGATATAAGCGAAGTAGAGCTTATTAAAACTGAATTAGAAGTGACTTCTCCAAAATTAAAAGTCCATGGACTTACGTCAAGAAAACAACTTTCAGAGGCCAGTTCAAAATTTGAAGTGAGTTGTGTCTATCTCAACACCAACATGGGACGCTCAGATTCGCAATTTATTTTGCGCTTTCTTTCAATGCTTCGGAATGAAAAAAAATCAGATGTTGCTATTTTTATTAGTGATGATGATTTTGAGTTAGCTGGTGAATTATTAATTCAGTTTCCCAGTGATAATTTAGTTGTGATTAATAAGCCACTCGACCTGGCTAATCTCATAGATAAAATACAGTTTAAAGTTTTTGGAAAAGTGTTAGATCCAAATGCTTTTTTAAATGCAAAAAATGATCTTGAAATAGATTTAGAATTTATCAATGTTTTTATCACTCAGACGAAAGCCGTATTAATTGAAATGAGTTCTGCTGAAAACTTAGTTCACTCTGCACCAGTTTTTTTATCAAAATATCAGGGGCCTTTGCAAATTGATATCTCTTCAAGAATAAGAATCTCGTCAGATTTTTTTCGCGGGAGTTATTATCTGGCATTTCCCAAAGATACATTTTTAAATTTTTATGAAAAGATTGTTTTAGAAAAATGTACCAAGATTGACTCCCAAAATAAAGATTTAGCAGGAGAGTTGGCCAATATCATCTATGGAAAATGTAAAAAGAAGTTTTCGAGTGAGGGGTTAAATCTTGAAATGGTTATTCCTTCAATTCATTTAGGGAAAATTGATAGCACCGTGGTCGTGCTCATACCTTTTAACTGTTCACTTGGTCCATTCTTCATTGCAGTTGCACCGGGGCAAATTTAAAGGAGCTTCATGTATAAGTTTTTAATTTTCTTTATCAGTTTTGGAGTTTTTTCTTCAGAACATATGTTTGAACCACGCAGTGTTTTTCAATGTGGGATGATGGCCGTTATTGAAGGAAAATTAGATGAGTACTCTTTACTGCAAGGAATAGGAAGTTTTAGTGGGCCATCTAGACCTATCGCAGTTAACCTCATAGCTGAAAAAGTGGGTGAAGAATGTGTCATTACTGTTAGCGCAAAGAATTTAGCAGTGGAGCCAGCGAAATATTATTTTAATAAATTTGGTAACCCACTAGAGGGAAAAATTTCCATTTATTCTATTGATCCAAAGTTGATGCATATTACTTCTGCTCCGATTTGTACGATTACTACTCGCTACCAAGATACATTTGGTAAATGCCGTGTTCCTACGAAAGATGATTCTCGCGATCAGTGCTATGATTTACCTGGAAGACCACTTCAAGTAGAATTGAGAGAGGCGACGTTTTCGTCTTGGGTAACATTAGATAAATATAATCGTATAGATCTATTTTCTGGCGGAGTTCAACTTCAAACTTACATCAAGAATGAGAAAGATGAATTTTTCAAATCAGCATTTTTTAATATTTGGAAAGAAGGCAAAGATTGGTGTATTTATCAGTCTGAGACATTCAGTGATCAGCGTGGAAATTGTTCAACAAAACTTGGAAGTAATTTTGAATTGAGAAATAAGAGTGGAGAGATTATAGGGCTTGTTCAAAAAAGCGAAGATGATTTAGTCTTTAGGCAGGTAAAAGCTCCTTTTAGTCAAACGGGTTCAACCGTTGATGATTCTAAGGAAATTTTAAAACTTTCTTTGGCAGAAAAAGTGACAACCTTGAGTGCTTACACCAAAGAGGGGGGAAGTGTGAAAGAAGGTATTGCGAAAATCGAGGGTGGCTTTGAGAAATCAGGAATTGAATTTAATGACCTACCACCTTTTGGTATTGGGCTAATGAATTCAAAAGTGTCGGATTGTAATTATAGAAAAATTATAGAATTTAAAGATGGAAAATCTGACAGTACAAATTCAGTCAATGTTAGTAAGTAATATTTTTTTAAAGAGGAATTTTATGAAAGTGTCATTCATTATTGTTTTAAGTCTTTTATTACTACCTCATTCAATCAAAGCCGAAGATGAAGTTATCAAATCAAAAGATTTAAAAAATCAAGAACTCGATCCAACGGCAGCATCAGGTAGTGATGGCAATGCGAGCATTACACCTGCTCAAGCAGAAGATTTAAAGAAACAAATCGAAACTCTTAAAGAAAATCAAAAAAAGTCCCAAGAATTATTAGAAGAGTTAGATAAAGAGTAAATATGAGAAAAATATTAATTATTTGTTTGTTTTTATTTTCATCTTTTACTCTTCATGCTGGAACTAAAGAATACGTAGTTGGCTCTGGTTCTGAATTTAAATTTAGCGGAGCCAAAGGTGAAAAAGTAGATCTCAGTATCTATATTACCGAATCGAGTTTTACCAAGCTTGGCGTGGAATATTTTTTATCCTCGGGTGGTTTATTGGGAGTTCAGGCCTGGCAACAATTTATTATGGGGATTAATACAAATGGCATGACTCTCGAGCAGGGTTATGTTCAAACACCGGACATGAAAGTACCAGAGATCATGACAAAAGATTTTCAAATGAATAATCAAAATGGCGTTCAGGTGGAAGATTTTTTCATTAGAAAAGAAAGTGACATTGAAAAATATAAAGTGGGAATGGAGACAGTTGAAGTTCCAGCTGGACGAATTCTTTGCACTCATTATAAGAAAAAACGCGCTGATCAAGTTGTCGACTTCTGGATTTCTGATAAAGCAGGTGCCATTGGCCTGGTGAAACTTGTATCTGTTGGAACCGTTGATCAAAGTTATACGATTGAGCTCTCGTCGCTTCTGTCTAATGTTAAAGCTAAAATTAATCCTCAAGTAGCAGTTCCTTTAACTGATAAAGGAAGGATGTTTATTGGGAAGCCTTCTAAGTCACCTTAATTTTTAAGCCGTAAGTTTCTTTTTAATTTTTGCAACTTCTTTTTCTAGTTTTAAGAGACGATTTTCTGAATCATTGTGTTTAACAAGTCCATTCTTAACTATTTCGTTAAGTATTTTTTGATAGGAGCCACCTGTTTTGAAGGCCATCTCCTTAAGTGAGTCGAGGCTATCTTTATCAATATTTATTGTAATTTTAATTTTTTTTGATTTTAAGGCTAGCTCACGAATTTTTTTTGTGCCTGTAACATTTAAATTTAATTCACTTAATTTGGGTTGTTTCATAATACCTCCTAAATTTTCTCCAGCTGGCACTTCCAATGAG
Source organism: Bacteriovoracaceae bacterium (assembly GCA_043721975.1). Classification (GTDB taxonomy): domain Bacteria; phylum Bdellovibrionota; class Bacteriovoracia; order Bacteriovoracales; family Bacteriovoracaceae; genus Bacteriovorax. The sequence goes on from JAYSPR010000018.1 coordinate 6,251, forward strand.
ACGAATCACGTCCTCTCTTTTTGTAAACCAGCTTGTAAGAATTCGGCCATTTGCAGTTTTGCCAATCCAGTAATGTCGTATTTCATTTTGAGAATGTAGGTAATCGTCTAATTGAATACCTTCAGGATCAGAAAAGGTTTCCATCGCTTCCTCAAAAGAAACATTATGCTTTTTGAAGTTGCTTCTGGCTTTCACATGATCCCATTCAAATTCCATAAAAATTATACCATATTTGTATGTATATATACATATTTTTAAAGTTGCATGTATTGAGATGCAGTTTTTGAAAACTCTGTAATGAATATTAGTGATTCGAAAATTATGTGATTTTCATGGTCACGTAACTCTTTAATATTATTAAATTTTTTTATTTTGACGAAAATAACTATAAATTCTAGGAACCTTTTTAAAGTTCAAATGTATTACACTTTAGAAAATTTAAATCATAGTGAGATAAAGTGGAAGATCAAGTATTAGTGGAGCAAATTTTAAAAGGAAATAAGAACGCTTATAAGCTACTTGTAATTCGTTATCAGCGCCCATTATTTTCTTTTTTTAGAAAGTTTGGTTTTGCCCCTCAGAAAATTGAAGAGCTTGCTCAAGATGTATTTTTAAAATCGTTTCAGTATCTTTCAACATTTCAACCAGACAAAGGAAATTTTTCTACTTGGATATTTTCAATTGCCAGAAACCACGCAATTAACGAATTTAAGAAAAAAGGTGAATGGCTTGAAAGTGAAGATGAATTAGAAAAGATAGCGATGGATAACTCAAGTGATGATAATTTAGAAAAAATTATTGGAAAAAAATTATCAAATGAAAATCTACACGGTTATGTCCTTAGGGTTCCAAATCCATTTAAGGTTCCACTGATACTTTCCTATATCAATGAATTAACTCTTGATGAAATTGCAGCAATAGAAAAATGTTCAACAGGCACGGTGAAATCTCGAATATATCGAGGCAAGCTGTTTTTAAAAAGCCTATTAGTTAGTGAGGAGTTTGTATGACTTCAAAAAATAATGAATGTACGTTAGTACAGGAAAACATCGCCTGGGGCAGGGCGCTTTCACTGCATGATCAAGGTCATGTTCTTTCGTGCTCTCACTGTAATGTCATGGCCATGGAATTTGAGGAAATTGATTCAGCTATTAAAAATGTGGAAGATTTTGTTCCTCAGGGATTTGCAGATAAGGTAATGGCCAAAGTAATGGCAGATAAAAAATCGCAATCTAGTTCGCATTTAAATTTAAAGGATTTTTTTATGGTACTTTTTGATAGCCAAATCCTTCGCTGGGGAATTGGTGGAACAAGCTTCTTGCTAGCATTTTCAGCACACTAATGTTTTATAGTTGGAGAAATTTATGAAAAATGTATTTAAAAAAATTAATGTAACAGAAGTGAAATCATTTATAACCATGGTGTTTTTGGTATTTTCTTTTAGGTCAATGTGTTTTGAGCCTTTTCGTATTCCAAGTGGCTCGATGATACCTACATTAAATATTGGAGACTTCATTCTTGTTAACAAATTTTCATACGGTCTTAAATTACCGTTCTCTGATATGTATAGCGATCCTGTTTATTTAACTGAATTCCAATCTCCAAAAAGAGATGATGTGATTGTTTTTAAGTATCCACTCGATCCAAGCTTAAATTATATCAAAAGGGTGGTTGGTTTACCTGGAGACGAAGTAGAGTTAATTAATAAACAAGTTTATGTAAATGGTAAAGCAGTTACAACTACTTCAGATAATTCACCCATGACTGCAGAATTTATTAATAACTTCAGTGGAGAGAAGGTTAACTTTTATAAAGTTAAAGGACAAAATCATGAATTTGTCATTCAAACCACCAACAGGAAAACGCAGGCTGATACGATCACTCATTTTAAAGTTCCAGTTGGGAAATATTTTGTAATGGGAGACAATCGAGACTTTTCAGCTGACTCTCGTTATTGGGGATTTGTTCCACAAGAAAACATCAAGGGAAAAGCATTGATTGTTTGGATGTCGCTTACACTTCCTTTTTCTGAAAATGGCTTGAGCCTTACACCGTCAAGAATTGGAAAAGTAATTTTATAATTAAAAAATAAACACATCTAAATTCATTAATGAAACATTCTCACTGATTTAAATAAATGTCTTAATTGCAATCAAAACTTGGGTTATTAACTCTTCTTTAATTGATGGAGGAGACAAAATGATTAGTGTGACTGAACAATTAATTGAAAAAATGATTTATGTGATCAGAAGTCAAAAAGTAATGATTGATAGTGATCTGGCAAAACTCTACGGCGTTGAAACAAGAATAATTAATAGAAATGTTAAACGCAATATCCATAGGTTTCCTAATGATTTTATGTTTCAACTAGATGAAAATGAGCACGATGCTTTGATATCCCAAATTGGGATATCAAAAATTGGTCGAGGCGGACGCAGAATAGCACCTTATGTTTTTACAGAAAACGGCGTAGCGATGCTTTCAAGCATACTAAATAGTGAGAGTGCTATTTTAGTTAATATTTCTATAATTAGAATATTTACGAGATTACGAAGTTTTCTAATGATGGAAAATAACTTAGACGAACGAATTACGAACATTGAAAAGGGGACGAACCAGTTGTTTAAAATAGTTTTTGAAAGACTCGATGGTTACGAAGATATGATCAAACCGAAATTAGCAGATAATCGTAAAAAAATAGGATTAAGTAATAAACCCTAACGGTAGTTAAAACAAAAAAGCCTCGAATAAATCGAGGCTTTTTAAAATGGTGGTGCATCTATTCATCAATATGAATTAGTTCTCCCTAAAATGCAAGTAGTTGACAATATTAGAAGGGAATTGGAGATTTCACCATTAGATGAATTTTTCCTCAAGCAAAAATACCTTGAAGAAGGCCTTAGTAGTGCTGAAATTGCCAAGGTAGCTTTTTCCTCAAGACCACAAATAACAAAACTTTTAAAGCGCTATGACATTCCTCTAAAAACCATCACTAGAAGAAGTAATGGTGGCCATGTTTATGGTTATAGAAAGTTTGGAGGCAAGGCCATTGAGTTTAAAAAAGAGCAAGAAGTCATTGAGTTGATAAAATCTTTTAGAAATAGTGGCTACTCATATCAAAAAATTGCCAATGTTTTGAATGAAAAAAAAGTTGAAACAAAAACTAAGAAGGGGATTTGGTACTCAAAGGTTGTAAGAGAAACTTATTTAAGAAAGTGCTAAATAAATGCTATAGTATCTTATGAAAAATTTAGTAGCTCAAATTGGATTATTAGCTGGAACTTGGATAACTTTTATTACTAGCTATAAAGATTTTGTAGAATTGATGAATAAAATCCCCTTTACAATAATTTATTTATCAGAAGGATGGATAGTTTTTTGGTACTTTTTATTTCTATGTATTTGTTGCCTTGTGGGAATGTACCTTAATCAAAAACTAGTAATTGAAGAATCAAAAATATCCCAAAACTCTTTTGAAGACTCAAATCAAGGTGGATACGATAAGATTTTATCATTGGCTTTAAAGAGAATTGAGTTGATGGAAAAATTAAGAATTATTAGAAGCTTTGGCTTGGTATGGATAATTGATAAAATTTTAAGGAAAAAATATGAGGTGTTTGATATTGATGAATTTAGCAAACCAAGTTATTGGGAAACTTTTCCAAATGAACAAGACCCATCTAAGATAATTAGAGCAACTATCAAAAAAGAAAGAATAGAAATAAGATTTAAAAAAGAAGAATTTAAAATTTTACTAAGAAAAACAATTGATAAAGAACTTTCTACTTATGGCGATTTTGAAGAAAAAGATTTTAATCTTAAGGAATTTTCATATCTTATTTTCATTTGTCCATTTTATCTTCTAAAACGTTTGATATTTGGTTAAGTTGTTGGAGTGGTTTCTTTTTTATATACTTGAATTTGATATCCAAGCTCCATAGCTCTTTTTATAAAAACATTGATATTACCAATACCCCATTGGTTACTCACAAATGCCTTTGTATCCTTAAGTGAGATTATCTCCTTTTTATTGGTGAAGTATCTTCTGATTTTATTGGGCCTTAAGTTATCACAAGAAACTACAATCTCGTGGACCGTTGTATTTTGAAATTTTGCTTTTAATGTTTCTAGTGTTGCGGTTGGATTATCTAATGTAAATTGTTCTAAGACCTTAAGAACTAATCTAGATTTACACAACTTCATATCTTTAAAAAGATATTGTGTATAATCTCTTTTGTATTTTAGAGGAACTATATTCATATGGATTTGACATGTATTTAATATTTATAAAACAATTATTGCATACTAATTTAAGAATTATTTTTTTAAAAATTGTGGGCAATAAGTTCATGTCCATCTCAATCACATTTCCTATTAAAATGGGCAACTATTAAACTAATGTTCGAAATTTTTGATATTCAATTCCTCAAAATTAAAAAATAAAAATCAGATTAAGTTTATATATTTAATAATTTTAATGAGCATTTAAGGTAAACAATTTATTACGACTTAAGCAATCCATTGTTTATTTCATCTTGGAGATTTATTCCAACTAATTCTTTAAAAATTTTCTCACATTCCTTAGGTGGAATTTCTAAAATGAGTTGGCAATTATTGTGAGAGAGAACCCTAATAGTAAGAAGGGATTTTGCTCCACCAAGAGCAGCACCTAATAAGCCAATAGGCCCAAGCAAGACAACACCAATGGCACCATGTTTTATTCTTTGGCCTGTATCACTAGAAGTTTCTTTCTCATGGAGAATTTCAATTTCCTTGATCTCATCTTTAGTAAGTTTAATTCTCTCACCTAAGATGCCACCTTTAATAGTAACCATTAGATGGGCTTTTTGAAGAAAGTTTGAGGGTAAAAAATTCACATTTAATATTTCATTATTGAAGCCACTTGAAGTGATAACTTTATAACCTATTAATGCCATATTTACCCCTCAAAATTAATTTAAAGAAGAGAGAATTGAGTTTTTAATTGGTAACAAGCAATCTTTTACTTTCTCAACTTTAGAGGCATCAGTGATTTGGCCATAATCATATCTAAATGGAGTTCCAAATTTATCTGCCATCACAAGATCTTCAAAGGTAAGCTTTAATGATTTATTTTCAGCTTTTGTAGTTAAATTGAATTGAACAAAATAATCATTAGTGTCACCAAATTGCTTAAAAATATCACAAGGAGTATTTCCCTTAAAGATGATCATGCCAGCTTCTTTGTCTTGCATTTTTATAGCAGAGTTGGCATCACCAGCATTCTTAGCAAAAAAAGCCATGGTAGAAGTATAAATAGTGGACTTGTCTGCATTCACACTTTCAGAAAATTTAATGACTCTTTCATTTTGAGGAGCAAGGGTTGCACTTCCACAAGAGACTAAAGCAATTAATGGTAAAAATTTAAAAAGTTTCATTGGTTCTCCTTCATTTTATACGTTCAACTTGTATTTTGTATTGTCTAGAATCATCTTGGAAAAGAATTGAGCTTATAATTTTCTTGTCATCTTTTTCGCCAGTAAGTAGTTCTTCTAAGGAAATATTCAAATGGTCAGCAAGAAGTTTGATATATTCAATATTGTTTAGAGAAGGAATTCTCTTTCCCTTCACCCAATCATGAAGCATAGACCTTGGCATATCTAATTCTTTTGCCAATGCACTCAAGTTTTTGCCCTTAAGCCTTGTAGCCAATATTTTTGAAAACTTTAATTCCATAAAATTTATTATCGTTGGTAAATGAAATAGTAATAAATGAAATCCTATTCATAGGACAAAAAATCTTATTCATAGATCGACTTCTATTCTCACCTTATCTCCAACTTCAAGTGGACTCATGGGAAAACAATAAAAGGCACCTTGAGCTTGTTCTAATGAAAGCATAACCCATTCATTATCTTTTAAAATCTCAAATAGAGTTCCTTCTTTTAATTTGTAATCTCCCACATACCAATAGCCATCAATTTTAAGTTGCAAGAATCCCTCTATGAATTTTGTACTCATATTAACCTCTGTAACTAAAACACTTGTTTTGATAACAGCAAATTGAAAATTAAAGTGGAACTAAAGTCTTAGCTACTATTTGATTGATTACGCTCATTCTTTTTTATTTCTCTAGCCACTGCTGTATGTGACATTCCTATAATTTGAGCAATTTCTCTATAAGAATGATTTTTCTTTCTAAGATTTAAAATAGTTTCACTTGGTCTAGTTTTTGGCCTTCCTATAATTTTGCCTTTAGCTTGAGCATTTTTCAAACCATTACTAACCCTCTCTGAGATTAACTCTCTTTCAAGTTGGGCCAGTGCCCCCATGATAGTTATAAAAAATTTTCCTAAATTTGAGGAGGTGTCTATGTTTTCACTCAAAGAAATAAATTCAACATTATGCTTTTTAAAAAATTCTAAAGCATCAAGTAAATGCCTTGTTGATCTTGCAAACCTACTAAAAGAATAAACGATGACTTTTGAAATATTGCCAATCTTAATGTCTTCCATCATCTTATCTAATTGAGGCCTGCTTGATTTGGCTCCAGACACATTCTTGTCAGAGAATTTTTTATAATGAGATACATTATTGTTTGCACAAAAGTGCTCTAGGGCTCTTTCTTGGGCTTCAAGGCCACTATCTTGATATGAAGTAGAGACTCTTGAATATAAGGCAACAAACTTTTCAGTCATTACTATACCTCTTAAGTATATTATATATCGCTCATGGGGAGAGTACATAAGAATGTGGAGAAGACCCTAAGACGTTAAGATGACACAATGGTTAGCATCCAATTATTGCAACGATTTTTGGATGCAATTTTGACATAATAATTGATTCAATATTTCTGTGTTTTAGATTTTTATCTCAACTTTTATAAAAAAATTGCCAATTTATTTTCCTTGCAACTATCTAGAAATAAAGAAAATTTAAAAATAGAGGCGCCAATTTACAAAAATTTTTCTCTGACCTCGGTATTATGTGAGGTTTGGTTTTTTTTGGACCATTCAAAACAATATTATTGGAGGCAATATGAAAACAAAAAATGACCTAGAATTATTAAATGAGATGAGAGTAAAAATTTCAAATTATCTAATGGCCCATGGGGTTCAAGAAGATGAAAAAATTCTTGCTCAAACTTGGGATGACTCGGGTGGGAGACATTATCTTAACAAGGTTCATTATGGAACATTGGAAGAAATTTTTGATGAGTTAGATTCTCTTAATCAAAAAGGGGCTGGAGTTGGTTTTGCCTTAAATTATTTTGATGGGAAAGGAGTTAGAAAAAAAGAAAATGTTTTAGGAATAAGATATCTTGTTCTAGATAATGATACTAGCACACCTCTTAAATTAAAAATCAAGCCATCAATTCTAGTAAAAACAAAAAACGGTGATCATGCTTATCTAAAGATAAAAAAAGAAGACCAATTTAAAATTGATGAATGTGTAAGTCTAAATAAAGAACTTTCAATTATTCATAGCACAGATGCTAGCGTTTGTGAGCCAAGTAGAGCAATGAGAGCACCATGGTTTCTTCATCAAAAAGATATTGGTGATTCGTTCTTAGTTGAAGTGAAAGAAGAAAACGATGTGGAATATAGCCTTGAAGATATTAGAGAAAAATATCATGAAGAACTTGAAAAACTTGAAGATGACAATGATTACAAAAGAAAAATAAAGTTTGATGACTGGTTTAAAGAGCAACCACGATATAAAGGAATAAGAAACAAGACATTATATCTTATTGTTAAAAGAGCTTTTGATAGAGGTATGTCACAAGATGAAGTTAAAAAGTATGTGGAAGTTTATTGTAGTGAAAGTGAGTTGCCAATTGAAGAAGGGATGGGGATCTTAAAAAGAGAAGTAAAAAATTCTCCTTCTAAGAAAAATGATGATGCTATACAAATTTATGACGTTGCTACTACTTATTTAAAACAAAAATATTTTGATAAAAATGGTGAGAGCATATTGGCAAACTTTGATGATGACTTTTATAGCTACCAAAATGGGGTATGGATAAAAGTTGAATTAGATGAATTCAAGGCCGATGTAATAAGATTCATTCATCAACATGGCAAGCTAAGAAATGCCAAAATAAGAAATTATTGTGAGGATGTTGTTGCAACAATTAAATCGATTGCTATATTACCAAAAACTTCCAAGAAAGCATTTTGGATTAATGGCCAACATGAAAATGACACAATTATTTGTCTTGAAGATTGTCTCTTTAATGTTGATCTTTATTTAAAAGAAAGTGAGCAATTTACTTTTGCACATACACCAAAATTTTTTACTACTAATAAATTACCTCTAAAGTATGATCCATTTTCCAAATGTGATTTATGGCAAAAATTTTTAAATGGAATATTTGATGATAAAGAAGTTATTACCCTACTCCAACAATGGTTTGGGTATAATTTAATTCCAGATACTACGTTGGAAAAATTTATGATTTTCTATGGGCAAGGTGCAAATGGAAAGGGTGTCATTTCAAGAATGATGATCACCCTTTTGGGTAAAGAAAACGTCTCATGTTTAGGCTTAGAAGCAATTGATCAAACAAGAAGTTTTGCACTTTCAGCATTGATAGGAAAGTTGGCTAATGTTGTTGGTGAATTAAATGAGGTGGGTAAAGCATCAGAAGGGTTGCTAAAGACAATCGTGAGTGGTGAAAATATTACTATTGATAGAAAATATAGAGAGCCACTTTCTTATGCCCCTTTTGCAAGATTCACTTTTTCTACAAATATTTTACCTAGAATTATGGACAAATCAGATGGGATAGCACGTCGTTTATTATTAATTCCATTTGAAAAACAATTTTTAAATGAAAGTGAACAAGATAGAAGATTATTAGATTCAAAATTTTGGATAGAGTCAAATGAATTAAGTGCTATATTTTTATGGGCACTTGAAGGATTGAGAGAGCTAAAAAAGAATCACAAATTCATTAAGCCAAAAAGTGTTCAAAATGCAATTAATCTATATTTAAAGCACACTAACCCAACTTCAGATTTTTTACATTCTAACTATGCTTTTGGACAAGAAGCTACTTATTCTAGAAAAGATTTATATAGTGAGTACAAAGAATGGATGAAAGAGAATGGCTTTAACTCACTCAATGTTCATAATTTTTCTAATGAAGTAAAAAGAGCATTTCCACTTGTTCAATCAAGTGAGGCTCAATACACATTTAGCTACATCAATGACACCAAAAGAAGAGATAGAGCATGGATGGGGATCACAAAGACAAGTGATATAGGGTTCAAATATGTATAGTGTGAACAATCAAAACCCAAAACTTTTCTCTATCTTTTATTTTATTAGTAAAGATAAAACTCTAATAAAAGATTATATAGAAAGATTGTTCATATTGTTCTTTTTTTTATTTTTTGTAATAGAGCTAAACATGTTTATAAGCAAGGAGGATCCATGAAGTTCTATACTTGCTCAAAATGTAATTGTTTAAAAGATGAAGAATCATTTTACAAAAATAAAATGAAGATTAATGGCCTTGAATCTCTTTGTAAACAATGTGTTTTAGAAAGAAAACATAATCGATATAAAGAAAAATGTTTGGCCCTTAAGAAGAATAAGATGATGAGAAGACTTAAAAAAGTAAAAGTTCTAGAGATAAGTGATTGTACATTTGAAGAGCAATGGATTATTAGGCCTTCCAAAGATGAGTTTTGCTTAGAAAAAGAGTTTATAGGAATAGTGTTATGCAATTACAAATTAAATATGGAATTAGCTACGGCCGCGTGAGCACATTTGATCAAGCATTTAATGAAGATGGAACTAAAAAAGATGATGCTTCTCCTAAAATGCAGAAGTTCAGATGTCAGCAATATGTGGATTCATTAAACATGAGAGGTGACAACAAAGTCACCTTCTCTTTAGTTGAGCACATAAGTGATGATGGAGTTTCTGCTAAGAACACAAAAAGAGAAGGTTATCAAAAATTAATCTCACATATAAAAAGTGGAAAGATTAATTTTATAGTAGCTACCGAGTTAAGTCGCTTATCTAGAAACTCATTGGATTTTTTGGAGTTTAGTGCTTTATGTGAGAGATATAAAGTTGATGTAATGATTATTGGTCTTAATCTAGATACTTCTTCTGCTTTCGGTAAAGCTATGGCAACCGTTTTAGTTTCACTTGCTCAATTTGAAAGGGAAACTACAAGTGAAAGAGTTAAAAAAAATAGTAAAGCAAGACTGATAAGCGATGGTAAAATTAACGGTACATCAGAAGTCTTGGGCCTTGATAAGCATCTTGAGAAGAAGGGACATTTTATTATTAATAATAAAGAAGTTGAGAGATTAGAAAAAATATTAAAAATATTTCTATCAACGGCATCAAAGATAGACACATTTAGAGAAATTCAAAGATTAGATATTAAATGGAAGAGAAATGAGACTTTTACCAAAAGCCACTTCAATTCCATGCTCAATGCAATTGAATATAGATATCGTGGTGTATGGCCATTAAATAAAGGTGATAATGAGGAAGAGATTCAACTTGTAAAACTACCACATGGGCCAGTTGTTGATTCAAAATTATTAAATCAAGTTGAAGATAGATTAAATTTTATTAAGGGAAGAAAGAGAAAAGTTGGCAAGGGTTATACTTACCTTTTAAGTACTCTTTTAGTACATGAAGATGGAAGCAAGTTTACAGGGCAACCAGCAAGACAAAGACAATATCGCTATTATTATAATAAGCAACATGACTTAAGGGTTAGATGTGATGAAATTGATGATTTAATCAATAAACGATTGAATGACTATCTTTCTAACGATGAGCATTTTCAAAAGTTAATTTTAAAATCTATTTCTCAAAGAAGTTTAGAAGTTCCTAAAATAAATGAGCAAATAAAAGATTTAGAAAAATCTCTAAAAGAAATTTCCAAACAAGAAAGTGGAATCAAAGACAAGCTTATGATCACGACTGATATGACCAATGAAGTGGTCTTGAAATGGTTTGAAGAACAAATAATTTCATTTTCTACACAAAAGAAAGACGTTGGTGATCGTCTCAAGAACTTGGAGGCCATCAAGGGTGAACTTTTAAGACCAATACCAATAGAACATATTAAAGATTCAATAAAAATGTTCCTAGGCCAATTCAAGAAACTTCCCAACTTGAATAAAAGGGCCATTTTAGAAAAAATCTTTGAAAAAATCGTAATCAAAGGCTCTGAAGTAATAGAGTTACACATTTTTGATGATGTCTTTAAGGGTGAAAATTGGAATTTAGGGAAAAAAAAGGCCGTAAGTTCAACTTACGGCTTAAATGGTGGGTCAACCGGGACTTGAACCTGGGACCACCCGGTTATGAGCCGGGAGCTCTAACCAACTGAGCTATTGACCCTTAGAACAAGACTTAGTTATATCGTTATAAAATATTTTTTTCAACGATAAAGTGATTGTCCCCTTATGACTCATCCTTTAAGATTTAAGGATGAAATATTTAATTCTTTGCATACTTTTGACACTCTCTGTTGCGGCGGAAGCCAAGATCGGCCTTAACGTCAGCCTCATTTATAAAAAAGGGATTGGAAAAGGTTTCTTTTTATCTACGGAGCAACATTCGATTCAGTCAGTGGACGACAAAGAGCACGTGCTGATTCAAATGAAAAATGGCATCAAAGCTGATATCTCCGCTTTTTATGTTCAGAGCATTCATGAATATGGACCTTCGGGTTTTGTGAGAATCAAGGGTGACCTCTATAATGTAAATGGAAAAATCGTCAAGACTTTCAACGAACCCAATCTCGATATTTATTTAGGACAAACCAAATCAATTACTCATCAAGAACGCAATGAAGAGCAAATTGAAATCATCATTACACCTGTTTCGCTATGACCAGAGAGCGAGTTGATAAAGTCTTAGTCGAAGCGAAGTTGACGGCTACGAGATCTCAGGCCCTGCTTCTCATTGAAGAAGGGGTCGTTTTTTATCAAAATAAAAAAGTGGAAAAAGCTTCACAGCAAGTTACAAGTGAGGGGCTAGAAGTGAGAAAAGATGTTCAATACGTTTCCCGTGGTGCTCATAAAATAGAAGGAGCTTTGGCCCGTTTTCAAGTAAATGTTGAAGGATTCGTGGTAGCCGATGTCGGAGCCTCAACCGGAGGATTCACCGATTATGTTTTAAGATCGGGGGCCTCTAAAGTTTTTTGTATTGATGTAGGTCACGATCAACTAGCTCCTTCAATCAAAAGCGATCCGCGAGTTGAAAATCATGAAGGGGTGAATATTAAATTTCCATTTTCATTGTCACAAAAAGTAGATTTAGCAGTCGTTGATCTTTCTTTTATTTCACTGAAGCTCGTTTTAAGAAATATTTTTGATCTAGTTAAGGCCGATGGAAAAATTATTGCCTTAGTTAAACCGCAATTTGAAGTGGGTCCAACAGGCATTGATCAAAACGGAATTGTTAAAAGTGAAGGCCATCGTTTAGTTATGCTTCATGAAATGAAAGAGTGGTGTAAGGCCCAAGGATTTTTCTTGGTGGATCAGTGTGATTCGCCTATAGCGGGAAAAGATGGGAATAAAGAATATTTCTTTTACTTTGATAAGGGACGATCGAAATGAAAAAGCTTTGTGTCTTCTGTGGATCGGGTAGCGGTCGCGGAGAAAAATATTTAGAGCTCGGAGATAAAATTGGTGAGCTGTTGGTTAAAAGCCAAACGGCCCTTGTTTACGGAGGAGCTTCCATTGGTCTCATGGGGGCGGTCGCCGACGGTGTTTTAAAACGTGGGGGTCAAGTCATCGGCGTTATTCCAAAGGCCTTAGTAGACTACGAAGTGGCCCATGCACATCTCACTAAACTTCACGTGGTCGAGTCTATGCATCAGCGAAAACAAATGATGTACGATTTATCTGATGCCTTTATAAGTCTTCCAGGAGGAATGGGGACTTTAGATGAAATGTTTGAAGTGCTCACTTGGACTCAACTTAAGTATCATGCAAAAAAAAGTTATCTTTTTAATCATGAAAATTTTTATGACTCGCTGCTGTCTTACTTGCGTCATTCGCAAAGTGAAGGTTTTATAAAAGCTGAGCATCTGGACTTGCTTCAGGTCATCACTGATCCAAGTCAGCTAGAAAAAATTCTTGTAAACGGTCTATAAAATTGCCATTTTTTTGCAGATACCCTATAATTTCATTTTTATAAAAGTATTATTAAGAGCGTTTTTTCTTAAGTTTCAGGCGGGAGAGTCATGACAAGATTGATAGTTTTTTTATCTGTTCTTACAACTTTTGTTTTGGCCCTGGTTATGTTCTCTTATAAATCACTTCCTGTTTCAAACGAAAAATTTGACCTCCATAAAACTGAAGAACATTACAAAGAGCACGAGCATCTCGTAGAAACTCTCATGACCCCAAAAGAAAAAGTAGCTGATGTTGAAGTCGTCGTAAAAGAATACGCCCCGGTGGTTGATCTAAATACTCCTCAACTCGTGAGTGGTCATAAACTTTTTAATCAATGTATTTCTTGTCACGGCAAGGGCGGAGAAGGAAAAGCTTCTCAGAAAGCTCCTTTTATCGGCGGACAATTTGATTGGTACATAGAAAAGCAATTAACAGACATGAAAGCAGGAGTGAGAGTAAACGTTGCCATGAATGTTATCTTAAAAGGATTATCTCCACAAGACATGAAAGACCTTGCAGCTTACGTGTCTCATTTGCCTTGGAAAAAGCCAGTCGAAACGACTGCAGCGGCTAAGTAGGGCATGCCTCTTTATTCCTTCAGAGGAATTAAACCAGCTTTAGGAAAAGGAATTTTCATTGCACCGAGTGCTGATGTCATCGGGCGTGTGATTCTTCATGAAAATGTTAATATCTGGTACCAATGTGTCGCTCGTGGTGACGTCAATACTATTACGATAGGAAAAAATACCAATGTTCAAGATTTGAGTATGCTTCACGTGACAAAAGATTTTGCTCTTAATATTGGAGCTCAAGTCAGTATCGGTCACAGTGTAACATTACACGGTTGTACAATCGAAGATCACTGCCTCATCGGAATGGGTGCGACCATTATGGATGGAGCTCACATCGGCGAATACAGTGTTGTGGCCGGTGGAAGTGTAGTGCCTCCGGGAAAAAAATTTCCTCCTAAAAGTATGATTATGGGAAATCCGGCTATTTTGAAGCGGGCCTTAACCGACGCAGAACTTGCACTTTATGGAAATCACTATAAAGCTTATACGCTTTACAAAGAAGAATATCTCGATTCCGAGTGCGTTAAACTTATTACCTGATGATTCGTCGCCATTTCTTTGGTATAAAAAATTCCTCATGATCATTTGTGGAGAATTTTATGCGTAATGTACTATTTGTCTTTTTATTTACAACTTATTTTATTCAAGGTGCTTTTGCGGCCATCGATTTAAATGAAGTTGAACAAAAATTAAAAACGACGGGTCTCACTGGTGAAATTCACGGTTCAAACAGTGACTCTAGTTTATTTGTCTTAACAGTGAGAGATCCCAATGATTTTTTCACCAATATGCAAATTCCACTTGCGACTGAAAATGATGATGTAAAAACTAAACTCAAAGATTTAAAGCGTCATCAATATTATATTGTTAAAGGAAGTTTTTTTGATAACAAAGCCCCTATAAAACATATCAATGTCACTTCACTTGATATGGCCCGTGATTATAAAAGTGAATTAGATCTATTGCCATTTCAATACAAAACTAATGTAAACGATCTTAAAACTAAAAAAGAATTTATTGGCCGTATACATGCCATGGGCGAAGACGGGAAAATTTTAGTCATGGAGTACGGAGACCAAATTGTTCCCGTAGTTGTGACTGAGCCTGCGACACAAATTATTGTTAAAGATTTTTATCGTGGCGATCTTGTAAAAGTTAAGATTCAAGTGAGAACTTCGCCAGATGCTCCACTGCATATTATGCTTGCACGCCAAGGGACTTTAAATCCACAAGAAAAACCAATTGAATTGATTGAATCTCTAGTGAGAACTAATGGGCAGCCAATTGTGAAGACGGGAGTGCTTGTCAAATTTCCGAAGAGTCCACAAATTAATTTTAATATCTATGCTCTTTTAGTTGAAGATCCAGAAGGATCGACTATTCAATATACTCTAACAAATTTTGAAAGCCCTGAAATCTTCAAAGCCACGAGAGAAAAATTAGAAAAATTGTGGAATGACAATTTAGGAACAGAAGAAAATAATCGCAACAAGCTTATTAACCGCAAAGTTGTTATTCGTGCTCGTGGTATTTCAAATATGGTCGATCAGGGCCAAGCTAACCCTCAAGTCTTAGTCAATTCTGCTGATGATGTTGAGCAGATTAAATAGTTAATTAAAATACAAATTAGAATGCGCTTTATAGGGGGAAATATTTATTTCTCCCTTTTTTTATTTTTTGTAACCTTTTTTAGCCCCCGACGAATGAGTCTTTAATACTTCATTAATAACAGTGAAGATCAAGCTTTTGGGGGACGAATGAAATTTGAAAAGAGCAATTTATTAGTGGGAGCTATGGCCGGACTTATGATTTTAAGTGGGAATCTAATGGCCGATGAAAAGATGGCTGCCAGTGATGAACAAGTTATGTGTCATGGAGTTAATTCATGCAAAGGCCAAGGTGCTTGTGCAGGAAAGGTCGATGCCTGTAGCGGTAAAAATAGTTGCAGTGCCGAGATAACATGTTCTGGTCATAATAGCTGTAAAGGAAAAGGCTTAATAAAACTTTCTAAAAAAGATTGCCTTTCTAGAGGTGGAAAGATTGCAACAAAATAAAATGTTTGGTCTTGGTTTAAGACATCATCATTTTTCTGAAATTTTATCGAGGCTAGAGACTGATGTCTCTGGCCTTCATGTAGATTTTTTTGAAATTATTACGGAAAACTTTTTTCAAACAAAAGGGAGACCATTTAAAGTTTTAGAAAAAATTAGAGAGCATAAACCCATTTCATTTCACGGTGTCTCTCTTTCAATTGCCTCGCATGAAGAGCTTGATTATGGCTATCTAGAAAAGGTTAAAAAGCTTGAACATACAATTGAGCCGATTCGGATTTCAGATCATCTTTGCTGGACAGGGATGAAAAATAATAATCTCCATAATTTACTTCCTATTCCTTACACAGATGAAATGCTAATTAAAATAAGTGAGCGTGTCTTAAAGGTTCAAGAATTTTTAAATCGCCCTCTGATGTTAGAGAATTTATCTGCTTATATGAGCTTTAAGGAAAATGATTATAGTGAGGCTCAGTTTTTGAGAGAACTCGTCAAAAAAACAGACTGCCAGATATTACTCGATCTCAATAATGTTTACGTCAATTCTCACAACCAAAAATTTGATCCAACAAAATTTATTAATGAAATTCCAGTAGATTCAGTCCATGAGGTTCATTTGGCAGGGTTTACAGATATGGGTAAATATTATTTTGACACTCACTCTTGTCCTGTTTGGGAACCGGTGTGGGATCTTTATCGAGATTTCTATAAAAAATATAAAAATGCCATCACACTTATTGAATGGGATGAAAATATTCCGAGCTATGATCTTGTCGTCAATGAAGTTAATAAAGCGAGAGCTTATGGACTTTAAAAAATTTCAAAAAGAATTTACCTTCCTTATTACTCAAGACGCACCAATGAATGAGCTGGAAGTAATACTTTGCCCTGGAGGAGAACTACAATTAAATGAAGCTATTGAAGTATATAAAATTGATTACCACTCACGAATGAAAGAGGCATTGGGAGTTAATTTTGAAGCGACCTGGGCAATTCTTGGTGATGATCATTTTAGTGAATTGGCCCAATCTTATGTAAAAAAATATCCGTCTAAGACCGCTAATCTCACAAATTACGGTGGACTATTTCCAGAATTTTTATTAGAAAAAAAATGTGAAGATTATATTTTCGAGATGGCATTATTTGAAAAAAGTTATTGGGAATATTTTCATACAAATGATAGGGCACCTTTAGAATTAACTGAAAACTTATTGGCCCATTTTGATTTTTCGCTTGAAAATGTGACTCTCATAAAATCGAGTCTTAATTTAGATTTAGTCTGGAAAAATAGAGAATTTGGATTAGGGGGCATAGACGAGGATGATCTTTTTTGTGATTCCTATTACGCACTCTTTCGATCAATTGATCAAGTCCAAGTACTATCTCTGAGTCATTCACTCATCTATGAGCTTTTAGGTGAACTTAAAATAAAGAAAAAAATATCAAATCTCAATGAACGTTTTTCTTTCTTAACACCTGAACAATGGGCCATTGTCATGCAAGTGATAAAGTTTAACTAATTCTACATAGTCGACTATTTTTATCAAGCACGAGAGATTAAGTGAAGCCCCTTAATATTATTAAAGAGATGCCGATAGGCTATTGAATTAATGTTGATTGATTGAATTAAGGAACTTCAAATGATTAAAGAAAGAAAATTAAAAAATTATTTATTGTATCCTTCCTTTCAGTTGGTCTTAGTCTCACTGAATGTTTCTATCATGATCATTTGTTTACTTGTCATTCATTATAAAATTTCAGATGTCTTTGAAAAATTAAGACTAATGGGAGAGGATGCACACCTAACTCCTACCAATCCATATTTTAGTTTTGTTGAAAAATCGAATGAACTAATGACTAGTAATCTTATTTGGGCCATCACTTTTTCAATCGTCTTTACGACTTTTGCGTCTATTTTACTTTCACATCGAGTTGTTGGGCCAATGTATAGAATTAAAATGTTTTTTTCTCAAATGGCAGAGGAAGACAACGGGCGAGACATTAATTTTAGAAAGGGTGATTACTTTGGAGAAATTCCTCCAGTCATTAATGCTGCTTTAAAAAAAATTAGGTCAAAGTAAAGGGAGAGTTATGTTTAAACAAATTTTTTGCCTTTTTTGTTTATTGTTTTCGATGTTTTGTGTCGCTAATACTTTTGAAACCGAAAAAGCGAGATTGCGTGAAAAAGAAATGATTCAAATTGTCTCCCAGATGAATTTTAGTGAGACAGTTGCTAGTGTTATTAATCCTTCAAAAAAAGTTCTGATTACTAATCAGTCACGAGAGAAATGGCAAGAAAAGTAGCTATGGAACAAGCTCAACTAAGCCCGGCCATACCTCAATTACCTTCTGGTGATATTGAAAAAACAGCAAAATTTTTTACCGATTTTTTAGGCTTTGAAGTTGTCGCTCTATTTGTTGAGCATAAACATTTGATTGTTAAAAGAGGGGTTGCTGAAATTCATTTCTGGCAGGCAGAAAGTGAGCAGGATGCAAAAAAGATTGGTAGTGAAAGTAGCTGTTATATACGAGTTATAAATATCGAATCTCTCTTTTTAGAATTTAAAAAGAGTGGTGTCTCTTTTAGATATGAATTGACTGCTCAGCCTTGGGGCATGAATGAAATGCAAATCGATGACCCCTATTTGAATGCTATAAGATTTGGTGAAATGCTCAAATAGTTTATATTATTTATTTGCATAAAACTTCAAAAGCTCAATAATAGAATCCATTATAGTGTTAATATCAGTTGGTTTTTTTATGAATTTTTGCCAACCTTCGTTTTCAAAAGATGAAACCTTTGACATTGAGCTAGTTAGAATAATTGGAACATTGTCATTTTCAGGGTTTTTTCTTATTTCTTTAATAAGTTCTATTCCATTCATAAAGGGCATCATGAAATCTGTAAGCACTAGATCAGGCTTTTCTTCATTAAACTTCTCAAAGCCCATGACTCCATTGTTGGCGGTTACGGCAATGTAACCTTCCAATGTCAATAGCTCTTGAATGACATCTGCAATGACTTTTTCATCATCAACAATTAATATTTTTTTTCGAGTCATTTGATACCAGCTGGATTGTTAAAAGAATTTTCTTCAACAATAATTCCTTCATTACATATATAAAATTCATGTATTGCAATGTCATAATTACTAGATCTAACTTTATAAATATTTAATAATCTCTTCACTTGATACTCAGTTTCAATATAACGTAAGTAGATTATATTTTCAAATGCAGCTGAATATTCCCCTGAGTGATAGTCTCTCACATCGCTTGGCAATCTTGCCTCTTCACTGAAAATCGCCGTAACGCCTAAGGAGCGCAATTTTATAGTTAACGAAGCCACAAAGCGTGGCAGTCGATCTGAAAAAATTGCAGAGATTTTAAATCCCTCAATTCCATCGATGAAAATTCGATTAATTTTATTTTTATTTATTATGTTAACTAATTTTTCAAATAATTCATCAATTAACTGCTCTGTCGGGGGAAACCATTCGAAGTAAAAAGATCCCGAATCAAGATAAGGTGCAAAGTCGAGTCCGATTCCCTCAGCACGTGAAAGCATCTGATCTCTTGTCTCATAAAAGCCGAAGTAGAGAGATCTTTCATTGTTCTTTAAGCCTTCATGAAGAAAATTTAAGCCTAAGAGAGTTTTTCCAGCACCGGGAGGGCCAAAAAGCGAGGTCATTGAACCAGATAGCACACCACCTTTTAGCATTTCATCTAAGAAGGTTATTCCGAAGGAAAGTTTTTTTTCTGAAAGCGAAGGATGGAATGGATTTAAAAGAGCGACAATTAATTCAGCTCGAGGAAATATTAGAATTCCTTCTTTAGAAATTCGCATTTCATGGCATCCCTCATAGTGGGCAGTTCCCCGTATTTTATGAACATGAATTTCTCTGACATTTCTCATTCCCACATTAATTCGCTTCAATTCAACCACACCATCAAATGCGACAAACTGATCTGGAGATAGACTTTCTCTGGTGCCAATAATAAAAATACTAATCCCAAGAGTTGAAGCAATAGCATTTAAGGTATGCAGAAAATTTGCATATTCAATTTCATCTTTTGCGTAGTTGCGAACAATGTTAAATCCATCAATAACTAAAAGTTTTACTTTTGAGTAGTGAATTGTTTGCATTAAAAAGTCTTTAAAACCAGTTAATCCAGATAGAGAAAGTTCATTGAGACCACTTATGTAATTGATGCTTTCACCGACAAATCTTTCATTGTAAAAATCGAAGTCTTTTATGTGCTCGATCATTCTGTCATGAGATTCTGCAATGAGAGTTACTATTAGGGTTTTATTTCCAAACCTAGCTTGCTTGAATGCTAATTGGTTTCCTAGAATTGTTTTTCCTGTTCCAGCTTCTCCACCGATTAAATAAACTCTCGCTGGGAGAAAGCCTCCACCTAAAACTTGATCAAGACCATGGATGCCACTTACAAGAAAATCGGTTGGAGTAGCCATTGATTTAACTCCTAAGTGTTAAAAAATGTTATTTGCTCATAACCACCATGCTCTTCATTCCTATCTTTGTCTAAGTATTAGACACTCAATTAAAAATTCGACATTCTGCTGAGGTAAAATGCCTCAAATCAATCATTAAGCAGGATATTTTCAGGCTTAATAATTGCAAACAAATAGCTAATTATTCACTTTTTGTAGATTTATAAAAAAATCGAGGCGATCTTATGATTAACTTATTTTTATCATCAATCATTGCACTCATGGCAGCTTTATTACCGTGGAGCGCCTATTCAAAAGAATTAGACTTAGTACGCGCTGATCAATTGATTAAAAAATACAGCGTAAGTTATTCAAGACCAAAATCTTGCCCAATGGAATCAAGGAAATTTTCGGATCTTTTGGCGAAAACTGATGCGATAAAGGACGTACTTAAGGGCAATTGTTTAAAAAAAGAAAATGATAAAATGACGGAAGTTTTGGAATCGATCAAGGATATCCAAGATGAGTTAAAAAGCCAAAATATGGTTACAGGAAGTACTGTTGCTTCTAATTTTTTAAGCACGGCTTTAAATAACAATGCAAATTCTTCGACCAATTCAGCAGGAACGAATTCGACAGGTAGCTTAAGTGGATTAAAATTTTCTTCACTTTTTTCTAATATCACAACAATGTTTAAGAAAAACCAGTGCAGTATGGAAGATGGTCGTATTTTATCAATGACTGCTGATCTTATTTACGACTCCACTCAACTTGGAATTCTTTCTGGAAATGAACTAGGATTAGTTGTTGCCGGAGGAGGTTTCCTTATATCTTCAGCACTCAGACTGATCGATCTTATTTTTAAACAAAGATTTGATTTTGATAAAGCTATTGATAGGCAATCATTCGTGAAGCTAAACTGCTCTTTTTATGAAATTCGTCGTGAGCTAGAAGTTCAAGGGGCGCTTGATATCGAAAATAATTCTAGCAAAGCCGACTATGTAGATGCAAAGGAATTGGCAGATAACATCGCACTAGAGATTAAAAATATAGATGCAGAAAAAATAAATTTAGCTAAACAGAACTCTAAGCTTGATCAGGATTTATTTGATAAGAATGTAGGTGATTTGTCACAGTTAAAAAAGACACTGCTTAAAGTACAAGGCTACTTGCAAGGTGGAATTAATCAATCCCTTGAGCTTCCTTCTGAAACTCAAAAGTTATTGATGATCTCAAAGCTAGCGACAGATTATGACCTTTTAATAGCACAGCTTAAAAATTACAAAACATTAAATCTTAGTTCGATTCCCATGTTGGATGATTTATTTATTAACGAGCTAAAGAAATTTGATTCATTTGATGTCATAAGTTTTACAGAAGCAATGAATATAACTGCCAAGGATTTTAACGAACATTTCAGAGCAAAAATACTCTTTCATATTATTCGTATCGGTTCTGATATTGCTTCAAAGGAAGAGTCATTATCAAAAGTAAATTTAGACTTAAAAACTCAAAGAAATGAAAGTTTGGATAAGAGAAAAATTTTCTTAGCTTCTAAATTTATTGAAGTGAAAAAAGTTGAACTCCGACTAGGGAACTTAGTTGCGCCAAGTGAGTACTCGGGTCTTGATGATGGCTCAGAGAATTTAATAAGTATTTTAGAAAATCACCAAAAAATTAGCTCGCAACTCTTTGGAGAGTGGGGCGATAAGTTTTTAAAATATTCGACTTATAAGAGTCATGATGAAGTCAAAGATTTTCAAGAAAGAGTTCGTTTATTTGAAACGAAGTATGGGGATATGATTAAAATTAACGACACGAAGAAAATATCAAACAGTTATATTTGTCAGGATGCTCAAAAAATTCGTTTAAGCTTCAAGCAAGCTGATAGCCTCGTTCAAGAAGGATATGATTTCGTGGTGACGAATAAAGATATCATTCATTCGGATGCTAAAAATTATTATAACGGATATATTAATGAAGAAGAAAACTCAAGCTCAGCAAGTGGCCCAGTCGAAAGAGTTCAGCGCCATTATAAGTCAGCTTTATTTGCTCTCAAGTTTTTGCGTGGCGACGCCATTGGTGAAGAAGAAAAAAATCGCTATTTAAGTAAGCCTTGGCTTGGTAGCTTTTATATCGGTAAATCGATGCTGGAAGTTTCAGGTGCTCGTGCAAAAGTAAAAACGATTCAAGACATCTACGATAGATTTAACTGTCAAAAAGGTGTTGATGAGCTTTTAAACTAAGAAAATTATAAAATGTTTAAGGAATTCTAATTTCTAAACCAACCAGTTAGCGACAGGCGTTCTTCATTTGATGTTGGTAAAACTTCATGATAAATCTGATCGCTTAAAAAACAGACCAGCAAGCCTTTGCTGGGATTAAGTTTTATATCAATCAGGTCTTTATTTTCTTTATTGTAAATGACTAATTCGCCGCCTTCGCTAAGTGAATTGAGATAAATAATACAACTCAAAATTCGGCTTTTTGACTCTTGATGTTGGTCTAAGTGCTTTTTGTAAAATCCACCAATCTGGTATTTAGCAAAATGACATTCAAACTCCTTAATCCCCAAAAAAAGTTCGCGGTTGAGTTCTGTTGTAATGACTTCCATTTTTTCAAGAAAGACTTTTTGAGGTGCACTTGCATTATGTGGATCAATCCATGATATTTCATCGTTTCTTATATTTAGCAAAAGTGTTTGATTTAATCCTTTCCCAATTTCAGCGGACTTCCAGGATTTAGACCCGCTCGCAAGCTCGTCACAGAGACCATGGTCCAAGAAGCTTTCTTCGCAGTGCCATCCAACTTTCATTAAATTGTTTATGAGTATTTCTTTTTCCATCTTATGCAACCTAGCGTATTATTTTTTAAGATTCAATAATTTTTTAAAATGAGGTTTCACTTGGTTGAACACATTTCTTGGTGGGTTGGCTTTCATCTTTTTGTTTTTTTTATGCTGGTCTTGGACTTGGGTGTTTTTCATAAAAAAGAGCATATTGTATCAGTCAAAGAATCCCTAACTTGGACCTTGGTTTGGATAAGCTTGGCCATGATTTTTAATGCGGGAATCTATCACTATGTTGGTCAAAAAGAAGCTTACGAATTTCTCACGGCCTACGTTTTAGAAAAAAGTTTGAGTGTGGATAACATCTTTGTCATTACTTTAATATTTGCATTTTTCAAAGTAGATCAGCGCTATCAACACCGCGTGCTTTTCTGGGGAGTCCTCGGTGCACTCGTGATGAGAATTATTTTTATCGTCAGTGGTGTCGCTCTCATTGAAAAATTTCATTTTATTCTTTATTTCTTTGGTGCTTTTCTTATCTATACTGGATTTAAAATGCTTACCTCAGGTGACAGTGAAGAACTGAATCCTGAAGAAAGTTTTATTTATAAGCTTTCAAAGCGGTTTTTTAAAATGACAGAACATTTTCACGGAGAAAAGTTCTTTGTGAAAATCAATGGCATTCGTCATATCACACCTTTATTTTTAGTGCTCTTGATTGTTGAATCAACGGATTTGCTTTTTGCGGTCGACTCAATTCCAGCGACCTTATCTGTAACAAATAATTCATTTATTGCTTACACTTCAAATATTTTTGCCATCCTAGGTCTTCGCTCACTCTATTTTGCATTTGCTGGAGTTGTTAAGCTCTTTAGATTTCTCTCGGTTGCTCTCTCAATCGTATTAATGTTCATTGGATTTAAAATGCTTTTGGAGTTTAAGTATAAAATACCTACATCAATCTCTCTTGGAGTTGTTTTAGGAATTCTGGGGATCTCTGTTATTCTCTCTTTAATTTTTCCTGAAAAAGAAAAATTTTAAATAGATTTCATTAGCATTGAGGCAATTGGATTATCAATAGTCCGCTTCGTGCTAATGAGCCAATACTCTTCCTTAATATTTGGGAGCGTGCCAATTTTAAAAAGGGTAGAATTCCTCACCAAATCTAAAGCTGCAATGTCTGGCAGTGCCGCTAGTCCTGCTCCTTGAGCCGCAAAAATTTTCATTAACGCCGTGTCTTGTGTTTCAAGTTCACTAATTATCTTTATTTTTTTTGAATCAAAAAAATAATCTAAATCATGTCTTAACTTTGAATGATGTGTAGGAAGTATCATTGGTTGATTATTGAGTGATTTTGGAAAATTTGTTTTGCAGCCTAAATATTGTTTCGCTCCATAGATTGAAACGGGGGCTTTCACGAATGACTTACTATTCATATTTTTATCTTTAGAGATGTCACCAGAGTGATTTGAGATAAAACAATCGATGTTTCGTGAAAGAAGTTCAGCCGTTAATTCATCCTGACTTCCTTCGACGATACTAACAAAGCAATCATTACTGTTTCGTGCCTTTTGAGCGATCTCCCAAACAATCTGCTTGGGAACACTATCGAGGGCCCCTAATTTAAAAGTCGTTTTATTTGAATAGGATTTATCTTGAATGACCTGAAGAAGTTCTTGACCCAGTTGCCCAATTTCGTTTGCGTACTTTAAAGCCACTTTTCCTGCATCAGTGAGAATGAGTTTTCTATTTCTTCTTTCAAAAAGATCTATTCCTAATTGATCTTCAAGTTGTTTAAGCTGGGCACTTAATGCTGGTTGCCCAATGAGAAGTTTTTCTGAAGCTTTGGAAATACTTCCTTCGTTAGCAATCTCTCTAAAGTAAATTAGATGATGGTAATTTAACCACTTCATTTTTCTCTATCCTTTTATCGTTCGTTTAAATCGAACGATTTGGTCTTAAATATCAATTTTATTAAAATGTCATAATAGCCTACTATGTCTTTAAGTTCAATCCAGGAGGATTTTATGAAAGAGCTAGTTTTACAAAATATTATTGACCAAAACCATGTAAGTGAAAATCCAGTGATATCATTGTATCTATCTAAAGAAGTTTCACTACATGAGTCAAGAACCTTGGAAGAACGCTGGAAGCAGTTGCTTTTTGAAGCAGAGTTTCTCTTGCTTAAAAAATTTTCAAGAAACTATGTAAATGAATATTTAGGCCAATTTTGGACCTTAAATATCTCTCATTATTTTGATTCTTTAGATGTGGGATTAGCGGTCTTTTTTTCTGGAGATAGATTTGAGGGAAGTGCTGCTTATGTAAGGTTGCAAAATCATATCGATGATAAGGTAACGGTTTCGGATCGATTTCATTTGAAACCTTTAATGAAAATTAAAAATAAATCAAAAGGATTTTTTATTGTGACAATGACCTCAAGGGCAATCAATGTTCTTATCGAAAATAAAGGACACTTGGTAAAAATTGATTCTTATCGAAATGAGCCTGGAATTGAAAAAAGAAGCAAGAAAGATCATCATGAATTTTTTCTTAATGCTTCTTTGGAGTTAAATAAATTATTTAAAGCTTATCGCCTTCCAATTATTTTAGCTGGTGTTAAAACGCATTTGGGAAAAATGAGAAAGCTACTTAATGAATCGATGCTTTTAGAAAAATCAATTATAGGTAACATGGAAAAAATGAAAGAAATAGAACTTCAAAAAAGAGTTTATCAAATTTGTGATTAATTAAGAGGGAGAAAAGGTAATGTTTGCAGTGCACTCAGTTTGGGAATGGATCGCCTTTGCGTCCATCATTGGTTTTATGTTGGTTTTAGATCTTGGAGTTTTTCATAAAAAATCTCACAAGGTTAGTATCAAAGAGTCATTGGCCTGGACAACTGTCTGGATTACACTTGCCCTTATGTTCAATGCATGGATTTTTCACTCACAAGGTGAACAAAAAGGTCTAGAGTTTTTATCTGGCTACATTATTGAGAAATCCCTTAGCATTGATAATATTTTCGTAATCTCTTTAATTTTTACTTACTTTAGAGTTCCTCCTCAATACCAGCACCGGGTTTTATTTTGGGGAGTTTTAGGAGCTTTGGTTTTTAGAATAATTTTTATTTTTGCCGGTGTGGCCTTAATCCAAAAATTTAGTTGGATGATTTATGTCTTTGGAGCTTTTTTAATCGTCACTGGCTTAAAAATGTTGCGAGAAGAAGAAAAGACAATTGAAATTGAAGCTAATCCAATGATTAGGTTTGTTAAGAAATTTGTTAAGATTTCTCCCAATTTTGAAGGAGAAAAGTTTAAGACTTTAATCGATGGAAAAACTTATTTCACACCACTTTTTCTGGTCTTGGTAATGATTGAAACGACTGATATCATATTTGCCGTAGATTCAATTCCTGCAATTTTGGCGATCTCTCCTGATCCTTATATCGTTTTTACTTCTAACGTCTTTGCTATTTTGGGACTTAGATCTCTTTACTTTGCCTTAAATGGAGTGATGGAGATGTTTGAGTATATCAACTATGCCCTGGCCGGTATTTTAGTATTTGTGGGAGTGAAAATGATAATTACTCCGTGGTTTCATATTCCTACGATTGTTTCTGTAGGTGTCATTTTCACCTTGCTTTTAGCTTCAATTGTGGCCTCAATCTATTTCCCTAAAAAGTCTAAAGGACATAAGCAGCATACAAGTTCTGAGATCAAATAATCTTGTTTCATTTCACTTCGAGTTTGGTTAGACTATTTAAATCAAGCTCGGAGGGAATTTATGATTAGTGTTAGAACACTTTTGGTCTTTATATTAGTACTTTTTTATTCATCTTCATCATTTGCTCAAATGTTCGTAACCCCCAATTGAACTAGACACCTCCAACCGGAGGAACTTATGCAAGCGACTGGAACTACAACAAGACAATACAGAACAAAATCTCAAA
>JAYSPR010000019.1:0-10815 GCA_043721975.1 Bacteriovoracaceae bacterium
CCTAAGATTTTAAAGGTCTTAGGGTACATAATTGTTATTGAATAGGACATAATCGCTCAGAAATTAGAGTAGGACATAATCGTTCAGAATTTAGACACTATCGGAGATGTGATTAATGAAAGCTCTTTGAATTACATTCTAAATGTCATGGCATTTTTCTTGCTTAATAAATTTATATTTAAGAATTTATTTAACTAAGGGAATGTTTATGAGCCTTACAAAATTGTTAACTTTATTGATACTACTATCGATGAGTTTTGGGCATGCTGAAGCTTTTACTTCGAGCTTTCAATTAGAAATCTTACCAGGGTTTTCATTTTCGGAAGGTCGAACAAGTGGGCACGAAGAAATTACGAGACAGGCAATAGTAAGAACTAAAGAATTATTAAAAGCGAATGATTCAAAAGTTGATATTGCAAGAGGTGGGGTTAAATTACTTCATGATCTCGATTTTTCGAAGCGTGGATTAATTGGGGCGTTGGCAAAAAATCCGATTGTTAAAGGAGTTTACTGCAGTGACTTTCCAGAAACTGAGCAATGTACTTTTTCATTAAGTAAATTTTGGTTTAAAGACCAGCCAGATGTTGATTGGCATACAGGAATTAACACACAATCTCTTCATTTTTTAAGAAACTATAAAGAAAAAGGTGGATTAGTTTCTCCTCGCCTAGCATGTTATCAAGCTAGAGAAAAAATTTTAGTTGCCTCAATGACAGCGGCTCGTGAATGGCAAGTTGGACATATAGAAAATGCACTTTTCTTGATTGGACATGCTTCCCACATCATTCAAGACTCTTTTTCACATGCACACGTTAGAAGAGACAACGTAATGACTGGATTTAAAATTAAAGATATTTGTTATTATGGTGATGATAAGCAACAAGAACTTTCTTTTATTAAAAAAGAATTAATGGCCTGCTTTCATCCTAGTATCACTTCTACAAATATTGAAGAGGCCATCATCGGTGACAGTATTTGGATTAGAACTGAAAACCAATTTAATACAACTAAACTTAATTACCGTGGGGAAGCCATCGAGCTATGCTCTATGATGACTAACCAATACATTGTAGATCCTGAGCGTAAAGTGGCTTGTTTAAATTTAGAAGCGAGAATTGCGAGAGACGCGACAGTTAAGTATTTATATGTAATGGCAGAAGAACTGTATAAACATAGAAATGTACCTTTTACAGCTGTTGAGTTGGGAAAATTGAGCCAAGTATTAACAGAGAAATTACTTGAAGGATCAATTAAATTAAAGGATTTTGTAGACCGCACCCCTAATGGGATTGCTCAATGTTCCCATTTATCTGATCAGGCACTTTAAGAGTAAGAGCAATTCATGACTTAGAAAAAATCATGAATTGCTTAGGTGTTAATTATTAGTAAATGCTGTGCTCTCTCATAAGAAATGAATTGTAGAGAAACTCTTTATCAGCACTATTGCTCATCGGAGAGATGATCGCATGAGCTTGGTCAAAAGCATGAATGGTTGTTTCAAATTGCTTAGTGTTTAATTTCTTTAAATTCTTTTTCAATAAAGCAATTTCTTTACGACTTGCTTTTGGGTCAACAACGGTCTTCATTAGTACTAACTTTACCTTTGTCATTTCATCAGTTAGGTATTGGTTAGTGGCCTGAGTTTTTGTTTGGATTTCTAAAAGCTTAGTTTTTTGTTCTGCAGTCAGAGTTGTCGATTTCGAAATATAATCTCTAACGTTTGGACCGATTTCAGTTTGCTTAATAGCAGGTTCATTTTTAATTTCTTGAGCTACTTTTTTCTCAACTTGAGAAGTACTCGAGCAAGCAGAAATAAGTAAGATGGTTAAGCAGATTGTAGTAAGTTTCGTGATATTCATTAGTATCTCCTTGATGATAATGACAGCAATAGAATTTTATGAACTAATTTCATCCTCGGCAATAGGATTTTATAGATAAAAAAAGTATTTAATCTTATTGCTAATCAGTAAGTTAGTCATTTTCTTACGACCTAGACTGTCACAACTTTAGACATTTTTTAATTTATTGGGGCATATTTACACAAGTCTGTTTCTCAATACTTTAGCTGGTTATAATCATTGGAATGACAACTCTATTAAAGAGAAAATAAATGAAACTTAAAGAAAAGTTAACTCTCATCTTTGCACTTAATCTATTGGTGATTAGCAGTAATGCTTTTGCGGAAATTAGTGAAGATGGTGCTTTGATAAAAAGTAATGCTCACCATTCTGTAAAATTATTAACTCATGGCCTTGGTTCATTAAAAGAGAGATTAGATTTAATTGAGCAGGCTAAAAATACGATCGATGTAGAGTACTTTATTTATAAAGCTGATGAGTCCGGAAAAATATTCACCAGTGCTCTTTTAAAAAAAAGAAAAGAAGGTGTAAAAATTAGACTTCTTTTAGATTCGATGCTTGGAAAATCAGATATTACTCCTTTCATTGCCACAAAACTTATTCAAAAGGGAATTGAAGTTCGGTATTTTAATGAACTTAACCTTTTTAATGGAACTAGTAATAAATTTAGAAATCATCGTAAGTTACTTGTGATTGATAATGAAAAGGCCATGACTGGTGGACGAAATATTGGAAATGAGTATTTTGATTTAAGTAAAAAGTTTAATTTTTTTGATAGAGATCTGGTTGTTAGCGGTGAACTCGTGCCAAAGCTAACTGAAAGCTTTAATAACGTTTGGAATTCACCTTGGTCAAAGGTTCCAGTGGAACCAAATAATCCTAGAAACATAGGTGGAAAAAATTCAAACGCAGCTGAATATAATAGATATGTACAAGGCATTAAGTCAGCAGAGTCATTTTTAGATCTCAAAAATGATGCTTCATACGAAGAAGCGGTTAATACCGTGGGTGCAAGAGAGAATGAAAAGAGTTTTCAAACAAGCTGTGAAAACTTAAGTTTTATTACAGAAAAACCCATTGCAAATAGAAGTGTACGCGATCAAAGGTTTATTAATAATTTTCTTCTCGATAAAATAAAAAAAGCGAGTGAGAGTATTATTATAGAAACACCTTATTTCTCAATGAGTGAAGCAGATGAAGCTGCTCTTAAAACTGCTTTAGATAAAAAAGTCCAAATTACCATGTTGAGCAATGGTGCCAACTCGACAGATGTAAAAGTAACAGTGGCCGCTGTTGATAAACTTCTTAGGAAATGGCTTCTCAAGGGAATTTCATTTTTTCTATTTAAAGGCGAGAAGTTAGATGATTATGAATTAACTGACAAATTATCTGATAAGGCCACTCTTGGCTTACATGCAAAGACTTTTATTTT
This sequence comes from Bacteriovoracaceae bacterium, assembly GCA_043721975.1. GTDB lineage: Bacteria > Bdellovibrionota > Bacteriovoracia > Bacteriovoracales > Bacteriovoracaceae > Bacteriovorax. Next base: position 3,292 of record JAYSPR010000019.1, read on the forward strand.
TGATGACCGTGATATCGTTATCGGCACCTACAATTTTGACTTTTTTTCAGCGAAGTATAATGGTGAATTGATGCTTGAATGCTCTAATGCTCCTAGTGAGTTTATTAACCATGTAAAAGACGATATACAAAAAAGAATGAATAAGTCTTACGGTTTTGAAACAGAAAAAGATGTAGATGATATTACGGATAGATCGGTACTTTATGGAATTGCAAAATTCCTTACGGAAATCTTCTATGACAGTGTCGTTAATTAAATGAAGCCTAGGTTTTAGTCTATCTAGGCATGCGTTAACTCGCTGATTATTTTTTCTTACCAAGACGCATCGAGACGTTTAAAGCATAAAGTTAAGGTATATTATCGAACTCCTATTGAAAGGGGAGTTTTATGAAATCTTTATTTTTGTCCATTTGCTTACTTTTATCAGCGAGCGCTTTTTCCAGCGAAGTTTATCACTGCAATACTAGTGGACCAGATTATTTATTAACATTTCATGATGACCAATCCATTACTCTAGATAATTCAATTAAAAAGTTTATATGTCTCAGGGGATATGAAAGCTTTCCAGGTACAGAGCTGGATTTGAATGTTTTAAATTGTGCACGTCATTTAGAGCGAGTGAAGTATTACATTACTCAGTACAGTGACACTGAAATTATTCTTTCAAAAAACTTTATTTCTTCTCAAAATATTTCATGCCTAAAACAATAATAAGCAGATTATGCCAATGAATACGCTTATTATTGAATCAATCGGCTGGATATCAACTGGTTTATTTCTTTTTTCTATTGTCATACCTGAACGTGTTCATCTTCATATCTTAGGAATTTTCACTGCAGTTACAACTGGAGTCTATGCCTATTACCATGGTGCCACGGCCATTTGGGTAAAATGGTTTATAGCTTTCTTTTTTCATTTATACATGTGGCAAAAAATTAAAAAAAGAGACTCCCATGCAGACTTATCAAAAACAGCTTGAAGAAAAAACGCAAAGGCTCCAGGCCCTTTTTTCACCTTACACTCAAGAATCATTAGAAGTTTTTGAGTCTCCTCCCGAGCATTACCGTATGCGTGCTGAATTTAGAGTTTGGCATGAAGGCGAAGATCTCTATTTCTATATGTTCGACAAAGAATCAAATTTAAAAATTCGCTTAGAGCAATATCCAGTTGCCAGTCTTTTAATTAATCAAGTGATGAAGGACTTATTAAGTGAGATTAAGACAAACCAAAGTCTCAGGCATAAGCTTTTTCAGGTTGATTTTCTCTCTACTTTGTCTGGTGAAATTCTTGTGACGATGCTTTATCACAAGCAGTTGGATGATACTTGGAAAAGTGAAGCATTGAAGTTAAAAAATAAGTTTCAAGAAAAATATAAAATCAATTTGGTCGGTAGGGCAAGAAAACAAAAAATTGATCTCGACCTAGACTTTGTTATTGAAGAATTATCAATACATAAGAGAAAATATCGTTACAAGCAAATCGAAAATAGCTTTACTCAGCCTAATGCAATCATTGCGACCAAGATGCTAGAATGGGCGATTGATGTGAGTCAAGACAGTGTTGGGGATCTTTTAGAGCTCTATTGTGGTAATGGAAACTTTTCAATTGCTCTCGCACAGAATTTTACAAAAGTCCTGGCCACTGAAGTCTCTAGTTCATCCGTAGAAGCCGCTCAGTATAATATCGAAGTCAATGGGATTTCAAATCTACAAATTATCCGAATGTCATCGGAAGATTTTAGTGACGCCTTAAGTGGCACTCGTGAATATTACCGTCTTAAAGGTATTGATTTAAAAAGCTATAATTGCAAGACCATTTTTGTCGATCCACCGAGGTCTGGTTTAGATGAAAAGTCTTTATTATTTGCTTCTCAATATGAAAAGATTATTTATATCTCATGCAATCCAGAGACTCTCAGTGATAATCTATCCTTCCTAACCAAAACTCATAATGTGACCAGAGTAGCCTTGTTTGATCAGTTTCCTTTTACTCATCACATAGAATCAGGCGTGGTCCTCGAGAGAAAATTAAAATGATTAAGCAAAAGTTTTTCTTTACTAAGTTACTCAATTTATCAAAAGAAGAATGGCCTTTACTTATAAAAGGAATGTGGTTTCTTTTTTTAAGTAGTGCTGCTCTTATGGCCTACCCTCAATATATCAAAGTGATTATTGATGAAGCTTTAAAAACAAAAGACTCACATGCTCTTAACATGGCAGCTGGTGTGGCATTAATTATTTTTGTTATTCAGAGTGTGACTTCTAGTTTACGTTATTTTTATTTTACAAAAGCTGGCGAAAAAACAGTTAAGAGGCTGCGAGCTAAACTCTTTTCACAAATACTTTCACAAGAAATGACTTTTTTTGATTTTTCTAAAACAGGGGAACTTTTAGGACGACTTTCTTCAGACACTGCCGTTTTGCAAAATGCTTTGAGTGTGAATATTTCAATGCTGGTAAGAAATATTGTTCAAGTCGTTGGTGGAATTATTTTTTTATTTTTTACCTCAGCGAAATTAACCATCTTTATTTTACTTATTATCCCACCGATTGCCTACCTGGTCGCCGTCTTTGGAAAACGTGTTAAATCAATTTCTAGGGCCTCTCAGGACTCCCTGGCAGTTTCTTCAGCAGTTGCAGAAGAAGGGATTTCAGGAGTCAGAACAGTTAAGGCCTTTGCTCAAGAAAAGTGGGAAATAGGTCGGTATGACAAGCAATTAGAAAATTCATTTGATCTTTCGATGAAAAAAGTTTTTGAGATTGCTAAATTCACAGGTGCTATTTCTATCCTGGGTTTTACAGCAGTTGTTTTTATTGTCTGGTATGGGGGGAAACTCGTCATTCAAAATGAATTGAGTGTAGGCACACTGACATCCTATATCCTTTATGTCATTACAGTAGCATTTTCAGCGGGGATGCTAGGAAGCTTATACACGGATTTTATGTCTGCTTTTGGTGCTGGACATAGAATTTTTGAGTTACTAGAAAAAGCGACTATTAATGAAGAAAATTTAATTAAAGAAACGAAAAATATTACTGCGGGTGAAATTGAATTTAAAAATATTAATTTTTCATATCCAGCGAGAGCGGATGTCAGTGTTCTTAAAAATTTAACTTTTAAAATCAAGCCTCACGAAACTATTGCCATTGTTGGGTCATCTGGAGCAGGTAAATCGACCATCGCTCAATTGCTAATGAGATTTTACGATGTCAATTCAGGTCTTATTTCCATTGATGGACATGACCTCAAAGATTACGACATTTATGCTTTGAGAGCTCAAATTGGGATTGTGTCTCAGGAACCGATTTTAATTTCAGAATCGATTGAAGATAATATTCGCTACGGCAGACCAAATGCTAGTATCGAAGAAGTAGTTGAAGCAGCAAAGCTCGCTTACGCTCACGATTTTATTGTCAAATTTCCAGATCATTATAAAACGATGGTGGGAGAAAAAGGAGTCCAGCTTTCTGGTGGACAAAAACAAAGAGTGGCCATTGCTCGCGCTATTTTAAAGAATCCCAAAATTCTTATTCTAGATGAAGCAACTAGCGCTCTTGATAGTGAAAGTGAAGCTTTGGTGCAAAAAGCATTAGAACATTTACAGAATTCAAGAACGACCTTGATCATTGCACATCGTTTATCGACTATAAAAAAAGCAGATCGAATTTTAGTTTTAGATCAAGGGGAGATCGTGCAAGTTGGTGCACACGCTGAATTAATCAGTCAGAACAATGGTTTTTATAAGAAACTCATCGAGAAACAATATCAATAAGGAGATTTATGGGACGCAATTTATTAAGTGAAGAAAGTATTGACCAAAAAGCATTAACAGCAATGACGACTTACCATCAGGATATTGTCGAAGAAGTGAAACAAGCAGTGAAGAGTCACAAAATTGTTGTGGTTGGTATGGGACAAAATCCAGTTGTGAAGCAAGCAAAGAAAATCCTAGAAGAAAAAGGTCTTCAGTACCATTTTTTAAGTTACGGGAATTATTTTTCAAAGTGGAAGCAAAGACTGGCCATTAAGCTTTGGAGCGGCTGGCCGACATACCCTCAAGTTTTTATTGATGGAAAACTTATTGGTGGGGCCAGTGATTTAGCTAAATTTTTAAATAAATAAATAAATTTATTTCCATTCAACTTCGCCAGAGCTTAAATGATAGAGGGCCTTCTCAACTTTAAGCTCCCCACTTTCCATGGCCTTTTGAATAATTTCTGATCTTGAGGCAAGATCTGTTGCAACACCTTCTACATTCGACCAGCTCTCTGCAATGACTCCAGTCGAAGCTGGAATTCTTGAAAAGCGAGCAAGTCTAGGATGAATATCACCGACAAGTTTATTTAGACTAGGGCTTCCAGCATCTCCACCATTAAGAGTTGAAAGGGCCGCTTTAACAGCTCCACACGACTCATGTCCCATGACGACGATTAAGTTACTTCCAAGATGTGAAACAGCGTATTCAATACTTGCAATGGCCGAAGAATCGAGTGCTTGACCTGCAGTACGAACGACAAATATTTCTCCTAACTTTTGATCAAAAACAATTTCCGGTGGAACTCTTGAATCACTACAAGATAAAACGATAGCATGAGGTTTTTGTCCTGTGGATAATGAAGCAATTTCTCTTTTTGAAATACCATCTTTTCTGACCGTCTTATGAGTAAATCGTTTATTGCCATTAATAAGGTATCGTAGTGAAACTTCCGCTGAGACTGGGCCAATATCTCTCTTATGAGGGGCTTCTTTTGGTGGCACGGGTGTTTTTGAGGCCAAAGGAGTAACGTGAGCTGGAGCTTGTTCGTTATGTGTAGCTTCATTTGCTAAGGTTATCGTGTTTACACCTAAAGTAATTGTAGCGAAGAGAGCCATTTTAAATAATTTCATTTCTACCTCGATTGATAAAAAGATATCGGATACTTTTCTAATAAGCTGTAAACCTGTCCTATCTTTAGACAGGTGTCTAAACTTTAGACACTTTGGCGTGAAAATTTTATCGGATAAGTTCTCAAAAATTCACTAGATGATAAAGTTTTAATGCAAATTAAGTTTTCATTAAGGAAGTGAGGTGCACATGAAATTTTCTTCAAAGTCAGGTCTATTTATTTGGGGATTCTTGGCGGTTAATTCACTCATCAGTGTTGTGAATGCCTCTGTTAAAGATGTGCTACCTGAAAATAATTACTGCTCACCAATTATCGATTCAAAAAAATATATCTCGAACGATTTTAGTTTGGTTTACCCAAGAAAAGCACATTTTGAATGTACATATAGATGCAAGGCCAATGGCAAGATGAGCACAATTATTGCTGTTTCTAAAGTTTCAGTAAGCTCAATGGATGACGATGCAACTAGTGTTGTTTGTCAGGGAGTTGTCGTTAAGAAAGTCACTTGGGGCTACGACTTTGACAAAATAGAGCCTTTCTATGCTTATAAAACAGGACTAGTCGAAATCAAACGTTGGGCCTTTGAAAATGTTAGTCAAGATCCAAAGGTGAATGTAGAAGAGTATGCTCTCTTAAAAACTTTGAAGACGGATTTATACCAAGTCAGTGCAGCTTTAATTACTGCTGGAATTAATGGTGGAGCATCGGCGGCCTACTTTAATGAAGCCGGACAAAAGCTATCAAAAATAGCTGATGAGTTACCAAATAAGACGACCCTTTTAAATGAAGCAATTAGACAGATTATCGTGAACAAAGGGCCTGGTAAATTAGATGGAACTTATCTCCCACTTATGAATCAAATGTTGATGACATCGGCTTCTTGGAAGATTCCGACTCATTTGTTTTAATGAACTTTGACTTTAATTAATAAAAGACTAAAAATAAGGTTGTGAAAAAAATTAATTACCTTATTTTTAGTCTTTTTATTTTGATCATTTCATGTGCTCGCCATCCTCTATTAAAAATTGAAGATTCCATGAGACCAATATCTAATATTCCAGCTCTCGTGGATGATTATTCAGATGAAAGTTTTATTCACGCACTAAAAAATCATATTGAAGGTTTTAAAAAAACAACTTTAGTTAAAGACCCGCTTACATTTGGTACTAAGAAAATTTCAAAGGCAGACTATCTCGCTTCGTTAGAGAAAATCCTTCAAAATCAAAACGACTGGAAGACCTACATCACTAATAATTTTGATTTCTATGAAGTTTATGGGCGAGATGATTATGCAGAAGTTATGGTAACGGGTTATTATGAACCTATTGTTGGTGGAAGTCACTTTGAAACAGCTCTTTACTCACAGGCAATTTATTCAACACCAACTGATCTTGTGACTGTCGATCTTAAAAAATTTTATTTGAAGTTTGAAAATAATCAAAGCTTGCCACAAATTGTAGGGCAGCTTGTTGAGAATACCTTAAGACCATATTTTACGAGAAAAGAAATTGATACAGATAAAAAATTAGCAAATAAAATGCTTGAGCTTTACTGGGTTAAACCAATTGATGCTTTTTTTATTCAAATTCAAGGTTCGGGTGTTATCGAACTTGAAAATGGTGAGAAAGTGAGAGTTGGTTATGATGCTCAAAATGGCCACCCTTATCAGGCCATCGGGAAATCTCTCACACATATTATTCCTATGAGTGAAATGAGTATGCAGAGAATTCGTTTGCACTTGGAAACTCTCTCTAAAGAAGAACAACAGAAAATTTTTAACTTTAATCCCAGTTATGTTTTTTTTAAAAAGCTAGAAGGACTTGCTCTTACCTATACAGGAATGGAAGTTAGCGAAGGGCGAACAATTGCGACAGATAAAGAATTTTTCCCAAAAGGGGCAATGGCATTTTTGGATGTAGAGGAACCGGTTTTTGAGAGCCTAGATGAAATCACACCTAAAGCTTGGATAAAAAAGCCAAGATTAGTTTTTGACCAAGATACGGGAGGAGCTATTAAGGGTGGTGGGCGAGTGGATCTTTATATTGGCAGCGGAGAAAGTGCTCATCAAATTGCCGGAGTTATGAGGCATCCTGGAAAACTTTTTTATCTCGTTCCAAAAAATTAAAGAATTATTTTGAGCCAAGTCGAATAGGTTTATTTTTTAAAGCAAATAAATCAATAAATTTATTAAAAGTTTGCTGGCTCAGATCTAGAGAGTTAGGAATATTGTCTTTTGTTTCAGCTGTAATTTTCTCGATTGAAAAATCTGGAATTTGATTAAAAATTCCTTCTTGGTTTCTCGTGCTAGCAAGCCATCTAAGAATCATTTCTTCATCGACTTCTAAATGAAATTGAAGTCCATAAACTTTTTCACCATAACTGAAAGCTTGACCTTCACAAATCTTGGAACGGGCCAAGTGCTTTGCTGTATGGGGAATTTCAAAAGTATCCCCATGAAGTTGAAAAATCTTTTCTGACTTCTTAAAGTGTGAAAGTAAGGGATCACGCTCGCCCATAGATGTGAGTTCAATATCACACCAACCAACTTCCTTAATTTCACTTTTAGTCACTTTTGCGCCTAGAACGTGAGCCAAAAGTTGAGCTCCTAAGCAAATTCCTAAAATGGGGATATCCTTTT
>JAYSPR010000020.1:0-8854 GCA_043721975.1 Bacteriovoracaceae bacterium
AAAAACGACTTCTTTCAGAGGTTCCAGCTTCACTGCAAAGCATTGCAGATCAATACGGAGTCTCTAGAGAGAGAATCCGTCAAATCGAAGAGCGGCTTATTGGTAATTTAAAAGTTTACATGTCTGAATTTATTCGCTAAAAAGTTAAAACTATTAAAAAGCACCTTTATCTTGGTTGGGAATAAGCCCAGCTCGGACATTGGCGAGGAGACATTTTATGATTACAAAAGCAGAATCAACAAAAATTACCGCTGAATTTGGAAAAGAATTTGGTTCAGGTGAAAAAGACTCTGGATGTACGGCAGTTCAAGTTGCACTTATTACAGCTAGAATTATGAACCTTGCACCTCACTTTGCTGCTAATAAGCACGATTACTCTGGAAACAGAGGACTACTTAAACTTATTGGTCAAAGAAAAAGACTTCTTTCTTATCTTTCAAAAACAGATGAGAAAAAGTACCAAGGTGTTATTAAGAAACTTGGCCTAAGAAAATAAAAAAATGAACGAAAAAAGGGAACCTTCGGGTTCCCTTTTTGTTTCAAGTTACTTAAACTATTTTAAAGAATGAAGACTTCGAATTTTTGGTGGTGGATTTGAAGGATATTTGAAGTAAGTGTGTCTAGTCTTTTCCTGCGCACCCACTCTCTTGAAATATCTTTCTAAATCTCTCCGAAAAGATAAGGTCATCATTCAAAAACATCGCACCGCTTTTGGTGCCAATATTTTGGAGACCTCATGAACGAAAACAAAAAAGAGTACAAACTCAATTACGGTGGCAAAGAAGTCACAATCGAAACTGGAAGACTTGCAAAACAAGCTGACGGTTCAGTACTTGTAAGCTGTAACGGAACGCAAGTTCTAGTTGCTGTGTGCTCGGCAAGAGAATTAAAAGACGGGCAAGATTTTTTTCCTCTTTTAGTTGAGTATCAAGAAAAATTTTACGGAGCAGGAAAATTCTTAGGTGGATTCATTAAACGCGAAAACCGCCCATCAACTGCAGAAATTTTAACTTGCAGAATTATCGATCGCGGACTTCGCCCGATGTTCCCGAGTGACTACATGTTCGATACTGTTGTGACATGTTCAGTTTTATCATACAACGAAAATGGTGACCCTGAAGTGTTAGCTGGTTTAGGAGCTTCTGCCGCGATCGCTATTTCAGACATTCCATTTTCAGCATCTCTTGGAACATTAAAAGTAGGTCGTATTGACGGCAAACTTGTGATCAACCCAGCTTTCGCTGAATGGGAAAAATCTGATATCGAAATCGCCATTACAGCGTCGAGTGATGCAATCTTGATGGTTGAAGGTGAAGCAAAGATCGTCCCTGAAAAAGAAATTCTTGAGGCCATTAACTTTGGTCATGAGCAAATCAGAACTTTCTGTGCTGTTGTAGATAAAATGCAAAAAGAAGTTGGAAAGAAAAAACGTACGTACACTTCAGCTGAAGCGAATGTTACACTTTCAGCGAAAGTAAAAGCTGACTTCACGACGACAGCTCGTGCTGCTCTAGGGATCAACGATAAAATGCAACGTCAGGACGCTGTTCGCGCCCTTAATAAAGCAGTCACTGAGCAAATTAAACTTACACCTACAGCATTCGGTTTAAAAGATGACAAAGGTGCATCTAAGGAAGCTTACAAAGCTGTCGATGGATTATTATACGACATGATGAGAGCAGACATCCTTGATGAAGGGAAACGTATTGCTGGAAGAAAGTTGGATGAAGTTCGCAAAATCGAAACGGAAGTTAGCATTCTTAACCATCCACATGGATCTTCATTGTTTACTCGTGGTGAAACTCAAGTTATGGCCACAGTAACTGTTGGTGGATCTCTTGGAGATCAAATGCAAGACCGTATCACTGGTCTTTCATACTCGAAATTCTATCTTCATTACAACTTCCCAGGATTCTCTGTTGGCGAAGCTAAAGGATCGAGAGGAGCAGGTAGAAGAGAATTAGGTCACGGAAATCTTGCTGAACGCGCTCTTAAAGCAGTTATGCCACCTCAAGAAACTTTCGCTTACACGACTCGTATCGTGTGTGAAGTTTTAGAATCAAACGGATCATCTTCAATGGGTTCTGTTTGTTCAGGATCAATGGCAATGATGGACGCCGGTATTCCTATCGCGAGTCCAGTTGCAGGTATTGCAATGGGATTAATCACTGACGGGAAGAGATATAAAATTCTTACAGATATTTTAGGTGATGAAGATCATCTAGGGGATCTAGACTTTAAAGTTGCTGGAACAAAAGATGGTGTAACAGCTATTCAGATGGACATCAAAATTACAGGACTCACCCCTCAAATTATCGAAGATGCTATTGGACAAGCTTACAAAGGCCGAATGCATATTCTAGGTGAGATGGCGAAAACGATCGCAACTCCACGCGATGGATTCAAGCCAGGTGTTCCAACGATCATGACGGTTATGATTCCTACAGATAAGATCGGGGCCTTGATCGGACCTGGTGGAAAAAATATCAAGAAACTTCAAGAAGGATTCAAAGTTACAATTGAAATCACTGAAGAAGGAATGGTTAAGGTTCTGGGAAGTGATATGGAAGTTCTTAAAACTTGTATCGCGACCATCAATATGCAAATCAATGGACCAGAAATTGGAACAATTTATGAAGCCCGTGTTGACTCGATTAAAGAATACGGAGCATTCGTTGAAATTGGTTCTGGAGTTTCTGGACTTGTTCACGTTTCTGAACTCTCTGATGAGCGCGTTCAAAATGTTGAGGACTTCATTAGCGAAGGGGACATGATTAAAGTTAAAGTTATGGAAATTGATAAGATGGGACGCGTGAAGCTTTCAGCTAAAGCCGTACAATCTATTAAGAAAAAAGAAGGACGATAGTCGTGGCCTCTAATGCAATAAAAGTAAAAGTTAAAAAGCTCTCTCATTATGATGAGAGCTTTTCACTCCCAAGTTATGAAACTGCTGGTGCTGCTGGTGCGGATGTCCGCGCCAGTCTTGGCCCAGGAGAAAAAATAAAAATAAAACCAGGCGAGCGCATTTTAATTCCAACTGGTCTATCGATGGAAATCCCAATGGGATACGAAGTTCAAGTGCGACCTCGTTCGGGATTATCTTTTAAGACGGGTCTTATGGTTTTAAATTCACCGGGAACAATTGATAGTGACTACCGTGGTGAAGTGAAGATTATTTTAGGAAACTTAGGGCATATAGACGAAGTAATTAATCACGGCGATAGAGTCGCCCAACTAGTACTCTCGCCTGTCACTCAAGCCTTCTATTTTGAATCGAATGAAGAACTCTCCGAGACTGCCAGAGGTTCTGGTGGATTTGGTTCAACAGGTAAAGCTTAATGGGTTTAAAAATTGATTACGAAAATTTAAAAACCAGTGAAGAAGCTTACCAAAAAGTGAAGACTCTCATCACTCCAGAGTATATTGAAAAATTCCAAGTAAAAGCTGAAATTAAGTATGACGATGCTAATAAGAAAGTATCGGCGAAAGGATCTGGCTTTACCTTGATTCTTTGTTTTTATGATCAGCACTGTGATGTGGATTTAGATTTATCTTTTTTACTAAAACCACTTAAGTCAAAAATTTTAGAAAAAGTAGAGCGCCAGATTAAAAAACATTTATAGAAAAATATAGGATAAGAAAATGTCATTAAAGCATAAAGTCACATGTAGACCAGAAGGCAACGTGGTTGAAATTGAAGAAGGGAAAAATCTTCTCATGGCCCTTCGTGAAGCTGGCACTTATGTTAAATCAAGCTGTGGTGGTCACGCGACTTGCACCGACTGTATTATTAAAATCGTTTCAGGTGAAGATAACTTAACACCCCCACCATTTGAGGAGTTAAAACTTTTAGGGAATGTGTTTCATATCACTAAAGAAAGATTGGCCTGTCAAACATGTATTACCGGAAATATCACGATTGATATTTCTAAGCACGATAAAGCGGCCGATGAAGCAAGATTGCAAAATAAAACATCAAATTATTCAAAAAAAAAACAAGTTTCAACAATCGTCCGAAAAGAGTCAGATAAAGAAAAGATAAAAAGTGAACAGTTAGCAGAAGAAGCTAAGTTTGAAGATGAACAAAAGGCCAAGTCTGAAACCTGGAAAAACCACTGGGAAAAAAATAAGGATGCCTCTGCTCCTAAGAAACTAGCAGGTGGAAAGCGTCCAAAGTATTTCAACACAGATAAAGTTGATTATGAAAAAGACACTTACACAAGGCCACTTTCAGCTGAAAAGCAAAAATTAAAAGATGAACGTTTGGCCCTTGAAAAAAAGAGTGCCCAAAGTAAAAGCAAAGAATCTAATAGCGATAAGCATTTTGTTCAAAAAAGTACGGAAATACCAGAGTCTGATAAGGAATTTAAAAAATTTAGGAAGTAAGCCATGAAAACTTTTTTTATATTACTGAGTGTGTTATTTTCATTTTGTGCTTTTGCAATTAGTGAAACAAATTACAAAAATGACTATCAGAAAAAAGTTGTTCCTCTATTAAATAGTTTTAAGCATGGAAATTTTAAAGGCGAAGAAGGTGTGTCGATTCACTATGCCACTTATAAATCAAACCCAAGTGCTGAAAGATGTCTGCTCGTTTTTCCTGGTAGAAGTGAGCCTTTAGAAAAATATGCTGAAGTTGTTTATGACTTAGATCATGGCAGTTTAAGCGGTAAATTTAAATATTTTCTCATGGATCATCGAGGACAAGGTCACTCAGAGAGAATGATAAAAAAAGGTGCCGATGCTAGCTTTAAAGGATACGTTGATCATTTTGAAAATTATGCACTCGATGTAAAAACTTTTATTGATACAGTTGTTTTTAGTGAGCATTGCCGCGATATAAATGTACTCGCCCATTCCCTTGGGGCAGGAATTCTGGTGGATTTCATGCAGAAGTATCCTGAAGTGGTTGATCGTGCTTTTTTATCAAGCCCTATGCTAAAAATTCAAACGGCCCCTTATAAATATTCTGTGGCAAGATCAATTGTACTGGCAAGCATGCTCGTCGGCCGTGGAAAAAAATTCGCCATCGGACAAATACCCTACAGCGGCCAGAGAGATTTTGAGAAAAATACTTTTACAACTTCCAGAGAAAGATATGAGATGACCATGGATCTTTTTGACACTTTCCCTGAAGCTCGCCTAGGCGGAGTCACGAATCGTTGGTTGAATGAAGTCATGAGCGGGACATTCCATATAAGATCTCGTTATGATGAGCTGAGAATTCCTCTCCGAGTTGCCCATGCAGGAATTGAAAGTTATTCAGAAAGAAGTGAGATGATTAAACTTTGTGAAAAAGCTCCGTATTGCAATCGCCTTTATTTAGAAAGCTCAAAACATGAAGTGCTAATGGATAGGGATGTTAATCGAAGTCTAGTCATTTCAGAGATTGAAAAATTTTTTAATTAAGTAAATTTTCTTGGACCATATTATCTAAGGTCGGGAAAAAATATCCGAGACCTACATACGCTTGCTGCAAAGTAATTTTCTTATTACCTAGATTGACTCCTTCAGGAGAGTAGAGCTGTGTTGTAGCATGAAAAAATAATTTCTTAGAAAAATAAAAAACATAACTTATATTCACATTCACACAAGTATGAAAAATCTGACTTATACTTTTTGGTCTGTCGTAAAAATATATCCCACCAAATCCAATTTCACCTGAGATTGCACCAAAAGGTGTTTTAAATAAAAGACCACCATTTAATGTACCCACTACTGACTGGAATAAATACTCTTGTGATTGATATATCCATTTCCAAGAGGGCATTGAGAGATTGGGGCTTGTATAATAATCCACATCCCAAGTAGAGTATTTTGCAGGATCGTAGACATTACCTATTGAAATTGAAGTCAACAGTTTTGGAAAAGCTTTAGGATGTCTTTTAGTCGAAATGTTTGGGTCAGTATCTGTAAAACGAGTTTCAGAAATTTTTATTGAATTAGGAATAATGTGGAATTTCTCGATGATAGTATTGAGATAAGAGACATTGTCATAATTTATCTCAGCCCCTGCATAATGTGTTGAGATAATTTTCTTGGTAAAAACATCAATGACAACAGGGATGGCCTGATAGTGACTGTCATTTTTAATGATTGTAAAAGTTACCAAATGAGTGATCTTCTTTTCCATGAAAAGTGGATGCATAAGTTCAAAGTTTAGTTTATTTAAAGAGTTATTAGAGTAGGGGCCAATACCTATTTCTGCCAATTTCAAATCATAGCGTTTAAAATGAATAGTGTTTTGATTAACACTGTTATTTTTTATAAATTGATCAATTAATAAATTAGAGGCCACGAAACTATTAACTGACATGGGAAGGATGAGTAGTTCGATGTCTTGATTTTTTTTAATTTCCACCGGCGGTAAATCTGAAATTAGGACTGGTTCTTTACACCTATAAATATTGCCGTTATACCAATCTAATCCAAAGCCTACGAGACCCAGCGGCCATGCTATAAAAGTGGTTAAAGCATTAGGGAGTATAGATTCGTTAGTATCAAATGAGCAGGTGTATGAAAAAGGTACACTTAATGTGGCATCTTTCAAAATATTAAACTGAGTCGTTCTCTTTTTTGGAGCTTCATAGAAAAATGGAGTTGTTCCAAGGTATTTATTATCTTTACTCATAAATTTGTAGCCGCGAGCAGAGCTGTCGATAGAAATAACGTCCACATTATTTTTTATGATTGTTCCACAAGAGGAAAAAATTAAAATAAAAATAAGGAAGAATAATGTTTTCATTTAAAAATGGCTTAAGAGATCTTTTAATTTTATTAAATCAACTTTTCTTGAGTGTCTGTCGATTGCTATTTCAAGATCATTTTGAGTTTTTATGAAAAGCTCAAAATAGCCTTTATTTTCAAAATGTTTCATGGCCTCTTCTGAGTCTATTCCTTGCGCATTTCTGATTTTTGCCATATTAGGTGAATTCATAAAATGTTTAACATCGAGAGAATTTTGACTTTTTAAAAGAAATTTTTTTCTCCAAACTGGAACAAAAAAGAGGCGATGGTCGATAGTGAGATCACATCCTTTTTTTATAAAAACTTTTTCATAAAAAAAGAAGCCTAATAAAACGATGGGTGAAAGATAGAGAACCACTTGAACCATATGCCCTAAAAAGACGAGAGTAGCATCGTCTTCATAACTTAAAAGTTTGGCAATCACGTCTCGACTTGCTAGCCACATAACAAAGATAACAGTGTAGATGGCCGCGAGGTAGCCCCAAAAAACCATGGGAAGTCCGTAGGTTTTTAAAGTCAGGATGCTCTGGTTTATATTTGCTCTATCGCCTTCGTTTTCATCAGTCGTGACGGGGAAAATATACATGAGACCCATAAAAATATTTATCCTTTAATGGTGTTAAAACAAGCAACGAGCCTAGCCGCTTCCTCTTGGAGGACTGGCACACTTTCTAAGCACTGATTAGTTTTAGCGCTACATCTTGGAGCAAAAGCACAACCTTTAGGGAGTGATAAGGCGGAAGGGGCTTCGCTCGTTTCTAAATTCCATTCTTTTTGTTTTTGGTTTCCACCAATGACTTTTGGTGCACTTTCAAGCAGTAATTTTGTGTAAGGATGCTTGGGGTTTTGAAAAATTTCAGATCTATGGCCATATTCAACAATTCTTCCAAGGTACATGACCAGAATTCTATCGGAGATATGCTCAACGACAGACAGATCGTGAGTAATAAAAAGATAAGAAAGTGAAAATTCAGTTTGTAGTTCTAGTAGTAAATTTAAAACTTGAGCTTGTATAGACACATCGAGGGCCGAGACGGGCTCGTCTAAGATGAGCAGTTTTGGCCTAAGCATAAGTGCTCTTGCAATTCCTAATCTTTGTCTTTGGCCACCACTAAAGTGATGAGGATAGCGCTCTTTAAACTCTTCTCGCAAACCCACTTTTTTCATCATGTCGATGACGAGTTCTTTAATTTCACTTTCATTTTTATCAGTATTAATTCTTAAAGGATCAGCAATAATGTCGAAAGCTTTTTTTCGGGGATTTAAAGACTGGTAAGGATCTTGGAAAACCATTTGAATGGTTGAATGAAATTCTTTGGGATTTAATTTTTTTATGTCCATCCCAGAAATTTCAATAGAACCCTCACTGGGGCTTTCTAGTTGAGTGAGGACTTTGGCCAAGGTGCTTTTACCACATCCTGATTCGCCAACAATCCCAAGAGTTTCATTAGAACTCACTTGAAAATTAATATCACTTAAGGCCTTAAGTAATATTGTTGGTTTAAAAAGTTTTTTTATTTCAAAGTTTTTACTTAAACCTTGCACATTAAGAAGTGTTTGATTCATTTTAAAGTTCCCCCTAATCTCGGGTGGAGGCAACGGATTTGACTATGGTCATGGCCTAATTCCGAAATCAAAATCGCTTCTTTTTCACACTCTGAAGTTTTATATGAACAGCGTGGATTAAATTGACAGCCTTCTGGTCTTTGATGAAAGGCCGGGACAATTCCTGGAATTGAAGGAAGAAGAGTTTTAGGAATTCTTTTATGTGCTGTCATGGCCCCAGGTCTTGAAGCTAAAAGTGCTTCTGTGTAGGGGTGATGGGGATGTTTTAAAATTTTACTTGTAATACCTGCTTCAACGACTTCTCCAGCATACATAACTTGAAGTCTATCGCTATATTCTCCCACCACACCTAAATCATGGGTGACAAGAATGATGGACATGTTATTTTTTTCTTGAAGCATCTTTAAAAGATTTAAAATTTGTTTTTGAATCGTTACATCAAGGGCCGTGGTCGGCTCGTCTGCAATGAGTAGTTTTGGATTAGTGGAAATGGCCATGGCAATCATCACTCTTTGGGCCATTCCGCCGGAGAGTTCAAATG
>JAYSPR010000021.1:0-6575 GCA_043721975.1 Bacteriovoracaceae bacterium
GCCTTAAAAAAAGAGTACTCGCTTCCAGTCTTAGAACAAGGCGGAGTCGTAATGCCAGCCGATAGCTCGTTGGTTTTTTCCGAAGAAACTGGGCTCATCAAATCTGCAAAAAAAATAGCTGAGTCTTTTTGGGGATCACCTTCAGTCGCATTTGATTCCTTTATTCGTTTGAAATCTAAAACCTATCCTATTTCACAACTCTCTATGCTTGGAAATTTTATAGGTTTTAATAAAAATGGAGAACTCAGATGTGCCCCACTAAATAATGTGGAAAGCATTTTCCAAAATGTAAAAACCTCGTGGAGTTACTCAGAAAGAGGTGCATACCCGATACTATTTCCTCTTTGTTGGGATGAAAAAGAAAATATTACTCAAGGTGAACTGAGGCTTGAAAAAGATCAGTCAATGAAAATAAAGATTTCTGGAGGTGTGCTGGAACTTAATCACTACGACAGCTTAAGTGATGGTCAGTACTATGGAATCAGTTTTGCTTTTTATAATCCTCAAAGTATCAAATGGATCTTTAGGGCCCGTGGATCAATTGAATTTAATAATCAGATCATAGATATTGATGGCCCATTAAAACTTCATCCTTCAGGAAATATTGCCTGTGTCCGCTTTGCCAAAAAAACAATATTGCGAATGAAAGACGGCACTCGCTTAAATATTTCAGATGATGAAGTCAAAAAAGATCTTTTTTGTTTTAACGAAGAAGGTAAGTTTGAAAAAAAATATTTGTACTACGATACCATTCGATTAATCGCCGAAGAGCTCACTCGTTTAAAATAGCGACCCTGTAGTATTAACGAGTTTGGATCCATAGCGCCTTCAATTTTCTTAACATGAGTAAAATATTTTGGTAGTAATTCTTCCCGCAAAAAATCCATCATATTATTATGAAACCGGTAAGGTATAAAACCTTTATTTTTTAGTTCTAAATGGACTGTCTTATACCAAGGCCAAAAATCATCTTGTGCATTTGTATTATGTTTTTCATATAAAATAGGAATGACCATAGCAAGAGTTCTTTGATTAAGAACTGTCCATGTAAAAGTATTAAATTTAAATTTGGGATGTGTATTCATATTTCTAAGTAAATTAATTAATTCCGTTGCTCGACTTGGCTCCAAAGGACAAATCGGACTAAGCCAAATTAAATTTTTATCGAATTTTTCAAAATCAAATTGCTTAGTATTTAAGTAATCAAATCCAATATCTAAAGCACGGTAACCGACTTCACTTGTAAACCCTTGAGCTAAACGCAACATCTGGTTTAAATCATTTAATTTAGATATTGGGTTGAGACTTATTTTATCTGGCAAAAATTTAAGCAGTGAAATGATTTTATTAATTCGAGATTCATTGAGTATAGAAATCTTTCCTTTGATAAAGTTTCTTATTCGCATTTTGAGCAATTTTAAAACAGCTGATCTCGTCACTGAATTTGAATAAATGATAATGGTCATAAACCATTCATCTTGACTAAAAAATGTTTTATCCAAAAATGTTTCTTTAACTTCCATGACTTGCTTTCGATTGAAGATTTTTATACTTCCCAAATTCACCTCGTCATAAGACATGAGGCTTCTTAGCATCTCCATGACATGACTTAAGTTTTTTTCGCTAAAGGGAAGCAGCAAGACATCTGTACACTCATGCTTTCGTTTTAACTGTATGCTCATTTCCGTCACAATAATCCACGAACTCTGAGTCACTAATTTATCTATCTGAGGGCCAATGCCCCAAGAAAAACAATCAGCAAGTTTTGAATCAACTTCTCTGAGTGCACTTTCATAAACACTCCCATCTGAGAGTATTCCTCGCACCGACAAAATTGAGCTGGCATGATCTTGAATCGGAGCAATTCCAAATCCTCTCTCCAATGCATTTCCAACTAATGAAGCTCTTTTGCCAGCTCCATTATTTGGCACATAATACTGATAATTATTTAATATAAGGTATTCTTCAAGCTGACCCTGGGTGACCCCCGGTTCAATTTTCAATATTCCCAAAGGCTCATCAAAAGAAATAATTTTATTCATGTGAGCTAAGTTTAATTGAACTGAAGCTGAATCAATGGGTGCATTCACTCCATACCCCCAATTAAATCCCCCACTAAAACAATGAAGTGAGCACTGAGTGGATTTAGCAAACTCGATTATTTTAATGATTTCTTCTTCTGTACGTGGGGTGAAAACTGTATTTTTATCCATAGCCAAAGTTTAGCTAAATTTAGGATTTCCAACTACAGAAGTGGCTAAAAGACTGCGGCAGTATTGCCGCAAGCTAGCTATATATTTTGTTTAAGAAAAAAAACTTTTAGGTCTTGTAATGACATTGAATAAAAATTTTCACTCACAAGTAAAGCGACCAAGGCCCTAACTGGTCTTGAGTCATTTAAGCGTTTTTTGGACAGCAGCATTGAGTAAATCGCTTCGTGCAAAATGAGAATATTTTGTTGGACAGAAGAAAGCGTTTCAAAAAGTGTTTGGTTTATTAAAAGCTTTCCATTTCTTTGAATAATAGTTTGTGCGAGTTCACAATTATTTGGAATAAAAATATCAAAGACATCATCAATGACTCCGAGATTATTAGTTTTAATAAAGGTCTTAGAATTATTGATACGGTTATATTGCTCAATAAAACTATCAGCTAAATTTGCATCAAAACTTTCTATGTTTTTAGCAATATCCATAAAAAAATCATTTGTTGCAAGTAAGCTTTCATTGAATTTAAAACCATGCAATTCTTTCATTTCATAATAATCTAAAACAATATTATTATCATTCGTACAAACTAATATATTCCCTCCGTTCCCTTTAGTGAAACTAGCAAAACTGGTGAGAGGAATAAAAGAAATAATAAAAACTAAAACGTGAGCTAAAATAATTGGTTTCATTTTTCTACCTTGGTTGTAAGCGGGAAAAACTGGATGGCAAATTGAAAGACCTGATCAGCTTTTTGGGATTCAAAAAGTCTGTCGAATTCTTGCCTTTTACTTCTTATCCACAATTTCATTTTTTTTATATCTTTAGAGTTTCCAGCAAAGGTCAGAGTTGTAAATTCCCTTTCATGAAGATTAACCGTATGCAGTTTTGAAATGGCTAATTTCAAGTCATTTTCATGAGATTTTTGTAAAGCTTTTGACATAACATCTTCTGTTGATTCAAAACTTTGAGTCGTTCTTACAATTGTCTCTCCTACTATTTCCACTAAGCCAAATTGAAAAAGTTTGGCATAAATCTCATTGGCGCGTTTTTGAGTTAAACCCAAATATTTAGAAATATTCTGAACTGTGAAAGTAAAGTTTTTTAAATCAAAAAGACAAAGTGAAACTGCGAATTCCCACTCGCTAATAATTTCAAAATAATTCTCAGATGAAAGTAAACGGACCTTTCTTTTTACAAGCTGCTCTTCAACTGATTTAATTCCTTGCTCATCCCAAAGACTTTGCAAGAAGCTTTGTTTTTCTATCGGTTTCAGCTTAAGTTTCGTTGAAGTACTTAACCAATAAGTTTTAGGTAATTTTCTTTTACCATTTAAAACTTGTGACAAAGTTCCAGAATCTATATCTAAAAATTGAGCATAAGCTCGCAAGGTGTAGCGAGCGTTGTTCTCACATCTTGTCTTAAAATCTTTATTTAAATAGGTTCGATAATGATCCTTCATTTGTAGAATGGTAGCGAAAGAGTGAAGCATTGCCAATGAAATTGAAAATGAAAATAGCTGACAATTATAGTTTATAATTCGTCATTATTCAGAATGTTAGAATCAACTGCTTCAATTTGCTCGTTATATTTTTCGGGATGACACAACTTCATTATTTTAAGGCTTATGTTTTCCATTTCATTTTTTCTTTCTAGGTAAGGATTAAATTTTCCATAGGAAGGATGTTCAAAATTAACCTGGCCTTCTTTGTAAAAATAGCCTGAAGTCTGCAAGGGAAAGTTGCTGTCAATAATTTCTAGAATGTAACCATTATCTTCTTTTTTCATGTTTAACACTAACCAGGCATGAGCAATTAAGCCTTTTATTTGCAATTTTTGATAAGCAATATTTCCTTTAACTTCTACATACTCATAGAGTTCATCCATTTTTTTCTTCATAGCTTTGGCACTTGAATCTTCAAATCCAATCAAGCCATTTACCCAATTAAATCTTGCTATGCCATCCATTTTTTGCCACCGTTCTAATTCGTCTTGAATAAAAGAAGAATAGATTGCACTGAATTCATAGAATGAGGAAAACCCCGGGATCACAACGATCTGAGATCCTGAGCGAATATTTTTAATAATTTTTTTAGCCTCATCGTCTGTTGGTCTTTTTTCTGCTGGAGCATATAACGTCAGATAAAAGACATTTCTTTGGAAGCGTGAATGCCACCAGCAAACTCCACCTTTTTTTAGGCCACCTTGGTTTCTAAATGAAATTCTACTTAAAAATTCATGACTCAAATTTTTAATAAAAGTTGGATCTTCTCGATCTGCACAAAATTGCTCAATGGACTCAGACCCTTTCACACCCGCGTAAGCCTGACCCTGAATAAAAATGGAGAATGTTAAAACGACTAGGCACAAAAATGGCTTTTCCATTTAACTCTCCGATAATAGTTTGGGTTTTAAGTCGCCAAGATACAGCAATGCGAAAAACTAGCAAGGGAATTGAAATCTTTATAGGAGTTCTCTTGCTAGCTGATTGCTAGTTTGGTAACTAAACCCTTTATTATAAAAGGTTTAGATATGGTTGATTACTCTTTTAAAGAAGATTTTAAGTACAAACATGAAAATCCTTATCACGAAAGACTGGGAGCTTTTTCAGAATTCGTTTTAAGAGATCATGAAGCAGAAGCTTTTAAAGGCAAATGGAACAAAGCAGTTTTTAAACGTGAGGGCGAACTCTTTTTAGAAATTGGAACTGGTGCTGGCCACTTCATGATGGATTATTGCCATGATCACCCTGAAATAAATTTTGTCGGATTAGATTATCGTTTCAAACGCAGTTTTGCTCTGGCTAAAAAATTATCTGAACTTAAAGTAAAAAATTTTAGATATCTTCGTGCTAAAGGTGAACGAACTGAATATATGTTTGAAGAAAATGAATTGGACGGAATTTTTTATTTTTTTCCAGATCCGTGGCCTAAAACTAAGCATAATAAAAAACGCTTAATCCAAGAGCCATTTTTAAAATCAGCTTACAAAACCTTAAAGCCCGGTGGAATTTTTTATATTAAAACTGATCACGATGATTATGCTTTATGGATAGAACGAGAAATTAAAAAATGCGGTTTATTCGATATTCTCCTTGAAAGTCAAGACCTGAGAGTAGATCATCCAGAACACCTTTTAGCTAAGTATACGACTGGTTTTGAAAAGATATTTCTAGAGCAAGGAATAAAAATTAAAGCTTTCGTTTTGAGATCGAAAAAATAATGTCGTTAGAAGATTTAAAACAAAAAATTAAAGAAGAAATTCCTATTTCCGCTGTCATCGGAAATTACATGGCCCTTAAACGTCAAGGGTCTGCTTTAGTTTCTCTTTGTCCATTTCATGGTGACTCAAAACCATCCATGAATGTTAACGACAACAAAAAAATCTTCAAATGTTTTGCCTGTGGTGCCGCAGGGGACGCCATTACCTTCGTCATGAAATATCGAAACTTAGATTATGTTGAAGCCTTAAAAGAAATTTGCGGCAAACAAGGAATTAGTTTTGAGTCTTACCAAGAAGAAAGAAAAACCAATCCCAAAATTGATATGGCCAAAAAAATCTTAACCAGGTCAGCACTTTTATATCGGAAGACGGCGTCTTCTGGGGCTTACGCCCCTTACACCCAATTTATAAAAAATAGATTGCTAGACGAGGAGATTGCCACCACCTATTCACTAGGCTTCGCCCCCAATAAAAATTCAATCTCGGATTATTTAACAAGTATTCCAGACGAAAAAGAAAAAGCGTTTGCTCTTTCAGTCGCATTAGATATCGGACTCATCAGAAAAGATAAAAATAATCCTGAGGCTCACTATGACACCTTTAGAGACCGCATAATCTTTCCTATCTGGGATCAATTCGGCCAAGTTAATGGGTTTACTTCGAGAGCAATAAGAGACGATCAAAAAGCCAAGTACATGAATAGTGTGGATTCTTTCATCTTTAACAAGGGAAACATTCTCTATGGCTTCCATCTTGCTAAAAATACCATTAGAGAACGGGATGCTGTCATCCTAGTTGAGGGTAACATGGATCAAGTGGCGCTTTTTCATAATGGATTTAAAAATACCGTGGCGGTTATGGGGACTGCTTTGGGAGCTCAATCTCTTGAGCGGCTTTTGAGTCTGACCAAAAATATTTACCTGACTCTCGATAACGATGCTGCCGGGATTAAGGCCATGGAGCGTATAAACAATCAATTCGCTATACATGGAATCGTATGTAAATATATTTCATGTGAACCACAAAAAGACCCTGATGATTTTTTAAAAATGCATGGTGCTCTCGCCTTCCAAGAAAAAATAGATAAGGCTCAAGGGGCTTTTGATTTCTTGTTAGCAAAACTCATTCCAGAGACTTTGCCTGAAG
>JAYSPR010000022.1:0-4990 GCA_043721975.1 Bacteriovoracaceae bacterium
GTTAAAAGCGAAGAATATAAAGATATTGAAAGAAAAGAACGAGAAAAAACAAAAGTTGGAGAACAATACGAACTCCAGCACTTTCTAGAACAAGAAAATGATCGTTTAAGTGGTCTTGAAACTTTTCTGACAAAAAAAGTAACACTTAAAATGAACTTTTCACAAACTGACAAATTAACGATTCAACAAAAAGAAAGAAAAAGACAACTTAAAGAAAAAATTGGACCAGAGTTAATCAAGTTTGATTCTCAACTTCAAAAGAACTTAGCTCAATTACTCAATTCACATTTTAATTAATGTTTGTACAAAGTTAAAATAATCGGTCCACCAACATGCTTGTAATCTTCAACGGCCATGTGATCAAGGTCATAACCTTCTAGCTGTGACTTCAATAGATCTTGCAAATAATTATTAAAATCAAAAACTTGATTAAAGCCAAAACTATCTACAAAATTTTGTATTTTCTTAAACAGCTCTGGAGTTAAAATAAACTTGCCTTCAGAGGGTGAAATAATCCCTTGAGAAAATGTTTTATACTCATCAATTGTTAGACCGAGCTTAGCACTACTTCCATCGGACTTACTTTCATTAAATGAACTGAGATAATAGTTTGCAAAATTACTTAATAAAAGCGCTTCAAAGTCTATGTCCGACACGGTGTAGTTCAAGTAGTAACTATCCATTAAACGGCCATCATTTTTTAGTTCTTCAAGCGTTTCATAAAACTTTTTAGCAAAGGGTAAAAGCTGAGTGAGGGTCTTACTTTTGTAAGTCCACATCTGATACTCTTCAAATTCAATGATCGTCTTAGGAGTGTCATCCTTAGGTGAATGAAACTTTGTGGGATTATCAAAAGAATTATCTAAAAAATCGTTCCAGTAATCACCTAAAAAACTTTCTTTGGCCTCTTCAAAGCCATGAGTAAAAAGTGATTTTTTTAAATCTTTAAGCGTAAAACGTATAAGAGAATTTCCAATTTTATAAAGTTCAGAAAAACTAAACAATGTAAAAAGACCTTCTTCAGGTCTACTTTTTAAGTGATCAGTTGCGAGAATATAATTAAAGCCAAGTAAAATTAAATTTTTTGTCTGGGCCCCAGTTCTCGTCATCGACACAGAGCCTTTTTTAAGAGATCCTTGTGACTCAAGGCGGGCATTGATGAGTCTCACAAAGTTAAACTGCAAATAATCCGCTCTTTTTTGATCACTCACTTTTAATAGTTCATCAATGACTTTTTTAAAATGATCTTTAAAAGCGACCAATGACGAATTATGAAGATTCTGGTTCTTGGCCACATCATCAATCATTCCTGTGACGGCCACTTTTTTAGCAATAAACAGGTTCAAAAAATCGATATTAATAAAAGGATTTTCAGCTTCTAGAGCATCGATATAGTCAACAAATCCATAATCGCGAAGCCTATTTTTTCTTAGTTGATACTGCTCTTCTTGCAAGACAGTATATGAGTCAGAAATCATTTTAAATAAAAAGATATAGGCGTGCTCGACTCCTAATTCATAATACAAGTGGCGAATGAGGCCTCTGGCTTCATCGACAAAAGGAAAATTTTCATCGAACTCAAAAAGTAATTGGTTATCGTCTGTGAGAAAATAATTATCGTGATCTGGATAACTCGGATCTTCGGCATCAAAGTTCCAAACATTAAATCTACTTTTCAAAAATAAAAGAAATTGCTCACTGGTCACAAAATCAGTTTTGACTTGGTCGTCTTCTACTAAAGCATACGACTGCAGCCAGTAAGTGAAGTGCTCCACATCGATTTCATCTTTTTGCCAAAGATCGATGTCCATGAAAACTTCTCTTTGTTCTTTAGAAAACTTTGGAAGGTACTCGGCCACTTTATCAATGGGCAATTTCCTTAAGGCCAAATACACTGGTTGAACTGGTAAAACGGAGAGATCGCTTCCGCCTTCGACGTATTTTTCAATTTGGTCTAAATGATTATAGGCGTCTGATTCTTTAATCAAAAGAGTTAAAGGATCGTTTTTATTGGGCTTTTTTATATTGTCAGTCATGACAATTTTATAACACTTGCCCGAGGGGAATTCAAGATTTAATAAAAATCTATGGTCCGCTTACGTAGTGCTTATTTTGATACTTATCTTTGATATTTATCTTTGATTCGGTCGCTTCCACATTCCGATAAAAAGCCCAACCGTTAAAGCAAAGAAGATCACAACGTGAATAACTTCAATCTGAAACCCTGACATTTGAGCCGTCGGAACTCTCGACATTTCTATCGGCGCCTTACTCGGTATGAACGATGTAGGATAAACTTTAACTCCATTAGGCAAAATTTCAGGGGCCGGTGGCGTTTCTGGGACTTCAGGAGCTTTTGTATGTGTATCACTCATATTTTTTAACCTTCAATTTTGATCTTTTTTTTATAATAATGGCCACTCCTTCATTCTTCAAGAAAAATGAGATAGGCTACTTGATATAGTCCTTTAGCTTCTTTAGTTCCTTCTTTTCACCTTCAGGAATATCCGTCCCTAAAGAACCACTAAAGCCAAATTCAATATTCTCGGCATACAGATTATAACATTTTAACGCAAACTTAGACTTTGGGTAAAGCATGACACAGTCCTTCAAATAAAGGTCAGATAAAGAAAAAAAGTAAGTTGAACTCAAGCGTCTTTCTGAGACCGAAAGCCAATAAAGAACTTCTGGAACGAGAGGACTTTTAGGGTTCTCTGTTAAAAATTTAGTTAAGACACCCGATGACACTAAAAGAGTCATATCATTAAGAGCTTCTGGGCCACCACTATTTTTTTGTTCTAACTCTAATAAGGACAAATGAGATTTAATAAATTTAGAAACTGGCGCGGAATTTTTTGAATCAAATTTTTCCCAAGACTTTAAGCCTGTCCCCCAAGACTCCAAAGTATTTTTTGCTAAAATCGGAAGTCTTTTATCTTTTGAATACTTTTCAATAAAAGCTGTCGCCTTTTGAAAGTTAAAATCAATCTTAGTATGAATCGAGATAACCTTTCGAAGAGAATCAAAAATAATGTGATCGTTGCCAGTTTTTAAAACAGTATCTAAGGCCAAATCAAAAAACTTTTCAGCATCATCAAATCTCCTTACTAAAAAAAGATAATTAGCAAATGCATAATCGGATTCAAAAGTTTCTCTCGTCGCTTTTTTCACCGAAGAACCAAAAGCATTTTTTGATACAGACTCAGGTAGCTGCGAGTGACATGAAATACACAGGCCCGTCATGGCCTTAAGTCTTTTTTGGGCAAAGATAAAATTATCTGATTTTACCGCTGATAAAGTATCCTTCATGTGTGAATTAATTGTTTCTAAACTCGGTCTAAATCCTGGGCGTTTAAAAAAAAGAGCGTGTTTTGCACTTTGGAAGAAATCTGAAATATCACTTAGGTCTTTAATGAGTTCAGCTTTCTTAGAAGGATTCTTTTTTAACATATCTCCGTCTGTTTTATCTGAATAAACATAGGGAATGACTTTTAAAAAAGAGTCATAAACATTTCCCATAATGGCCTTTGCCTGGGCCTGTGAGTCTTCCTCTGAAAGCTTGTCACTTGTTCCAGAAGTCGCTCCCATAGCCGGTATTGAAAATAAAAAAGCAAGGAGCGTAATTGAGTAAATTTTCATGAGACTCCTGTCATTATGATTATTAATTTAATTGATCTTTATAATTGATGAGTTTTTTTAATGTATTTAATCTCTCAATAATTTCTTTAGGAAATTCTTTTTTCTCTTTTGAAAGATAATTAATCTCTAACTCTTCCACATAAGCATCAAAACACTCAGTGGCCATAGGATCTTTACTGTATTTTTCCATACATGAAAGAAGATAGTAGTCTCCCACCGAAAAAAAGAGGTCATCATTTATTCTCTTATCTAAGACTGCTAGCCAATAAAGTATACGGGCACCTAATTTAGTTTCCGGGTGAGCATTATAATAATCCAGCAATATTGTTGAAAGATTCAGATCGTAAACTTCGGAAGAATTTGTCACCGTAAAAATCGGTCCTTGTTCATCATCAGCAATAAAGCCTTTCATGAATTTTTCCATCTCTTCTTCTTTGGCGAGCTCTGGATTATAGTTTTCCCAGAGACTTTTACCCGCGAGGGTCTTACTCCATTCGGCGACTTCTTCTTTGATGTTTTCATTGAGTATGTTCAATTTAAGATATTTATCGAACTGTTCTTTGGCACCTGCAAAGTTTTTCTTAATGCGCACAAAATAAATAAGCTGTCGCTCTAGAGCTATAAAAATAAACTCGTCATCATCAGCTTTTTTTGATTTAAGTAAAAACTGATCATAAAGCATCATGGCCTTGTCATAATCTCTAGAGATGAAATACAGCTCGGCTTTTTCAAAATTTGAAAGCTTCATTTTTTCAATATCTTTATCAAGGAAAATCTTTGGTAGATCTAAACCTGGAGACTGAGTGTGACATCCGATGCAGAGATTTAAAGCTGCATTAAATTTTGCTCTTGCAAGAGATTTTTTATTGGCCTTGAATAAACTCACGGTTTGTTCAAGTTGCTCCGTCATCACCGCTTGATTGACTGATAGGCCTTGAGTTGAAACGACAGCGTGGGCTTTTAGATTCTTAAACAACTGACTTAGGCCAAAAAGTTGTTCTTCGATATACTTTTTATTTTTATCTTTCAAGAACTCGGCATCTGAAGCAATAAAAGGCCCTAGGTTTCTAAGGGTTCCTGAAATTGTATTCATTTTTGTTCGAACAGCTTTATCCGGCATAAACTGTTTTTTTGGCTTAGAGGCCCCATGAGTTGTATTTAAACCCAATGCTAAAAAAGTCACTATCATTAAAGTCAATTTCATATAATCACCAATTAAAAATTAAGTTCATTTTAATTAAAAATCGGATTCACTAGGAGAGCAAGAAATAAATGTTAGAATTGATGAGTTCTGAGCATCACTAAGGTGCATCCAACGACAACATCGACACCAAGAGTCTCAAATTTCTTC
>JAYSPR010000023.1:0-2382 GCA_043721975.1 Bacteriovoracaceae bacterium
GATTTTTCTCATTTTGAGACCACTTTTTTTTCAACTTCTAATGCGGGTGGCACCCATCCCTTTGTCCATCTACCTAAATGTGACCCCAAACTAAAAGATGCCCACAACCTATTAGACCTCTCGGAAATGGATATTATTCTCACGTGTCAGGGCGGAGATTACACAAAATCTGTATTTAAAAATTTACGAGATTCGGGCTTTAAAGGTTTTTGGATTGATGCTGCTTCAGCGATTCGAATGGAAGCGAGCTCTACTATAATTTTAGATCCAGTGAATTTGAAAGTGATTAAAAAATCCTTATTAGAAGGAAAATTAGATTTTATCGGTGGAAATTGTACTGTTTCCTTGATGCTCATGGGGCTTGGCGGTTTATTTGCGGCCGAAGAAATAGAGTGGATGACTTCTCAAACCTACCAAGCTGCTTCTGGTGGTGGAGCAAGGCACATGAATGAGCTACTCAACCAAATGAAATTTTTTACAGATCGAGTGCTAAATACTGAGACAAATTTAAGTGATAAAATTTTATCCGTTGAAAAATCTGTCTCACACTTAATGAGTCACAATGATTTTCCTAAAGAAAATTTTGGAACATCTCTGGCCTGCAATCTTATTCCTTGGATAGATTCTGATTTAGGCAATGGCCAAAGCCGCGAAGAGTGGAAAGCCTCAGCAGAAGGAAATAAAATTCTCGAAAGTAAAACCATTGTCCCTATTGACGGTACATGTGTGCGCGTTTCTTCTATGAGATGCCACGCTCAGGCCCTCACTATAAAACTTAAAAGAGGAATTCCACTATTAGAAATCGAAGGAATGATCAGAGAGCACAATCCTTGGGTGCAAGTGGTGCCTAATAATAAAACTGATTCAATTAAGTTTTTAACTCCCGAGTACGCGAGTGGAAAGTTGACGGTTCCCGTTGGTCGATTGAGAAAACTTGAAATGGGGGAGAGCTATCTCAATGCTTTCACAGTGGGAGATCAACTCCTTTGGGGAGCGGCTGAACCACTCAGACGCATGCTTCATATTATTTTAGATTTTAAGTCCTAAATTTGCCCAATCTTAATTTCGGCGAGTCTTTTTGCTACAATGAGTAGTGTTCAATTTTTTGGAATTAATGAATGCTTTTCAAAATATTATTTTTTCTTATACTTTTAAATCTAACTTTAGGTTGCTCGGGCGCAAAAAGTAGAAACCCCGCTTCTATTGAAAAAAAATACTTAAAAGATATTATCTCATCAATTGAAGAGGCAAGTGGACCGAGTAAAAAACAGGCCCAACATTGTCGTGAAAATTTTAATCTAGTTTATAAAGATTTATTTGAAATTGCTGGGGCCATGACCCTCAGTGATACAAATGACATTGCCGTCATCGACAGGGAAATAGAATCTTCCTTTAAAGCAAGGCTCGCTCTTAATCACTCACTTAAAAATCAAAACGATTCAAATGAATGTCTTAAAAGTAAGCGTGATGTTTTTCGCGCACTCCGTATAGTTGAAGATTATCTTTTGGCACTCAGAATGGAAAAGGCCATCACTTCAAGTAGTGATTTTAAAAATTTAAGTGGTGATTTTCCACTGCTCAAAATAAATCCGATCTATAAAGAAACTTTCAAAACAGTTTCTGATTTAAAAAATGGTGATGTTATTTTATTTGAAGAAAGTGACTATTCTGTCTCTGCACTTTCAAGACTGACAGACTCCGATCATTACTATTCTCAGTTTGGAGTTGTCACTTTAGATCCTATTCATCTTGAATTAATGGTTAATCTCAATTTTTTTGAAGTGGGTGAAGTGAGTCTTAGTATTCCTGATTTTATGGAACATACGAAAGGGAGAATTGCCATTTACCGTCCCAAAAAAAGTGATGCTGTGATGGATATAAATACTCTTGGTAAAAATGAAAATAAATCTCCTGAAGTTAAGGAAATCTCCCCATTTATTTTAAGCCTCTCTGATAAGAGTGGTTTAATCGGACTAGTCGGAGACATCCAATTTGATTCGCGCTTTGAACAAGTCTTAGAGTGGAGCCACCCCAGAAAAATTGAAGAAAGTCGTTTAAAAGAAATGATCCTTACGAAAATTTTTAATGAAATCGAAAAAAATTCTTACCTACCAGATCCTTCACCACTCCTCACCCCTGGATCTAGAAATCTTTGGCTTTTGCGAAGATCTCCTCCGGTTCGAAAGAAATTAGAAGAAAAAAATCCGCTTCTTATAAGTTCAAAGCAGCAAGGGCTTTTTATGGCCGTAGATAAAGTTGGCGAAGAAGTTTTTAAAATTCTCGAAAAGAAGTCATTAGAATTTGATAGACCCATGACCCCTTTGGAGATTTATCTGGCCCTTGATAACATTTTTCAAGAAGACATTCAGGTCTTTAAGAGCT
>JAYSPR010000024.1:0-1188 GCA_043721975.1 Bacteriovoracaceae bacterium
AACTAATCCAGATCGGCTAGCTTTATTTGTTTCTTTGGTACAAACATTCTGAAATGCGGTGACTTTATCTCCAACTTTAACTTCTTTATCCCCTAAGCAAACATGAGCTTCAGAGTCACTGATTTTCATTGCCACACTTCCTCTCATCATTTGGTGAGAAGCACATCCCATTAAATTTGCAATTAATAAGAATGTAAAAAAACTGTAAGCGGAATATAAACCCGCCTTTCATAAGCCATTTTTCCCATGATAATGATCTTAACCGAAAAATTTCATGGAGGATTTTTAATGGATTTAAAATCAAAACAAAACTGGCTAACTTTTCTTGATCTCTGGACCAAATCAGGTCTAACTAAGACGGATTTTTGTAAATCAAAAAAAATAACAGCTTCAAAGTTTTACTATTATGCCAAAAGACATCGAGATTTATCTGTCAAATCGTCAATGGCACCTCAATCCAGCTCCAATCAATCCCTATTCATTCCACTTGCCAGCAAAAAAGAGTTTAAAATTAAAATAAATGAATCTGTAAGCCTCACTTTTGAAGCTGCTCCAGACGCTTTATGGATGGCAAGTTTCATTAAATCGTTTGGAGAACACCATGCTTCAGTTCGATAGCTTTACTCGAATTTATTTTTACCGCCCGTTCATCGATTTCAGAAAAGGGATTGATGGCCTATGCGGAATTATCCAAGAACAAATGAACTTAAATCCATTTGAAAAATATATTTTCATTTTTTGCAGCACTAATAGGTCAAAGCTTAAAATCATTTATTGGGATGATTCGGGCTTCGCTCTCTGGTACAAAAGGCTGGAGAAGGAAAAGTTCCATTGGCCATCGCATTTGGACGAAGAATCTTTTTATGTAGAAGCCGATAAGGTTAAAAGTTTTCTTATTGGCCTTGACCCTTGGAAAATTCCTCATAAGAAATTAAAATATTCTGAAACATAGTCATTATTTTGTAGGCCTGCTTAAATTTATTTGATAACTTATTTTCATTATGAGTGAAAGTGAGTTATCAAATAATATTCCTGAATTAAAAAAACTAATTATCGATCAGCATAGTCAAATCTCAGAAAAAGATAGTTTGATTCTAGAACAGAATAAATTAATTCAAGATTTAAAAGATAAGATTAACTTACTTCAAAAAAAACAATTTGCACCAAAGTCCGAAGTTAAAACGTCTG
>JAYSPR010000025.1:0-6365 GCA_043721975.1 Bacteriovoracaceae bacterium
ACTCTGACACTAATTGGCCCAACGAGTATTTTAGTTGTACATAAAAAAATAACACTTAATATTGAATGATGAAATTAACTTCGACTACAGATTCAGATTCAGTTTATTCTTTAAGTTTTTTTTCTTTAATTATTGTTGGTCTTATCACGACTGGCTATATGCTCATTTTTTATAATCATGCAAAAAAAACGGCACTTGAAGAAGGAAGAATTAATCAGAAAATTAGAATTGAAAGTGTGGCCAGAAGATTAGAAACATTCTCCATTATTTCAACTCAGTTAAGTAAATTTATTCAAACCAATATTAATTATAAAATCTTATCCCCCATTGAAATTGAAAAAAAATTGGCCGAGTTTATTCAATCTGCTCCACATGATACAATTTATGGTATAGGTATCTGGCATGAACCTTTTACTTTAGACAAAAAAAGAAAATACTTTGGACCTTATATCCATCGAGACATAACCTCGGTCACAAAAACAAAACTCACTTATGAATGGGAAGTTCCAAGTTACAATTATCACGAGCAAGATTGGTATACCTTAGGTATTAAGGCCCAAGGTGAAGGTGTTTTTATTAAGCCATATTTCGACGCTGGCCTAGTCTATGTGACTCTAACCCGAGCATTTTTTAAAAAGAATAATGAAGTGGCCGGTATTATCACCGTCGATATGATACTTCCTCAACTTCAAGAGATCATCAACTCAATTAATACGACCCCCGAAGAGCAGATTTATATCACAACTAATGATCAGTTTTTACTGGCACATCCATTAGAAAAAATTCTCAAAATAAAAGACTCTATACTTTCACACAAAATTGATGAAATTAATGATCTTGCCAAAATTGATAAAAAAGATTGGGTCAAGAAAAGTCTCCACATTCCCTTGCTAGAATGGAATGTAAATATTGAAAGCAGCCCTCACTATTTACTAGAAGATGTTCATTCTCTAAAATCAATACTCATTACAGCTACTTTTATTCTTTGGTCTGTTATCTTTGTCTTGATTTGGATTGTAAAAAACTATATTCATCAAAAAATTATCTTTGCATCACAAAATGAAAATAATCGTTTGCAGCTCATTCAATCTTCAAAAATGGCCGCCTTAGGTGAAATGGCCTCTGGTCTTGCACATGAAATTAATAATCCATTAAGTATCATCAACGGTCGAATTGATAGGGCCTTAAGAATTCTGCCTGCTAATGATCATGAGGCCATCACAAATGAATTAATCAAAATAAAAAAGACCACACTGCGTATTTCAAAAATTATCTCTTCTCTAAAAACATTCGCCAGAGCAGCTGAAAATGATAATTTCACCAATGAAGACATCATAACGATTATTAGCGATGTAAAGGAACTCAGTGAAGATAAGTTAAAAACATATTCAATCGATCTAGAGGTTAACATACACAATACTTTTCACCTTGATTGTAGGCCTACCCAAATTGTGCAAGTTTTAGTTAATCTCATCAATAATGCTTGTGATGCTATTATAAATCTACCAGAGAAATGGATAAGAGTAGATGTCTCTATTACAGACGATCAAAAAGCACAGATTGCTGTCACTGACAGCGGTCATTTGGTCGACCAAAAAATTATTTCAAAACTGATGGAGCCCTTTTTTACGACTAAAGAAGTTGGCAAGGGAACTGGACTAGGTCTTAGTATTTCTCACAGTATAATTGCAGAGCACTTAGGTGAATTTAGCTTTGACCGAAAGGCTTCAAACACGACTTTTATTATCCGGCTTCCCCTCTATCAAAAAAGCACTTTATCTAAAGATTAAAGTGATCTCAATAAGACTCTTAATGAGTATCTATCCGAAATGCCCTGAAATATAATCTTCTGTCAGTTTTTCTTTAGGTGTTGTGAAAATCTTTTCCGTATTTCCAAACTCAACCAATTCTCCCATATACATAAACCCGGTGTAATCCGAAATACGCCCAGCTTGTTGCATATTATGAGTCACGATTAAAATTGAAACTTCTTTTTTAAGTTCACTAACGAGTTCTTCTATACGAGCAGTAGCAAT
This sequence comes from Bacteriovoracaceae bacterium, assembly GCA_043721975.1. Classification (GTDB taxonomy): domain Bacteria; phylum Bdellovibrionota; class Bacteriovoracia; order Bacteriovoracales; family Bacteriovoracaceae; genus Bacteriovorax. The sequence continues at coordinate 2,037 of JAYSPR010000025.1, forward strand.
TGGATCTAGGGCCGAGGTAGGTTCATCAAATAAAACAATTTCAGGATCAATGGCAAGCGCTCTGGCGATACAAAGTCTTTGTTGCTGCCCACCTGAAAGGTTGAAGGCCTGTTGATCGAGTCTGTCCTTCACTTCATTCCAAAGCGCAGAGACGGTTAAAGCTTTTTCAACTCGCTCTAAAAGTACTGAACGTTTTGTTATCCCGCGCACTCTAAGTCCGTAGGCCACATTTTCAAAAATAGTTTTTGGAAAAGGATTTGGTTTTTGAAAAACCATACTGATTCTCATTCTCACTTCAATCGGATCAATTCTTTTATCGAGAATATTAACACCCTCTGGATTTAAAATAATTTCTCCAGTATGAGAGTGGTTTGTGTAAAGATCGTGCATGCGATTAAAACAACGAAGCAGTGTAGTTTTTCCACAACCAGAAGGCCCAATAAGGGAGATGACTTTTTTTTCTGGAATTTTCATGCTAACACCTTTAAGTGCTTTCACGTCCCCATAATAAAAATTCAGGTCTTTCACTTCAGCTTTAATGTTTAAACCAGTAAGCATAAAATTCCTTATAAAAACAATATTACCATTTAATTCTTTTTCTAAAATAATTGCGAATCACAATCGCCACACCTGTTAAAGATAGAGTAAAGCAAATTAAAATAAGTCCCGCGGCAGCTGCATTCGTATGAAATTCTTCTTGTGGTCTTGAAACCCAATTAAACATTTGGATGGGCAAAACCGTAAAAGGATCAAACATCCACTGAGTTGGAGAAACTAAAGGAGACGTGGGTAAAAAGGCAATAAAAGTCAAAGCTCCTACTGTTATAAGCGGTGCTGTCTCTCCAATGGCCCGAGACATTGCAATGATAACACCTGTAATGATACCACCAGCAGAGTAAGGAAGTATATGATAGCGAATCGTTTGCCACTTCGTTGCACCAACAGCATACGAAGCCTCTCTAATATGTACAGGAATCGTTTTAATCGCTTCTCTTGTAGTGACAATAATTATTGGCAAAACCAAAAGCCCCAAAGTTAAACCAGCAGTAATAATACTTTGCCCTAATGACATTTTATACACAAAAAGTCCCAAGGCCATCAGTCCAAAAATAATTGAAGGTACACCAGCGAGGTTCGTAATATTAAGTTCAATGAAAGTTGTGATTTTATTTTTAGGAGCATATTCTTCGAGATAAACACCCGATGCGATACCTAGTGGAATAGCAAAAAGAGCAGTCATTGTCATAACTGCAAATGAGCCAACCCATGCAGAAAGAATTCCTGCATTTTCAGCAAAACGACTTGGAAATGATGTAAGAAACTGAAATGAAATTCGACTAAAACCAGTTGAAACTAAATCATTTATTAAGGCCAATAAAGCCGTCAATGACAAAATGAGAAAAATCAAACCTAAAAATTTAAATGAAACATCAAAAATTTTATTAAGAAGTAATTGTCTTTTATAATTTGCATTAATTTTAAGTTTCATCTTAGTAGCGCTCTCCAAATTTTTTCTTTAAAAAATGACCGCAAATATTAAGAGAAAAAGTAAAAATTAAAAGCGTGAGTCCAGCGGCAAAAATAGTTTGAAAACCTATACTCCCATGAGGAAGATCCCCTAAACTAACTTGAACGATGTAAGCCGTTATGGTTGAAGCTGGTTGCCTCGGATCCAAAGTAAAATTAGGTTGCATTCCTGCAGCGATGGCCACAATCATGGTCTCCCCAATCGCGCGAGAAACTGCCAGAATATAGGCCGCAGAAATTCCTGAAAAAGCTGCTGGAACAACGACATTAATAGATGTTTGAAGTCTCGTGGCCCCCATGGCAAAGGATCCTTCACGCATATGCATTGGAACGGCCCTCATTGCATCTTCACTTAAAGAACTCACATAAGGAATGATCATAATGCCCATGACAATACCAGCGGAGAGCATATTAAAACCTGTCATATCAACAAATATTTTTTGTAGTAATGGAGAAATAAAAAGAAGGGCAAAATAACCATATACAACAGTTGGTATGGCGCTTAATAGTTCTAAAAGTGGTTTAAGGATCTCACGGGCCTTAGGGTGAGCATATTCACTTAAATAAATAGCAATAACCGATCCAACGGGAATAGCAATAATAAGTGCAATAACCGTTGTCACAAATGTTCCTGCTAAGAGTGGTCTTATACCAAAGTGAGCATCAGCAAAAAGTGGGGTCCATTGTTTATCTGTAATGAAACTAATAATTGAAACTGATTTGAAAAAAGGAATTGATTCGCCGATTAAGACTGAAGCAATTCCCAAGGTCACAAAGACTGAACAAAGGGCTGATAGAAATAAAACATATTCAATAATCTTCTCAGAGAATCTCGCAGAGAATCCCCGAGAAGATTTTAATCTCATTTTTCTAGAACTAGATTTTGGCTGTTCACTTGAATTTAACATTAACGAGATACTAATGTTTTGCTTCGCGTTTTAGCAAGTCTTCAATTTTAAGACCTACTTCATTTTCACCACCAAAGACTGTTCCCATTTTCTTTTTAGTTAAGTTATCAAGCCCCATTTTGTAAGCTTTTGCTGGAAGAGAAACATATTTTACTTGACTGGCCAATTTTGCAGCATTGTCGATATAAAATTTTGTGAACTCCATAACTTCTGGTTTTTCAGCAGCAGTTGCACTTACATAAATAAAGAGTGGACGTGAAAGTGGAAAATAAGTTCCATTTTCAACAGTGGCTTTAGAAGGTAAAACGGCAGTCTTACTTGGAGCTTTTTCTCCGCCAATAATTCCAACAGCTTTCATTTTTTTCATGTTAGCTGCATAGTAAGAATACGGTAAATAAGCGAGTGCATTTTTATCGTTAGAAACACCTAAGACTAAAGTGTTGTCATCTTCACTACCAGTATAGTCTCCACGACTAGCTTTTGCTTTTCCATTAATTGCTTCAGTAAAATAATCAAATGTTCCTGAATCAGAACCTGCTCCAAAAAGATTTAGAGGAGAATCCGGCCACTCAGCACGAACTTGATTCCACTTCATAACTTTACCTTGAGCAGCTGGTTCCCACATTTTCTTAAGGTCATCAACTGTAAGATCTTTTACCCAAGTATTTTTTGGGTTAACAACAACAACCATTGCATCGTAAGCAATTGGCAATTCAAAGTATTTAATTCCTGCCTTTGAACAAACTTCCATTTCTTCTTTAGTTATTGGACGTGAAGCATCTTGAACATCTGTTTCACCGCGACAGAATTTTTTAAATCCACCACCTGTTCCAGAAATCCCTACAGTTACACGAATTGCACCTTTTTTAGAATTTTGAAATTCTTCAGCAACAGCTTCAGTTACTGGAAAAACTGTGCTTGATCCATCGACCTTAATTGTTGTCGTAGCCGTTGATGCTGTTTCTGCAAAAGCCGATACATTAAAAAGACAAGAGCTAAAAGTAAGCAAAGCTAAAACTTTAAACATAAAACCTCCGTTATTAAACTCTTCCTATAAAGCCTTAGACAGAATTTACCGTCAAACAGTTTATTGTTAAGATTCTATTAGGGAGGAAATGTCGGAGATTTTATTAAGCTCTATTTTATTTAAACTTATTATGACCTTCTTTTTTAACTAAGTTAATCTGCTCAATTGTCGCTAAAGCTGTCTTTTGATCATTCTCAGCTAAATTCTTTTTTAATTCTGCAAATAAAGATATTTCTTTATCGATTAAGGTTTGAAATTCACTGAAGCTACCCATACCAGGATTAATTTCGCGAATAATTTTAAAAGATTCAATAATTTTGTCTGCTAACAAAATATTAGAAGCATTGGCCCCTTGATCATTAACTGACAACGAAATCGTCTTAAAATTAGCTCCAATTGTTTTCATATCAGCTTTTAATGAAGCATAGGCTCCTGCTAAAGTGATTAACATAACGACACAAACGATACTTACAATTTTCTTTTTCATTATTTTCTCCCAATGATTTAGAACCAAAGAATAGCTGTGTAGTTCATTATAAGGAACGAAGACATATTAAGAAAAATGATGGGATTTGACGGGATAAAACTCCTTGAGCTTTTACTATAAAGCACAAGGAGTTTTGATAGATTTATGAGAGTCTATTTGTATTTATCATGCCCTTCTTTTTTAGCAGTATTTAATTTCTGCATAAGTGCAGAGGCCAGCACATTGTCATTATTTTTAAATGCCGCTTCTAAATCTTTCATGAGAAGAATTGTTTGATCAATAAGTGATCTTCCCCTGTTAAAACGGACACACTTTTAAGCACATAACCCAACAAAGGGTATGTAGATGAAGTTGAAAACAAAGAAAATTGAACAAAAGAG
>JAYSPR010000026.1:0-2232 GCA_043721975.1 Bacteriovoracaceae bacterium
ATTTTTTTCTAAATCTAAAAATGACTCTTCACTAACTTCTTCAATATTTTCTTCACCTTTTAAGACTTTTAGAAGTGCATTTAAATTATCAGAAGCTGAAGAAATCTTTTGTTCGATTTTTCCTTCTGGGCCAGGAGTTTTAGTCTCAAGAAGTTTCTGAACATTGGCCAAAACTTCTTTGGGCATTGCTTGTTGAGCGGTCACTAAAACAACTTCGCTATTTATTTTTTGATCAGCATCTTTTGTTTTTAAAAGTAGGTCTACTTTATTTTCAGCTGGTGAAGTTGAAGAATTTAACTCTGCAATCTTGGCAGACTTGCTTGCATCACTATTTTCTTTACCAGATTTATTTCCACCAAGGAGCTGAGTAAGGTCAGTTCCTTCAGCAGTAGCACCTTCGGCCGACGAAGCTTCCTCTGATGATCCAAACAATCCACTCAAGAGTGAAGCAAAAGCATTTTTATTGCTCGATTCACCAGCTACTTTATTAAGCTTCGTCTCTACACCTGTCAAAGAGGACTCTGTCTTCCCTACTTTGGTGGCCTGAGCCTGAGTTAATAAATTTGTTGGCAATCCTTGCATACTTTCCTGTGTTCTTTTAAGTTTTCTGCCTTGCTCTCATCCATGAAAACACGACGCTCGTTGTTATACTATCTTATTTTTTCATCTGAAGGAACTGCTTTTGAAGTCGGGCAGAAACTTCCTTATCCATCAAATTAAAAATTTTTGAAAGCTTAGCTGAATCTAGCTCACTCAATATCCGAACAGATAAGTCGGGATCTTGAATCGATAAAACGTCAGCTGCATTTTGCGGCTTCATTCCTGAAATCACGTCTACCATTTGAGTGATACGCTTATCTGACTTTTCCGTTTTTTCATCTACACATCCAAGAAACTTTTTTTGTGAATCTTGAAACTCAACTAATTTCTTTTTAAAGTCAGCTTTATTCATATCAAGTTGCTCTTGATCTTTTTTTATTGTGAGTTCTTTGACTTTTAATCCTTCTTCTTTTTCAAGCAACTCTTTAGAAAAATCTACAAGGTGAGCACTCCCAGCTTTTTTCATTAATTTAGCTGCTTCTTCTGCTACAGCTGCTTTAAATTCGTCTTCTGTATATTCACGCTTTGTTGAGACTACTGATGCTGCCTTTTTAGAAGCATTCACTGGTACGCTTGGTGCTTTAGGTGCAGCCATAGTGGATACTGAGATCACTAATGATAAAACAATAACTAATATTTTTTTCATATAATTCCCTGAGATCCATTTCTTCTCATCATGATGATCTCATCAATATCTTCTTGTTCTTTTTTGTTTTTTTCCTTAGTCCATTCTGTTTTTTTCTGCTCTTTAAAATTTTCCATAACCTTGACTTCACCACGAGCCTGAGCCAGTTCAACAATTTTTTTATCGTATTTCTTTTTTAATGCCCATAGTAAATTGTCTTGGTTTTTAATATCTTCTTTTTTTCCTTGAATGAACATTGGAAAGAATTGAAGCATTTGACCAGTCGATGGGTCACTCATAAATGCTTCTTGAGCTTCATAGGTTTCAGTAATAGCAATATTGGCAAGTCGAATTTTTTCTTCGACTGCACCGATTTCTCTGAGTATTTCTCCGAGTTCGATTTTTATTTTTTTTTCTTTAAACTCTCTGACTTTTAAAAGTCCATCGAGTTTGAATTTAAATTTTTGCATGAATCCTTTTAGCTATTAATATTTTCTGCTTTTCTAGCTATCTCAACCATTTTATCAAAAAGTGTATCTATCGTAAGATACTCAGTCATTCCTTGATTTTGTCGAAGTAAATTTAAAATATCATCGTAAATCATAATGGCCTTATCAACTTTAATATTTGACCCTTTCGCGTAAGCACCGACGTTAATAAGATCTTCGTTTGCTTTATAAGAGGCCATGAGATCTCGAAGGTGACTCGCAACAATTCTATGTTCATTAGTCGCGACTTTACTCATTACCCGTGAAAGACTCGCCAAAACATCAATGGCCGGAAACTGGTTTCGACTCGCAAGCTCTCTTGATAAAATAATGTGTCCATCGGCGATGGCCCGAACAGCATCTGCAATGGGCTCATCCATATCGCCCCCTTCAACGAGAACAGTATAGACTCCAGTGATAGATCCCGCTCCTGCTTTAGTTCCCGCTCTCTCCATTAACTTTGGAAGTTTAGCAAAAACTGAAGGAGTATAACCCTTTTGCCCAGGTGGCTCTCCTGCG
>JAYSPR010000027.1:0-29916 GCA_043721975.1 Bacteriovoracaceae bacterium
GCATATCTACGCTTATCTTTAAGGTGAAAATGAAGTACCGATTTGCTCTTAAAATAAAAACAGCCATTAGACTTTTCTTTTAGAAAACTTAATTCTCTAAAATGATTTAGTAATTCTGAAATATCTTCAAGATCTTCTTTTTTTGCATGGGCCATAGAATAATTCTAGCAATCATTTAACAAAGACTTAAGTGAAAAATATCAATCGACTAAAATACTCGGTTGAATTTCAATATTTAAACTTATTGTATTTGAAAGCCGATAAAATAGTTAATAAACTGTAGTTAAAAACAATGGAAATTTTATAATGAGAATTAAAACAAAAAAATTGCTGCCGCTAGTAACTTTAGGATTTTTAATAACATCATGTCAGAATTTAAAACCGTATGGAACTGATACGATTTTTGTTGAAGACCGTGCTCCAGCATCTGATAAACCGCTTATGTACTTTGGGTTAGAGCAAGTGGATCTTAAAATGTTTTCAGAATGGAGTAACGGGTTATTTGGAGGAGAAAAAGCTTCGGAAATAAAAATGGACCAAACAGTTAATGAATTAATCTTAAATAGTTTTTATACCTCTAAAGATGCCAATAGTTTTCTTGCTTCAGTCATGGGGTTAAAACTTCATAAAAAATATTCAGCGTTTGACTCTTATAGAAAGCTCGCAGAAGGCTTGTTTTCTGTTCGAAAAACAATTCGTGCTTCAATTGATAAAAATAACCAATATACAAGACAGACAATGCTTGTTCTCAACATACTTGCCGAAGAATCTTTATATGTGGCTAACAAGATTTACCCTGATAAAAAATATGTAAGATTTGATTATGTAAATATCAATATTCAGGAATGTGGTGCTCTTGTAGGAGATTTGAATGGCATTAAACTATGCCAGGGAGATATTCTAGCCTCTAAAGGCTCATCTGGTTCAAGCAGTTTTATTGCAAGAATTGCAGATTTTCCAGGAAACTTTTCCCATTCGACTATTCCATTAATTAATGAAAAAAATGAAATCCTACTCATGGAAGCAGATATTGATGATGGTGTGAAGTTACGGATGCCAGCAAAAGATTATGTCGACTCAAGAAAAGTAAAACTTTTTGTCTATAGAAGTAAAAATCCTCAAACTGTCAAATCCGCGAATCTTGCGACACAGAGAATGTATCAAAAGATGAAGGCTAAAACAGGCAAAGCTGACATGCTCAAAGTTGCCAGTTTTGATTATGATTTTACGATGAATGCCGATGATGCATCTAAAATGTTTTGCAGTGAGATTGCTTATCAAACTTATGCCTATAACTCTGTGACCGCGCAAGATAACCCATATCCTAAAAAATACTGGTCTAAGGTGACGGACTCAGTGAGGCGAGATTTTTTAGCAAAGTTTTTAAATTCGGCCCTGACTTTTCCTGCTCCATCTGACATTGAATTTAATCCAAATTTTGAAATTGTGGCCATGCAATTTGATACTTCAAAATTTTCTAGTGATAGAATTATGGTCGGTTTAATTGATACGTTGTTTGTTATTTTAAATCAAAGAAAAGACTATGTCTCTGATGCTTTAAAAAAACTGGGAAATTTAGGATCAGAAATTGCAACTCCCAGAGATATTAAGTTCAAACTTGCTTTATTACAAAAAAGTGGTGTGAATGTGCCTTCTGATATTTTAAGTAAAGTTGATTCGATTCCTAAAAATATAAGTTACAAGCAACTTATTTTCTTTTCATTTTTAAATGAAAAATTAGCCCCAACAATTTTAAGTAAGATGTTACTTTATGAAAAAGAATTACAATCGAAAGGACAAACCTTAGACCTAGTGACGATGAGAGCTGCCATGTATGACAATGTCAATTATGAATTAGAAAAATTTATTCAGAGTATTTCTAGTTCTCTTTAATGACTTACTCACAGTAGATAATGTAATCTCTTGGTGCATAAATCCCCCAAGTCAGTCCGCTAAGTAATCCATTTAAAAATGAAGTGCTTGTTGAAACTTGTGCGATGGCCTTATCACCACAGACTTCTTTAGGATCAATCAATTTCTCTTGACCAATTCCCCAAAAAATAAAATGACTGGTTCCTTCGTAGTTAGGTATTGTTCGAGGGGTGCTATTTGTTATTTTTAAGTTTTGCGTAGAGCAAGAAGTTATAGCAAGTGCGACAATTATAATTTTGAAGAATTTCATTTTAAGCCTGTGTTGAGTTATTATTCATAAATAATAATTCAATTTGAATTTAATGCCAGAACAATTTTGAGCGAAAGGATTATATGTCAGACCCATTTAAAGAATGTCAGCGATTTTTTAATCATCACCCCCCAGTAAAGTTAAAAGATCAATTAAAATTACTCTCTGAAGAAGTCTCCTCTGATGAAAGTAGTGATTTTTATGGAAATGGAAAACTCATCGAAGATTTTGAAGCAGAAGTCGGAAAAATCTTAGGCAAAGATAAATCTCTTTTTATGCCCAGCGGGACCATGGCCCAGGCAATGGCCTTACGGATGTGGTGTGATAAAAAAAATAATCCTAATATCGGTTTGCATCCAAGTAGTCACCTGGAGAGACATGAAGAAAAATCATATATGCATCTTCATAACTTAAAAGGACATTTACTTGGGAAGGAAGATCGAGTGCTTAGTTTACAAGATATTTTAAACGTAAATGAAAAATTAGCAGCTGTCATTATTGAGCTCCCTCAAAGAGAATCGGGAGGATTACTTCCTTCATGGAGCGAACTCAAAGAAATTTCTCAGTGGTGCAAAAATAATGAAGTTATTTTTCATTTAGATGGAGCAAGACTCTGGGAATGTGGTCCTTACTTTGAAAAAAGTTATAGTGAGATTTGTGCTTTGTTTGATTCTGTCTATGTATCTTTTTATAAAGGTTTAGGTGGAATGGGTGGTGCTATCCTTTCAGGCCCCGAAGATTTTATTCAAGAGGCAAAAGTATGGCAAAGAAGGCTTGGTGGAAATTTAATCACTCTCTATCCTTATGTCGTTTCTGCTCGAAAGGCATTGCGGACAAGGCTTAATAAAATGCAGGATTATCATACGAAGGCCAAAGAAGTTGCTGCCTTATTATCGACGATAAAGAATATTACAATCAAGCCCCTGTTTCCACAGTCGAATATGATGCATATCTTTTTTGAAGGAAGTACTGAACAATTTGAAAAAAACTCTTTGAAAGTGGCACAAGAAGATAAGGTCTATGTTTTTAGAAAACTTCAATCAGGTGGAAAATATGAATTGAGTGTAGGTGATGCACTTTTAGATATGTCGAATGAAGAGATTTATAAAATAATGAAAAAAATTGCAGAAATTTAATTAACAAACCCCGAGAGATTTACCCGAGGCTTGTTGAATAAATTTAATCTTGGTCGTCTTGAGCAATGCCAGTGTTTATAACCTTGCAAGAAGGAAGTCCATTTGGTGCAAATAATAAGTAATCAGCATAGATAATAACAGTGTCGTATTGGAACACATTTTCGTATGTGTTTTCTTTAATTTTCATCGTGCGAACGAAATCAATTGAAGGATAAATTTCATTAGCATCAGTCAGTCCAATCACATCACCTTTTTCACTTTTTACGATGTGAAGTTCTGAAGTAGGTTCTTCTTTTTCTAGAAAATTAATAACTTGATTTGCGACTGATTCATCACAAAAGGAGGTCTTTTTAGGAGACTTAGCTTGAGTTACAGTAGAGACGAGTAAAGACAAACTGAGTAGCATGAGAAATTTCATAAAGCCTCCGGACTTATTGGTTAAGTAATGAGACTTCACTATCGTATTTTTATTTGTTTGTCGAGGGCTTGTGTTTGCGTAAGCTTTCTTCGGTACTTAAAACTCCAGAACTCCAACTTGGGCAATCATTTTCCATTCATCATAACTAGTTAATACATAAGTTTTACAGGTTCGGCCTTTCCAGTGTGACACTTCACCATTTTTCGCTTTCCACAGAGTGTCGACATCTACAATCGCGAAAGCCCCATCAAGTTCCTTTGTCACGACAATCTTTTGAGTTATGCGATTGTTATAAATTAGTTCATAGGTAGAAAACCAGTCTTGGTAACTTTTTGACCAACGTTCGTAGTTAAACTTGCCCATCATTGTGGCCCAGCTCATAGGATCGATATTTTTAGCATCTGTCGGCCAGACCCAAACCATATCGGGATGAAATATGGATAGCAAAAGCTCAACAGATTTTTCATCCCAAGCTTTCGTTTCTCTATTGATAATTTCGTGAATTGTTTTTTCTGTAGGTGTCATCTGTTTAGAATAGGACAAAATGAGGATAAAAAAAAGCCTCGAATAAAATAAAAAAGCCCAGCTATAACTGGGCCCAATATTATAATAAATTAGTCCAGACTATTTACCTAAAAGTTCACCTCTACAAACAACTGCAGTATTCTTGCTTGTAAGAAGTGTGACATCATAAGAACCATCATCATTTTTTACTGCAGATAAAGCACTGCTAATTCTTTTAAAGAACTCATTAGTATTTTTGTAAGTGTAGCTTACTGAGAAGCCTTCTTCTGAAGCTTCACAGCTATAGCTCTTCACTTTGTGAAATTCGTCAGATTTTGGAGAAATTGTTGGGTAGGAGTTAAATGGCCACAGACCACCACCATCACCATTGCTTGGATCAAGTTTTTCTGGTGTCCACTCTGGTGAAAATTGACCAGCAAGTTTTTTAATTGTTAATTCACAAGCCTCGTATTTACCAGTTTTTTTACTTTTTTTAGTGTAATGACCTTTCACAGTCACTTCTTTACTTGTTGGTGCAATAGATTCCAAGAATGAATCAATTTTTTGATCACAGGAAACTTCAGCAAAAGTTGATGTGCTAAAAAGTGCAACGGCTATTACTAATAAATTAGTTTTCATAACTTTATCCTCGTTAAGTTTAAGACAATTATTTTAGTTTGTAGCAAACTGAGGAGAAGTTGCAATCGATTCTTGAGAATGTGTAAAAAGGTAATGACTTTGGTTGAGATAACTCTTTGTTTTTAAATAGCGAACGTTTGTTTAAAATTTATTAAACAACTTAAACTTTAAGATGGTCTTCTGAATAAAGTTTAAGTTTGTTTTTTTCAAGTTTGGAGTAGCTTCATCGTTAATTTTATCAAAGAGAGTAATTCCTCCACCTTGGTAATGTTTTATTCCAATGACAATATTTTTCTCATTGCGAATAAATTCTTCCCCAGCAAAACCTTCTACGTTAAATGAGTCTTTATCGTTAGCCTTTAATAAGTAGGCAGGTTGACCATCATTAGGCTTTAAAAACAAATTACCACTCTCAACAAAGATATCTACTTGCATGGAAGGAGTTTTATATTTTCCAATATAGTCGTTTAAAATTTTTGCATCAATGTTATATGGTGCAAGTTTTAAGGCCATTGTTTTACCCTTAGAATAGTAAGTCAAGAGAAGCTGACCAACCTGAGAAAAAGCACCATCCACATTATCGAGAGTGATGACTTTCAATTTACTGTTTTTGAGATAAGATAATTGAGAGACGAATCCAACAGTTCTTCCGTTGTGACCAATTTCAGTGTCTGAACCATATGGTTTTATCCAAAGGCCTAACCCATAGTTGGCAAGAAATGGAGTTTGCATTTCTGCTATTGATTTTTGTGAGAGAATAGGAGACGACTCATAAATATCCATCCACTTGTTTAAATCATCTACTGTCGAATAAAGAGCGCCTGCCGATAAAGCCCAAGATAAATTAAACTCATTAAAAGGTGTCAGCTCACCTTTATCTTTAATATGTCCAGATACATCTGTCACTTGATCAAAATATTCATTGTAACCTGTATCTTTCATCTCGAGTGGTATTAAAAAATTCTCCTTGATATATTGATCCCAAGTTTTCCCCGCGATGACTTCTATGATTTTCCCGGCAATAACGTAGCCAGAGTTAGAATAATTCCATTTAGTTTTAGGCTCAAAATCGAGAGGATATTTTAGTGCGAATGTAATTAAATCATCTAGGGTTAATGTTTTGCTATATTCTACGTTCTGCCAAAACTCTTCACGGTCAGTGTAATTGGTTATGCCAGAAGAATGATTAAGAATATCTCTTACTTTGATTGAGCCTAAAATATTTAAAGCAGGTATAAATGTTGAAATTTCATCATCTAGCTTCAACTTTCCTTCTTCTTGGAGCTTTAATAAAGAGGCTGCAACAAACTGTTTAGTGTTAGAGCCGATTTGAAATTTGTCATCAACGGTAAGTGGTGTTTTTGTATTGAGGTTTTTATATCCAAAGGCTTTCTTGAATAGAATTTTATTATCTTTGGAAACGAGAACAACTCCATTAAAAGGACTGCGTGCTAAGTAATCAGTCAGCACTTCTTTTGAATTAATTTCAAAAACTGGTGATGAAAAAGCACTGAATGAAAATAAAAAAAAGTAAATGAATGATAAAAACTGTAAGTGCACGAGTAGTTCCTTTTTAAATAAAGGAAGCAATTATCACAAGAATTAACTTCTTACTATCGTTTATATATCTTTTACCGTTTGTAAGTTTTCGCTCTTTAAGGATGATAAGTTGCCATTAAAGTTTATCTATTCGGAGTTGTGATTTAAGTGATTGAATTCTTACCAAGAGTGAATGCCATAGAAATTTAGAATCGTCGGGAATTTTCATTGCTTCTTGAGTTTCATCTGCAATTAATTTATCGAGGATGGCAATATTGATTTCAAGCCATTCAGAATTACTTTTTTTATTAAAAATTTTCTTTTCTTCATCACACTCGATAGCTTGTATTGCTTGATTTATTTTTTGATATCTTAGGTCCAGAAGAGGTTTATTTCTAAAATAATCTTCTAGGCTAGAGCATCGGAAGTAGTCTGTCTGGACTCTTATGCCAGAAACATTAATTTTCGATTCATTAAACATTTTATTTCGATCATAAATGCCATACGATTCTTCGGCTCCTGGACCTGGTTTATGAAAAACCAAATTGTCAGAAATATAAATAAAACCGTGAGTCTCTGAGAAAGTATTATCAGGTTTGTAATATCTCATTGCTCCGATGTCACCGACCTGAAGCTGATTTGATGGAACTTTTTGACATAGTGGAGACTGCATCCAAAGGGTCATCTCTTCAGCTTGAGAAAACCGCTTCCCAGGCAACATTCCATTTAAAGTCAGTGTTGTATTCCAGCAATTTGGTCCTTTTGCGTTTTGTCCGTGATATTTTTCTACAAAGTCTGGTGCAATGTTTTTTAATTCAAGTGAGCAACCTTTGCCGTTTTTTGAGATTTTAATAGTATCGATGGGTTTTTCATTTCTCTGGTTGCGCCATTTAACTAAATTTTGTGCCTCTAGATTTAGCAAAATGCAATCTGTAGAGGCGAGAATGAGTTTGTTGTTGATTCGACTGATGCTTAGGAGATCTTTGGCATATATTTGTGTTGTGAAAAATAATGACATAAGAATAATTCTTTTCATTATGAGATTTTAACTAAAATTAAAAAATTTGATAGTGGACAAAAAAAAGCCCCGAACAAATCGAGGCTTTTTTATAAACTTGGTACACCCATGGGGATTCGAACCCCAGTTACCGCCGTGAAAAGGCAGTGTCCTAGGCCGGGCTAGACGATGGGTGCATAACTTAATAATTGTATTATGCAGGCGGCTTTTGAACCAGACTTCGAAATGGTGATCTCTCTGCGACTCGAACGCAGGACCCTCTCCTTAAAAGGGAGATGCTCTAACCAACTGAGCTAAGAGACCATTTGTGTTTCGAAAGTGAGATTTAAAATAGAGTTCCTGGCCTTTTTTGTCAAATGTTTTATCGTAAAAGTATGATTTATTTTTTCAGGGCTCTTGATAACTAGCGTAACGAGTACTATGTTCCAAGTGTATGGAAAAAATTGAGTCAACATCAAATTTAAACAATAAGCGCGTGGCCCTTCACACTCTGGGTTGCCGTCTCAATTTATCTGAAACGGGCTCAATTGCACAGGGATTTAAGGATCGCGGTTACGAGATTGTAGAGTTTGGTAATGAAGCCGATGTGGTTTTTATTAACACTTGTACTGTCACCGATGCGGCAGATTCCACTTGTCGAAATCTCATTAGAAAAGCCCATGGATCAAGTCCAGAAGCAAAGATTGTTGTTGCTGGTTGTTATGCTCAAATGGAGCCTGAAAAAATCGCAGGTATGCAGGGTGTGGATTTAGTTTTAGGGAACTCAGAAAAGTATAAAGTTTTTGATTATTTAAATGAAGAAGAGACGAATCAAATTCATGTCGATAAATCTTGGGAATTTTTTAGTGCGGCGACGACGTCAGCAGATTCTCACACGAGAGCTTTTTTAAAAATTCAAGATGGCTGCAACTATGTTTGCTCGTTTTGTATTATTCCTTTTGCTCGCGGTAGATCTCGAGCGATCTCGGTTGCAGACGCTGTCTTAGAAGCTAAAAAACTTGTGTCTCAGGGCTTTAAGGAAATTGTCCTTACTGGTGTGAACATTGGTGAGTACGAGCAAGCCTCGGGGGAAAAGCTTCATGATTTAGTAGCGAAAGTTCTTGAGGTCGATGGATTAGAGAGATTTCGTTTATCTAGTGTTGAGCCAAATACAATTACTGATGAATTGTTGGAAGTTTTGAAGGCTTCTCCTAAAGTTTTAGATCATTTTCACATTCCTCTTCAAAGTGGATCAGATGAAATCTTAAAAGGAATGAGACGCAAATATGCAGTAGCTGATTATAAGCGAATTGTTTCTAAGATCATGACTGCTTTTCCTAATGCAGGAATAGGCGCCGATGTTATCGTTGGTTTTCCAGGTGAAACCAAAGAACAGTTTGATGAGACTTTTAATCTTTTAAAAGAACTTCCGATTACTCATTTTCACGTTTTTCCTTATTCAAAAAGAAAAAATACGACAGCTGCTAAAATGGACAATCATATTCACAGTTCGGTGAAAAAAGACCGTGTCAAAACTCTTCTTATGTTTGGAGACGCCAAGCTTAGCCTTTTTAGTGAAGACCAGGTCGGAAAGAAGACCAAAGTTCTTTTTGAAAGACGCAATAAAGCTGGATATTTTGAAGGTTACTCATCTAATTATGTGCGTGTTCAAGTAGATACACAGGTTGATCTTTCCAATGAAGAGTGTGAAGTTTTGATCACTTCAATTGAAAATGGCAAGTTAACAGGTCAGTTAATTCACTAAATCAGTCAGACATTTTTTTCCTCTTAAAATTCACTGGCAATTTTTTCAATTGGATTTAGCATTAAATCTAAACAAGAAAATTCCTCTGGAGAATTTATGAAAATACTTATGGCGATAGCCGCTGGTGCTTTACTTTCAATGTCAGCTTTTGGGGCAGACAATAGACGTCCTGAGATTTGTTTTACTTCGGGAGAGTGTCAAGACAAGCACCCTTTGGAGTATGCTAATATTTGTTACAAATTAAATACAGGTTTGGATACCAATGGAAATGAAACTTGTACTCCTCAATGTACAACGATGGCCTTTGCTTATATCTGTGAAAAATTTAAAGAATTAAGTTATGGGACTTGTAAGCGTGAAGCGACCCCGTCTTATGATACAAACCCGTCGACTTGCTGGGGTGCTCTTGATCCAGACGAAGCTCCGTAGAAATTTATTTAAGGCTTGATGATGATCTTTGTTGGCACATCAACTAGATCATCAATTTCCGCGATTTCGGTGTTAGTTACTGCAATACAACCGCTGGTCCAGTCAAATTGAGTGAGACCAGCGCGAATTAAATCATCTTCTAAATCAGCAAGGCCTACAGACTCTAACCAAGTTGCCATTTCTTTAAAATCATTTGGAAAACCGTGGAGCATGATCTCTCCACCTGGATCCACACCGCGAAATTTAGCTTTCATTTTATCTTTGAAATTTGGATAAGAGACATGAAGCGATTTAAAAAAATCAGATTTAGAGTTTTTGAGATCGAGTGTGTAAGTTCCTTCTGGTGTTTTACCGTCACCTTCTTCTTCTTTGTGGCCAATCGGATTTCTTCCCAACATGATTTTATAAGTTTTGACGACTTCGTTATTGGTATTTACAAGTTCTAGACGGCGCTCGCTTTTAAAGACTCTTACTAAGTTTATGGCTTCCACAGCATAAAGACTGTGAGAAAAAAGAACGAAAAATAAGCTAACTAATTTCACAGCAATTTCCTTGAAAGTGAGTCTTGAGTCGATTCAGGCACAATAGAAAATTTTGCAAGTGATCGCCTAGTGAGATTGAAAAATTTATAGGTAGCTCAAATTGGGGCTATGTACCACGAATGACTTTTTATTTAGCTTATCAAACATTGATTTTTACAACCAAAAAACCTAAATTATAGGGATGAAAAATATAAATACTATCTCTGCCAAAATTAATGATCAGCTCATAGAAATCTTAGGTGAAAAGGCTTTTATGCCGCTTGGAAGTTTTCTGAGAAATGAGCAGTCATTAACTGGGACAAAAATTGTATGCGCGGAAGGAGATTGTGGGGCCTGCACGGTTTTATTAGCTAAAGATGTAGGTAGTGATGGGAAGCTTAATTTTCTTCCGGTGAATTCTTGTATTCTGCCGCTTTATCTTATTAACGGTGCCCATGTGGTGACGGTTGAAGGAATTGCAGAGACCCAAGGAATGAATTTTAATTTGCATGAAGTTCAGCAAAAAATGGTGGATTGTAATGGGGCCCAGTGTGGATATTGCACACCAGGATTTATTTGTTCAATGGTTGGAGCTGTTGAGAAATTAAAAAGTGAAAATAAAGTAATCACTGAAAAAAAGGCAAAAAACTTTTTAACAGGAAATCTTTGCAGGTGCACGGGCTATCAACCGATCATCGATGCGATGACGAGTCTTGATCTTTCGAAAACAGTCCTTTTAAAAAATCAATATAAAAATGAAGAGTGGATTAAGAATGTAAAAAGCTTAAAATCAATGTCCGTATTGATGAACTTTGGTGATAAGAAACTCTATCTGCCGAGTAGTCTTTCTGAGGCGATTAAACTTAAAGAAGAAGATCATGCAATTCGAATTATTGGCGGGGCAACGGATGTGGGAGTTGTGGTTAATAAAGGAAAACTAGAAACTCCTAAAGCCATGGCCCTCTATCATATTGAAGAAATGGGAAAAATAATTTCCGATGAACAATTTATCACGGTTGGTGCGACTGTCACTTTGTCTGAGTATGAAAATTACATAGAAAAATCTCATAGTGACCTCGCGGGAATATTACACATCTTTGCTTCGCCCCAAATAAAAAATCAAGCGACTTTGATTGGAAATGTTGTTAATGCATCTCCGATAGCTGATACGATTCCCTTCTTAATGGTCAGTGATGCGCTCATCATGCTCGAATCAGTTAATGGAAAGCGTGAAGTTCCTTTGCCGCAATTTTATGTAGGCTATAAAAAATTAGATATAAAAAATAATGAGATTGTCACTGGAATAAAAATTCCTCATTTAAAAACGAATGAAAAATTAAAATTGTATAAAGTTTCAATGAGAAAAGACTTAGATATCTCTGCTGTCACGTTTGCAGCCAGAATAGAATTTAATGGCAAAACCATGAGTAGGGTGAGACTCGCTCTCGGAGGAGTTGCTGCGACAGTACTCCGTTTGCAAAGCCTAGAAACTTTTTTGACCGGGAAGGCATTTGATCCAGCTATATTTGAAGAGGCTAGCCTTGAGTTATCAAAAATTATTTCGCCATTGTCAGATCTCAGAGCGTCTAAAGAATACCGCCTATTAGTTGCACAAAATTATTTTAAAAAATGTGCATTAGAAATGGGGGAAACACTATGAGTGTTGGGCAAAGTGTAAATCATGATTCAGCGATAGGGCACGTGACCGGTTCAAGTGTTTTTGTTGAAGATAGATTAAAATTTCAAAACGAAGTGTTTGTTGGAGTTATCGGAGCCCCTATAAGTAAAGGTCAAATAACTAGAATTGATTTTAGTGAAGCCCTAAAAATAAAAGGTGTAGTGGCAGGATTTACTGGTCTTGATATACCCCATAATAAATGGGGAACGATTGTTCCGGAGCAGCCGGTGCTCGCTTATGAAAAAATTGGCTATATAGACGAGCCAGTGGCACTACTTGTATGTATCAGCGAAGACGTTTTTATGCATGCAAAAAAATTAGTGGTCATTTCTTTTAAAGAAGAAAAAGCCATTTTAAATATTGATGATGCGATAAAAGAGAATTCATGGTTATGTCAGGCAAAACCTTTTGTACGCGGTGATGTCGACAGTGAACTTAAAAAATCAAAGCATCAAATGAAAGGAATTTTTGAGTGTGGTGGGCAAGAGCATTTTTATATGGAGTCACAGGCCACCATTGCTTACCCTTTAGAAAATGGTCAAATTGAAGTTCATTCGTCTTCACAGCATCCGACAGAAACTCAGCACGTAGTGGCCCATAGTTTGGGTTTAGATTTTTCTCAAGTCGTTTGTATCGTCAAAAGAATGGGAGGAGGCTTTGGAGGAAAAGAATCTCAAGCTGCTCACTTTGCGGCGATGGCCGGATTAGTTGCTTACAAATTAAATCGCCCAGCAAGGCTCGCTCTTTCAAAAGATGATGACATGATGATGACGGGAAAGCGTCATCCATTTAAAAATTTTTATGAAGTTGGTTTTGATAGTGAAGGAAAGATCACGGCGCTAAAAGTTTTCATAGTGGCCAATGGGGGAGCTTACGTTGATTTGACTCCGTCAATTTTAGACCGGGCCATGTTTCATATGGATGGTTGTTACTATCTTCCTAGTTGTTATATTGAAGGAAAAGCAGTTCGCACGAATCAACATTCTAATACGGCTTTTAGAGGATTCGGCGGACCTCAGGGCAATATGACGATGGAGAGTCTCATTGAGGATATTGCTAACTTTTTGAAAGTTGATGCAAGCTTAGTTCGAATGAAAAATCTTTATGGGACTATTGATAGAAATATTACGCCTTATAATCAACTTGTAGAAAATAATGTTTTGCCAGAACTCTTTCAAAAACTTTATGAAAGTTCTGGTTATGAAAAAAGACGAAATGAAGTTAATTCATTTAATAGTCAAAATAAAAATAAGCTTCGTGGTCTATCAATGACTGGAGCAAAGTTTGGTATCGCCTTCACTACAAAATTTCTTAACCAAGGAAATGCTTTGGTGAATCTTCACCTTGATGGAACAGTTCAAGTTTCAACTGGTGCCACTGAAATGGGGCAAGGGGTGAATACAAAAATGCAGCAAATTGCAGCAAGTGCTTTTGGAATAAGTCATAAAAAAGTTGTCGTGATGCCGACATCGACAGAGAAAAATCACAACACTTCACCGACAGCTGCTTCAAGTGGAGCAGATATAAATGGTGCTGCTGTTTTAAAAGCCTGTGAATCGATTAAAGATACATTACGTTGGGTCTTTATGAACTTGCATTCAGGTATTCTCTACGATGGAATTAAGACGATGC
The DNA here is from genome assembly GCA_043721975.1 of Bacteriovoracaceae bacterium. Taxonomy (GTDB): domain Bacteria; phylum Bdellovibrionota; class Bacteriovoracia; order Bacteriovoracales; family Bacteriovoracaceae; genus Bacteriovorax. The sequence continues at coordinate 13,441 of JAYSPR010000027.1, forward strand.
CACCACTTGATTTGAATCAAGACCTTTCACATATTGAATTTGTAAATAGCGAAGTGATAGATACGAAAAAGAATCTTAAAATGGATTTTGTGACTCTTTTGAACAAGGCCTATCTTAATCAGTTTTCATTGGGAGGATATGCTTTTTATAAAACTCCAGATTTAGGATTTGATAAATCTACAGGGCAAGGTCGCGCATTTAATTATTTTACGAATGGAGCAGCTGTCAGTGAAATTGAGATAGATACCTTCACAGGAGAATTAAAAGTTTTACGGGTTGATATTCTCATGGATTTAGGTCGACCAATAAATCCAGGAATCGATCGAGGTCAAGTGATGGGAGCTTTTACCCAAGGCATGGGATGGGTAACGACAGAGCAGTTATTTTATCACGACTCCGGAAAACTCCTTTCACATTCACCAACAACTTATAAAATTCCAAATATTCAAGATACCCCAAGAAAGTTCAATTTAGATTTTTTACCAAATGATTCCAATATTAGAAATGTTGTTCGCTCAAAAGCCGTGGGAGAACCACCATTATTATTGGGAAGTAGTGTTTGGACAGCGGCGAAGAATGCTCTTTCCTATAGAGCTCAAAAGAAAATTCCAAATATAACTAGTCCAGCAACTAATGAAGTCATTTTAATGGAGCTAGCTTCATATGACCGATGAATTTTTATTTAAGTTATCTACACTCAAATCTCACTATTTAGAACTTTTCGTAGTGACTCTTGTTCATGCCAAGGGGAGTGCTCCCCAAGAAGTTGGGGCAAAAATTATTATCGGAAGTAGTGGGTTATTGCACGGGACTGTCGGCGGTGGAAAAGTTGAAAAAAAAGTTATTGAGCATGCTCAAAACTTACTTTTAAGTGGCACTCAAGTAGATTTTAAAGAATGGAATTTACAAACTGATATTGGAATGACTTGTGGTGGGGTTTGTACATTTTATTTTGAAAAAGTACAAACAGAGTCAGATTGGAGTGTTGCTATTTTTGGGGCAGGACATGTGGCCCAAGAAGTTGTGACTTTACTTTCACGACTTGACTGTCAGGTGAAGTGCATAGATCCGCGTTTAGAATGGCTCGATAAGTTACCAGATTATCCTCAACTTAATAAAATACATACTCTCGATATGAAATCGGTAGTGGAAACATTATCTCCACAGACTTTTATTGCCTGCATGACGATGGGTCATGCTTATGATCTTCCTGTCTTAGAAGTCGTTCTTAAAAAAGGAGGATTTCCTTTTATTGGTGTTATTGGGAGTGAATCAAAGGCAATAAGACTCAAGCAAGATCTACTTAAACTAGGCATAGATCAAGTTTCATTAAATAACCTGAAATGCCCCATCGGTGAGGATTTTGGAAACAACACTCCTCCAGAGATTGCGATAAGCATCGTTTCACAACTCATCATCACCAGAGATAAATTAAAAAAGTCTTGATTTCTGGCCCTTAAACTCTTTAAAATTTAATAAAAAAGCTTCGGGAGATTTTGTGGATTCAGAAAATAATTTTGAAATGAAATGTGGTGTACTAATTGCTGTTTTTGCGGCGATCATGGCCGTCTCCGATATGTTTGCCGGAAAATACGGTGAAGATGAAATCAAATTTATCAATGAGAAATCTAGTGCTTATATGTGGTATCAATCAAAGAGCATTAGAGAAACAGTCACTGAAGGACAAAAAGATCTTATTAATACACTTGTGGTTGGACAATTAATCAAATCTGATTCATTGGATAAACTTAAGAATCATAATGAAATGCTTACTAAAAATATTGATAGGTATAAAAAAGAAAAAAAAGAGATACTTGTAGGATCTGCTAAAGTTGGAAAGGATAACTGGGTGCAAGACATTGATGGAAAGTTGGGACTTGTCGTTGGTGCACTTGAATATCAAGATAAAATTGAAATATTAGGCCAGGCTGGGGATCAGTTTGATTTATCTAATTTATTTTTTCAAATGTGCCTAGTTATGGGCGCAATAAGCCTAGTTATTAAAAAAGAGAAACTTCAATCTATTTTCTTTTATGTGATGGTATCTCTAGGACTTTTAGGGACTGGCTTTGCAGCAATTGCACTAAAAATAGCTGGGGCAGCTTAATTCACTTCATATTTTTCAACTTGCTCGTGCTTTTTATAAAAAAACTGAGAAAATATTATTTTCATATGATAGAAAGGAAATAATAACTGCTGAGGTTTCATATGAAATTGTTTAAATTATTTTTACTACTCAACGTATTTTTAATGCTTAGCTGTAAAGACCTCGGAAACGTACGAGCAAAAGTTAAAAAAGGGATATCTGGTCAAGAAGGTATGCAGCCTAAAGACCTCTCTACGATGCCTACTGAAAAAGCCATTCAGACAAAATACAAAAAATTAGATTTTTTATGTGATGGAGCTGTTGAAGTCGAATTAGTAAAAGATGGTGCCATCTTAAGAGACAAAAAAGAAATTCACATCACTTGGAATATTACTTCAAACACAGTCTTAATAAAAACTTTGTCACTCGAGGATAAAGTGCTCAATTTGACTCTCACATTTAAAGTACCTCTAGTTTTAAATATGGATGAGAAGTTTAATACTTTAGCGACAGGTGCACCGGCTTATGAAATCAAAACATACGCCAATGATGGAACTCTTATGACGTCAGTGATTTCAGATGGATTAAAAAAACCATTTGTGCTTAAAGAAAATGAATTGATAAAAGTCATTGATATGAATCTTGATTCAGGTGAAAATAAAACGGCCAATAAAGTGCTTATGACTTGTCAGTTTGTCTCAGATGTTTATTCCCAATATAAAAATTAATTCAATTAAGTATAAACGAAGCCTAATTATGCGCCTAGTTGTGCTTGTGAGCTTACTATAGTAAATTTAATTAAACCTTATTTTAATGGGAGATATAATGAATAAAATTATTGCAAGTATTCTTCTCATAACCTTTAGCATACATACGGCTTACACCTGCACGATTTTTTCACTTCGTTCTGATAACAATCAGCAATGGGTGGGAAGAACTTTTGATTGGGCTTATGGCCACGCGAATATTCATACGAATAAAAGAAACGTAACCAAGACAAGTGTTCGCATACTTCCTACAGATGTACTGAGCACTTGGACTTCGAAATATGGAAGTGTTACTTTCACCCAGTTCGGTAAAGAATTTCCTACTGGAGGAATGAATGAAACAGGAATGATGATTGATGCACTTGAGTTGAAATCATCAATATATCAAGCTGTAGATATGAAACCTTCCTTCAACGAACTGCAGTTTATTCAATATGTTTTAGATAATTATTCTTCGGTGGAAGTATTAGCAAAAGATCTGGAAGATTTACGACTTGCCCCAGTTGGCTCAAAACTTCATTATTTTTCTTGCGATATCAAAAAATGCATGACGATTGAATATGTTGATGGAAAGCTACTGACTCATTTATCTGATTCACTTCCTATTTCAGGATTAGCTAACAATAACTATGTTGAACACCTGGCCTATACAAAAGATTTCATTACTTTCGGTGGAAATAAGCCCATCGTTCTTGATTCAAAGGATTCACTTGATCGTTTTACAAGATCAAATTACAACGCAAAATTTATTAATCAGCAAAGTGATAAAATAGACAGTTTATTTGCATGGCTTGATGACGTAGGTTCAGTGAATAATCGGTGGCAGCTTATTTATAATCAGGACGAAAGAACAATTAATTTTAGAGTGAAAACTAAGTTTGACAAGCGGAGAGTTATTGACTTGAAGCAATTTGATTATGACTGCAAAACCCCAGCGCAATATTTTGATGTCGATAGTGATTTTGAAGGGCCAATAAATGCAGAGTTTAAGGATTTTGATTCAACCGCGAACTATACTATGATAAAAAAATCAGTTCAAATGCAAAAGCTACCATCACAATTAGCTGACAGGTTGGCAATTTATCCAAACGAGACTAGATGTAATTAATTTCTTCAATCATTTTAATTTTAAGGCCATATAAACATCATCGATGATGACGTCACCAACTCGAAGTCTGTCTTCATAGGTAAATAGTTTTTGAAAGCCACAAGATGTATAGAGTTTTTCTGCTGGAAGGTTATGAGCGAAGTACGATAGGTCCATCCAATAAAGTTCGGGTTGATTCTTGGCCCATAGAATGGAGAATTGAAGTAATTTTTTTCCGAACCCTTGATTGCGAACAATCTCTTCTAGTCCCATTCCCAGCTGGGCCCGATGAAGAGTTGCAAAAAAAAGATTTTTTAAGTTGATATGCCCATAGACGTTTTTATTATCAGTTAAGATAAAACTTCTCGACCATCCTTCTTCACTTATCTCTTTGTTCCAAGTGGCTTGCTTTTCAATTGTTCTTTTTTCCCAGTCAAAAGGATGATCAGGTAAAAAGGGATGAGAAAGAGAGCCGTTATAACCCGGCTCCATCATATGTCTTTGATCGTGAGCAATGACTTCATCTAAATCTAAAAAAGTGGCTTCGCGAATTTCAAGTGAATTTAAATCCATTAGAAATAATCTTTTCTAAAAAGGATTTCTTTTCTTTCTGGTCCAAAAGCTAAAATTCCTACAGGGATACCGAGGTAAGTTTCAATTTCTTTAATGTAGGCATTGAGTTCTGGAGATAAATCTTTAGCACTCTTATTAGTAAAGTCATCTTTAAAAGGTTTCAGTGTTTTATAAACTGGCTTAGCTTTGTAAAGATCAATTCCAGGATAAGCACATTCAATTTTTTTACCTTCATACTCATAGGCTACACAGACTTTTAATTCGTCTACGAAGCAGAGAATGTCGAGTTTAGTGAGAGCAATTGAAGTTAGGTTTGAGGCCTTAACGGAATATTTTAAAAGAGGAAGATCAATCCATCCACAACGACGTTTACGGCCAGTTGTGGCACCAAATTCTTTTCCAATACTTTGAATCTTTTCTCCAACATCATCAAACAGTTCTGTTGGAAATGGTCCTTCGCCAACTCTGGTTGTGTAAGCTTTTGTGATCCCTAAAACTTCTTCAACGTGAGATTCTGGAATTCCTGCACCTGTATAAACTCCACCAAGAGATGTTGAAGAAGAAGTAACGTAAGGATAAGTCCCATAATCAACATCGAGAAGAATACCTTGGGCACCTTCAAATAGAATCTTCTTTTTTGCTTGAACGGCAAAATCTAAATAAGAAAAAGTATCGCACATAAAAGGCTTAACATTTTTTCCTAATTCGAAAAGTCTCGCAGCTTCGACTTCGACTGAAGGAAAGTCGACATTGTAGCGGTGCTTAAAGAGAACTTCTTTTTCTCCTAAATTTCTTGCTAGTTTTGTTTTGAGTGATTCAATATCAAAAAGATCTTTAAGCTTAATGGCCCTTCTTCCTACTTTATCCTCATAAGCTGGACCAATACCTTTACCAGTTGTTCCGATTTTTACTGAACCCTGGCTTTCTCGAGCTGCATCGAGAAGTTTATTGTAACTTGTGATGACAGTGACATTTTCAGAAATTTTAAGATTGGCCGATGTCACTTTAATTCCAGCAGCAGCTACGGTTTCTAATTCCTTTTGGAAAGCTTCTGGTTCAAACACAACTCCGTGACCGATTACAGACACAGAATGGGAGTGAAGAATTCCTGAAGGGATAAGATGAAGAACGATTTTTTTTCCATCGACGATAATGGTGTGACCGGCGTTGTTTCCGCCTTGGTAGCGAACGACTACATCACATTTTTCGCTTAAAAGGTCGGTGATTTTACCTTTGCCTTCATCACCCCATTGAGCACCGATAATCGCTAGTGTTTTCATTATTTTCCTTTGACTTCATTTAAAAGATTGTTGTTAACAAAAAATTCATTCATTTGATGAACGGCCATTTCACCGACTCTAAATTGAGCTTCTTCAGTTGAAGCACCAACGTGGGGAGACATAATGAGGTTTGGAAGTTCTTTTAGTTTTGAATCAGCTGGAAGGGGCTCAACAGCGAAAACATCAAAACCAGCAGAGCGGATTTTTTTGTCTTTTAGTATTGTATAAAGAGCATCTTCATCTACTATGCCACCGCGAGCAGCATTGATTAAGACCGCGTCTTTTTTCATCATGCCTAACAATTCACCCGTGACCATTCCTTTTGTTTGTGGTAAAAGTGGTGTGTGAATTGTGACAACGTCACAAGTTGAGAAAATTTCTTTTAAATCAGTTACTTTTTTTGTGTTGGGAAGATCAGATTTTTCTAAGACGGGATCAAAGAAGAGAATCTCTGGTTCAAATCCTGAAATTCTTTTAGCAACAATTTGTCCAATTCGACCAAAACCAACGATACCAACTTTTTTCTTCCAAAGCTCTAGACCAGTAAGAGCATTTTTCTCCCACTTTCCTTCGTGCATCGTTTTATCAGCGAAAGGAGTGTTTCTTAAGCACGACATCATAAGGGCCACAGCTTGCTCAGCTGCAGAGTTATTGTTAGCACCAGGAGTGTTCGCTACTTTTACATTTCGATCGAGACAAAGAGTTTTATCGATATTATCTGTTCCTTCGCCAGCGCGAATAACGATTTTTAATTTTGGAGCAAGAGCTAATAATTCAGCATTGACTGTCGTTGCCGATCTGATAATGAGTCCATCAACTTTTGGAAGAAGAGCTTTTAGCTCATCTTGTGAAACTTTCGATGTCGGGTGCACTTCTAAATTTGGATTCTTTTTTAATTCTTCAAATAAAGTTTTATCAAAACCGTCTGGAACGACAATAAAAGGCTTCATGAGGGGCTCTCCTGGGTGGGGTGTGAATGGTTTGGGATTCGCCCCATTATAGGTTGGGAGGAGGGCTTACTCAATCAAAAGTTTCTTAAATATCGGCTAAAAGATTTTGCAAATGCTCACTGAGATTGTGAAGGGCCGTGGGGGGAAAATCGAATTTTCGATATGTGATGCCGGAAAGATCGAATATTTTTTTAGCAATACGGTTGGATTCCGTTTCATGATGCTTATCTGAAAGATAAATGACTTCTTTGACTTTAGACGAGGCAATAAGCTTAGCGCACTCGTTGCAGGGGAATAGAGTCACGTAGGCCCTTGAGCCTTCAAGAGAGCGAGTGGCATGTAAAATAGCATTGGCCTCACTGTGAACAACGTAACCATATTTTTGAAATTCTAGGGGGGCTGACTTGTCTTTTCCCCATGGGACTTTTGATTCGTCGATTCCTGCGACAAAACCATTATAGCCCATGGTGATTTGGTGATTATTTTTGTCGACAAATACTGAGCCTACTTTTGTAGCGGGGTCCTTGGACTTGAAAGCTGAAATCATCGCTTGAAGCATGAAGTACTCATCCCAAGAAAGCGCAGATTTCGTCTGGATAAAGTTAATGTGAGTGTCGTTTTGTTCAGTCATGTGAGCTTTAAAATCTAATTAAAGCCCTCTTTTAGTCAAGAAAATTAAAAAGTTTCTTGTATCATCTGATTTAACTCGTTACACTTAAAGAGAATATTCACTAATTGAGGTTTCAATGAAAACAGATTTTGATACATTGCGTGCACTCGCTAGCTATACGATCAACAATCTCAAAGAGAAAAAGTTGATCGAGTTTCACCCAACTAACCGCGAAGGTTTGATTGAAGCCATGGCTACGGAATACGGCGTTAGCTTTGCTACTGACGAAGATGTCAGAGACCAAGCGATTGAAGAAGTTGAAGAAAAAATGGGTGTAGATAATCTTCCTGAAGACGTCACAGAGTCTGAGATGTTTAACCATGCTAGAAAAGAAATCATTAAATCATTTAACGGTGAAAATATTGGTGGGCTTTATTTAGTTGAGTCTCTTCACCAAATTGCTATTCGTATGAAGGATTTCGTCCTTAACTGCGATTTGATTGACGATGTTTTTGGATCAGATGATGAATTGATTGCATTCTTAGTCGCAAAGATTCGTATGTTTTCACCGAAAAAGAATTAATTTAAAAGAAATTAAGATTTTATTTAAGGCGCCTTAGGGTGCCTTTTTTTTATTTTAAATGGGCTGAAACTCTAAACCAAGCGCATAGTACTCATCTTTGCCAATTCCTTTCTTTCCATGCACTCTTGCATTACGAACAACGGCTTTCATTTTATTAGTGAGTGAATCAAAAAAACTTAGTCCTTCTAAATCAATCGCCTCATTAAGTTTCACGGCACTCAATGTTTCTTTGCTGACAATAATACAAATTCCACTTTTAGAGATATTGTAAACGGGACAAGCAACTCCAATAGGTTTTTTTTCATCTAACTTATTTTCAAAAGTGACAGAGACAAATCTTTTTTCTTCTCCCTTTATGTAAACTCGAGGATGCATACGAAGTTCTTTAAGTCTGACATCAAAAGGAATTTGAAAGTGAATTTTTTGTTTATCTCTAGGTTGAATCAAGGCCACTTTTGTTTTAAAGACGAAGTCTTGAACTTGAAGTAGAAAATATGTCTCTAAGGCAGGATTAAATGTCTTTCTGTTTGTTTCATCAACAATAACACTGAAAATTCCTTCAAAAGCATCGATGGAAGAAAATTTAACATCACACTTAAATAAGCGGGCATCATTACTTAGATCTTTTTGCCAAATCGTCATAGTCGTTTCAGCTTCAAATTTCTTTTGAAGGACGTTTACAATTTCTTCTCGGCTTTTTGATACGCGATAACCATTCATATCAATTATTATGAGTCACTTTAGTGTTCTGTTCAACTTTAGGCAAAAATTGACTAGTTAGCTTCAATATAGCTGTCTTGAATAGGAGGCAGCCTAAGTATTTTTAGTTTTTAAACAAGGGGTATGATTTAGGCTATGTGTTTAAAATGTTAGGATAAATAAGACAAGTAGGGACTCACTATAAAATTTTTATTTATTTGTCCGATAGGCTCTAAACTTAGTTTAAATTGTGCGAGGTCATCATGAAATTTTTAAATCCTTTATCTCTAATATTTTTTCTTTTTTTTATTTTGAGTACTCAATCGTTTTCAGCAGACCCATTTTTAAAGTTCGACAATGAACTGAATCTTCCGATCTATTGTCAAATGACTTATAAAGGCAGGGTAACTGACAGCGAAGAAAAGAAGTGTGCAAGCTTGAGGTCAAAGCAATTCAAAGACGAAGCTGGAGCTCAAGTTGCAGGCGATCTTAAACTAAAGAGTAATTCCTTTGAAACAAATTTACCATTTTTTTGTAGAATGACTTACAAAGGTCAACTATCAACTACTGATCAAGAGATGTGTTTATCTCTTAGAAATAAAGTTGTAGCAAAAATAGAAAAAACCACTTGTGAAGAAGTCACTGAAGCTTATGTTATTTGTAACGGTAATAGATATGATTTGTCTAAAACGGCAGCTTCAACGTTATTGCGACAGATGAAGAAATTGGAGAGACCTCCAAGGTCAGACGAAGTTCAACATAAAGACACTGATTCAAAGTAAGTCAAAAAATCCTAATAAATTAAATTTTTGAAAGTCTGAGCATGACTTCTTCAAAATAAGGGCCTTCCACTAATCCGTTTAAAACGGAGCTTTTACTTTCAGCGTAAAGATAATGGCCGGTGGAGAGTTCTCGTATTAAAAAAGCATCGTAGTAAAGTCTCTCAGACCTTTCAGCAGTCGCAGTGCCCTCAATTCGCACCATCTCAAATTCATTGGAGGCAATAAGATCTTTTTTTTGAAAGTCACTAGGATTGTGAATGACACTGCTATCTTCATCAAAAAGAATTTGTCTGGCGTGAATTTTTTCTTTAAAGAGTTCGCTAATATCTAGATTTGTTTTTTCTTCATTCCAAATAAATCTTGCTTCCCAATCGTAGCGTGTGTCTAATCGCTTAAAGATGAGCTCGTTGGTATCGGTCGAAGGAACTTCGCCCCACCAAGAGGGGACGAGTAGTTTAAATTTTTTAAAAGAAATCGTCTTAGCGTTTTCTAGGTAATTTTTTTTTTCGTTCTTAATGACTCTCATTGTATAGAGACCTAGGGCCATAAGAAGAAAGAATGCGAGCCATTCAAGGGCCAGTCCGAAATTTGCTATGACCATAATTAAGGAGCCTCGATCATTTGTTCGAAACCAGCGAGCACTTCTTTTGGTAAATCTAAGGGAGGATTAATTTTTTTTCCATATCTGCCACCAAGTCCACCCCATTGTCCTTTTTTCACTGAGACAGAGTTGGTTTTATCATCGAGATTATCCATAACGACTTCGCCGTCAAACATAACAATTTCAGTTTCACCAAAAAGAGGAAAGCTCTTTATGAGAAAATCAGTCCCGCGCACACCCATGGCCACATTCTTAGTATAAATTTTTCCTTTGCCATTTTTTGTAACTGCATCTCTTATGAGAGATTTCCAACGGCAGTAACCATCAGTGAGAGTGTATTTTTTTTCATTGGCAAAATTGAGTTCCATTTTAGAATTTGATCCAAGATTAATTGAAGAATTCCATTTTTCAATTTTAAGTTGAATGAATGATTTATCTTTGGTTGTTAAGAGACCATCATGCGCGAGGATGTCTCCTTGTTTTAATTCTTTTCCATCCAAACTCGCGACTCCTACAATCTTGTGAACCAAGGCTACAGGCGGGGTATTATCTTGAGCAAAAAGATTGGTTACTAGTAAGAAACTGACTAAAAAACTAAACAAAGACTTCATTTGAACTCCAACAAAAAAAGGTGTCGACGCAATTTCCTTATCTTATAACTTTTTTAGAACTTTAGAGGCCTAATCACCACTAGGCAGAATTATCTCACTAAACTTTTCTCAGGTAATTACCGAAAATAAGTATTGAGAAGAACTCTAAATCTCAAATATTCTTTTTGTATTCCTTTTTGGAGACGCGTTTATGAAGCGATATTACATTAATCAGACCCCTGCTATCAAAGGGAAATTTTTAATAACACTGATGTCTATGACAATGTTGTTAAATTTTACGTCTGAAGCATTCGGCGCATCAGCTAAAGATTGTAGTGGGTACAACCATCCCGCTTATCAAAGTGAGTACCGAGCATGTTTAAGAATAGAAATTGCTGCTTCGGCCAGTGCTGCTGGTGTAGATTGTGTCGATTGTTTATTTCAAAAAGAAAAAGAAACAAACCCATGGGTGGAAGCCCTTGGTATTGTCGCTCAACCACTGGCTGCAGTTGGTATAGGTTACTTGGGATACAAAGCTACTGTTCGCAGTAACGAAGCGTGGGCCAATGCTTATACTCAAGGTCACGTGCAATGTACGAACAGATTTAATTCATACAACGATTCAATTATTGCTAGAGGTGCAAACCCATTACTTCCAGCTGAAGCTCAAAGTTTCAGTGAATCATGTAATGGAAATGGAATGGGAAATTATGCCGGCATGGGAGGTTACGCAAGTAACGGACTTGGCGGTTTTGGAAATCCATTTCAAAGCGCGGGTTACTCATCGGGATACTTAGGTGGAATGATGGGGCCAAACTACGGTGGCTACGGCGGCTATGGAACTGGTATTAACGTTGGTGGTGGATTCGGGACTGGTCTCGGCTTAGGAATGGGAGCAGGACTCTCAGGGATGCTGGGATACGGAATGCCTGGAATGGGTATGGGCGGTGGAATTAATATTGGAATTGGCGGCGGTGGCGGTCTGGGATACCCAGGAATTGGCGGTATCGGTGGAATCGGCGGTGGTGTAGGTTACCCTGGTATGGGGGGCGGAATTCAAATCGGTGGTGGTTTGGGTTACCCTGGAATGGGTGGTGGTATTGGTTATCCTGGAATGGGTGGCGGTGTCTACGGTCCGGGAATTGGAATTGGTATCGGTGGTGGAATCGCAGGCCCTTCTTTACCTTACCCAGGTGGTATAGGTATCGGTGGTGGAGTTGCTGGATGTGGAATTCTTTGTGTTGGTGGAGGAATCGGCGGAGGAATTTATCCTGGCGGTGGAATTAACGGCGGGATTTATCCTGGGGGTGGTGGAATTAATGGAGGAATTTATCCTGGTGGTGGCATCAGCGGTGGAATTTATATCGGTGGTGGAGTTGGTACGGGAGCATATCCTGGTGGGATCAACGGCGGGATTTATCCTGGCGGAATTAACGGTGGAATCAATGGCGGGATTTATACCGGTGGTAACGGTGGGATCTATCCTGGCGGCAACGGTGGTATTTATACCGGTGGTAACGGTGGGATCTATCCTGGCGGCAACGGTGGTATTTATACCGGTGGTAACGGCGGAATTTATCCAGGCGGCAACGGTGGTATTTATACCGGTGGTAACGGTGGAATCTATCCAGGCGGTGGCGGAGTCTACGGCCCAGGGTCCATCAATGGTGGAATCGGTATTGGTGTAGGTGGACCTGGATATCCAAATAATGGCGGATACTGGGGAGGAACTGGCGGATACAACGGTGCTGGTGGATACGGTCAACCGGGAATGAACGGTGGTTACTACGATCAGTATCAGCAACAAATGCAAATGCAGGCCGGTATAGCAGGACAAAATCAAGCCTTAATGGGACGAGTTCAAGGAAACTTGGCGGCCAATCAAATGGGTAACCAAGCACTTCAACAAAATTACCAAACTGCTTATGGAGATCTTTACGGAAGTGGAAGTGGGAGTTACAGTGGTGCTGCTTACGGACAAGGTGGACTTAGCGGTGGATTCAGTGTTGGCGGATACGCTAACTATGGGCTCGGTGGACGCATTGGAATTCAATAAAGTTTAGAAAGAAAGAATTAAGATGAAATTTTAGATAAAAAAAAGGGAGCTAAAAAGCTCCCTTTTTTATTTTTGATGCATTAGTGTTCTGTAATCATCTTGGAAAAGGACTTCGATTTTATTGTTATCGATTAGTTTTTCTACAACGCCCTGACCAAAAGTCGGGTGGTCAATTAGGTCTCCTGTTTGGAAAGTCCCTCTAATTGTATATTCTTTTGAAGAAGCAGTTGCCTTTGTAAGGGCCTTTGTCCAAAGCTCAGCAACAGTTTCAGTCGATTTTTTACCTGAACCAGATCTCGCTGATTTGATAACTTTTGCGATAGATGTTTTTTTCTTTTTCCCACTTGGGTCTTTAAACGACTGAGTCGATTTACAAGTCTTACATTGAACTTTATCTGCTTCTGTTGCTGATTTCATAGTGACAATGATGTGTGCTAGAATCAGTTTACATTTTGAGCAGTTAGAGAGAATTTCTTTTCCGACGCCGATAGAAGACATAGTTGAACCTTTTTTATGATGAGAATTCAAGTAGAGTATTAGAAGTGGATGATTCTGTAAAGGACAATAAGCCAAAGCTCACCCGTGCCATAATCAAACTAGAGGAAAAAGCTCGATTACTTCCGACTAAGCCTGGTTGTTATTTGATGAAAAACAAAGATGAGCAAATCATCTATGTAGGTAAAGCAAAAAATTTGCGTTCGCGCGTAATGTCTTACTTTAACAGCTCTGCCAAAAATGCCAAAACAGAAATTTTAGTGAGTCATATTGTCGATTTTGATTTTATCATGACGACCTCTGACGCAGAAAGTTTTGTTCTTGAAAATACATTAATAAAAAAACATACACCTAAATATAATATTCGTCTCAAAGACGACAAATCTTATCCTTACGTTGTGATTAATAACAATGAACCCTTTCCTCGCCTTGAATTTATGAGACGAGTAAAAAGAGCTCGTGGAGTTGAAGTTTTTGGCCCCTTTGTGACTGGGACAAACGTGTGGGATATCATGCGTGTCCTCACTCAAAATTTTAGTCTTAGAGATTGTAAGCTGTCTGAATTTAAAAAAAGAAAAGAGCCCTGTCTTTTGTATCAAATGCATCAGTGTAGTGCTCCTTGTGTAGATAAAATTTCCAAAGAAGATTATGAAGTTGACCTTGCATTTGCTCGCGATGTTTTTTCTGGAAGCGGAATAAAAACAATCCGTGAATTAGAAAGAAGAATGCATGAAGCGGCTGAATTAGAGGAGTTTGAAAAAGCGGGATTAATTCGAGATAATCTTCTGGTGCTAAGCGAATTCACCAGTCAAATCAAGCAAGAAAATGCTGAGCACGGAGATGATAAAAATCTCGATATCATCGCTTTTTATCAAGGCGAAATTGAAGTTGATATTTCCATTTACATGATGAGAAATGGTGTTTTATTAGGACACAAGAATTTTAACTTCAGCAATCTCGATATCGTTGAAGAACTCGAAGATTCCGTACTCAATTATTTATTTCAGTATTATTCAACAACTCATGATTCTCTTCCTTCTTTGATTATTACTCAGATGAGTCAAGAAAATAATGAACTGCTTGAAAGTGGTGTAGTGACTTTAGATAAAACAATCAAAGTTAGACCGCCAATGAAAAAGTATGATTCGTTTTTAAATCTCACGAGAGATCATGCTTTCGAACAACAGCGTGTGAGACTTCTTCATGAAGACTCAGTTTATGTTGGACTTAATAAACTCAAAGATCTTTTAGGACTTAAAGAAAGACCAGTGGTGCTTGAATGTTTTGATGTGGCCATTTTTCAGGGGTCATCACCGACAGCGGCGCAAATTGTTTTTCACGATGGAAAACCTGATAAGAAAAATTATCGTTACTATCATTTACAAGAGCGCCCCGAAGGAAATAACGATTTTGCCATGATGAGAGAACTTATTATAAGGCGGTCTGATAATGGCAGTCTGCCAGATGTTTTTATTGTTGATGGTGGATTGGGCCAGGTCAATGTCTTTAGAGAGGCCTTAAAAGAATTAGATATTCCAATACCGGTTGTTGGAATTGCCAAATCAAAAACTCTCAGATCGAAAGAAGGATTCAAGCAAGTCGATATTAAAAAATCTGAAGAAAGACTTATAATCCCTGGACGGTCAAATCCTTATTTTTTGAATCAAAACAGGTCACTTTTTAAAATTGTCGTGCAAATGCGTGATGAAGCCCATAGGTTTTCTAGAAAGCTTCATCATAAAGAAGAAAAAAAACGTGTTATTCCAAAATAAAAAAGCTTCCTCTCGGAAGCTTTTCAAAAAGAAATAAATCAGCATTCATATTTTTTGTACGAGCGTTTCTATTTCCTAAAAATTTAATTGATTACATGAATGATTTTTCTTTGACCTTGACCACAATCAGGGCATCTGGCCGATTCTTGCATTAAAAGATTTTTATAATCTGACAAGTGAGTGAGAACTAATTTAGCACCACAAATTTGGCAGTCATTGATGATCTTTTTTACATTCTTAATGTCACCGTAGTACTCTTGAAAATTTTCGAATTTGTAATCAGTTTCCATTGACATGCAGGGCTCCTTTTAGCGTTACAAATAATTTTTCGGAAGATTGGAAGCGCGTCTTTACAGTCGAGGTCAAAAATGGGAATTTAGGGATAATTTTGCTTATGGATCAACAATTTAAAAAAATTCTTCAAAAAACTAAAGCTGTTTTAAATGGGCAAGATCCCATCGTTCACACTTATGAAGGAGCCCTTTTTAAGGACTCTGGATGGGTATTTGGCTTTGATGAATCCATTAGTACTCAAGACGTCGGTTCAGTTGAAGTGGGCGTGGCCTTTGAGCCTGTCGCAGCGGCTATACCAATCACGCCAAGCCTAATTACAAATAAATCGCTAGTCATGTTTGTTGGAGATTCTTTCAAAGAGGGTACGGAAGACCTACTAGGCAAGATGATTCAGGCCATGAAGCTAGAATCTCATGAATACACGAGGCATCTTTTTGATGAAAAATTGGAAGATGTTTTAAACTTAGAGAGCAATAATGAAAAGCCCTCGATTGAAACGGAAGTTTTATTAAAGGCCATCGTGGACTTAAAACCTAAAGTGGTTGTGAGTTTAGGTGCGACGGTCACGAATATCCTATTGGGAAGACGAGAGAAATTGTCGGGTATTCACGGGCAATTTTTTGATAAGTCTATAGTTATGGACCATGAAGAATACCAATATCAGCTTTTTCCAATCTTTCACCCAGATTTTCTACTGATTAATCCTAATATGAAGCGAACAGCTTGGATTGATTTACAAAAAGTAATGGAGTGCGTGGGGAAAATTTGATCGTTCTTGTGGGGAGATAGCTTTCTTCTATACAATAATAAGGTAGGTTTTAAAAAATTCTCAGGACGAGAGTTTTAATTACATAAGAGATAAGTAGAGTAGGATGCTCAAACTTTTTTTAACCCTATTTTTTCTCGTATCAATTTTTAAAGCCGATCTCGAAGCGGCTCCTGTCGTTAGTGTGCGAATTGGGAAATCTCTAAAAAATATTCATGTTAGTGGCCTTGATCTCAAGCGACATCTTTTATTCAACGATGATTTTAAAAATTATTTTGGAAAAAAAACAGTGCGCTTTAATTGCCAAACTTTTACGACACTAAATAAGCAAAAAAATAAGCCTATCTTACTTGCAACTTTAGAGTCTCCAACAGGTCTTTTGTCCTATGAAAATGTTAAGTATCAGGGGCTCTTTAAGGTCGTGACAAATCCTCGCGGAGATAGTTGTGACATCATTAATGACATACCTTTGGAAGATTATATAA
>JAYSPR010000028.1:0-23046 GCA_043721975.1 Bacteriovoracaceae bacterium
AACGTGCTGGTTTTAATTTATCGACTTTATCTTCTCTTTCTTTTTTCTTTTGAACTTCTTCAAGCTCTTTTCTTTTAGCTTCTTTTTGCCAATCTTCTAGTTCCAATTTCATTTTTGAGACTTCAAAGTTCTCAGGGTCGATTTGTGTAATTTCATTGAATGTAGAGTTCGCTAAATCTACCCTTCGGTCTTTTGTATATTCTCGGGCTGTTTCTAAGAGAGTTAAAACTTTTGCTTTTCTTTCAGCTGCCTGAATTTTAGCTAGTCTCTCTTTTTCTGATTCCTCAATTTTGCTCAATCCTTCTTTGGAAAGTGAGATTAATGATTGCAAACTAGAATTAAAATTTGGATCAATGGCAGCTATTTTCTGTAACTCACTCAAGGCTTCTCTATAACGTCCATTGTTGTAGTGAGCTTTGCCTATTTCATAAATTGCTGAAAGAGATCTCCTTTGATCTTCTGATAGTTTTTTAGAAGATCCTGTAGACTTAGGAACCATAGCCTTTTTTTCTTTAACTTCTTTGCCATCTTTTTTCGTAGTGCTAGCAGGTGCCTCGGGTTTAGGATCTTCACTAAGTAATGTGTATAATCCCCCGAGGACAACGGCAGCGATGAGAATTCTTTTTCGTTGGGCCTCATCTTTAAATATTCTTTTTAAGATAGATTTTTCTTGAGGCTCATTCCTAACAACATCACCAAGTGCATCAAACTCTTCACCGTCTTCTGCTTGAACCTCAACGACTTCTTCAACTTCAATGGTTTGATTTTCATCAACTGCCATTAATGTTGCATTTTCTTCTTTTAAAAACTCCGAACGAATTTTTACAGTGAAGGTTACCCCACCAACGACAAATTCATCGTTGTGATTTAACATGACTTTATTAATTCGATCACCTTTATATATTGTGCCGTTAGAAGAATTCAAATCTTCAAGTGCGAGCATAATATTATTACGTGTAATGACGGCGTGAACTGTTGAGACCTCGGTATCGTTTAAAACAATCTGACATTTCCTAGGATCTCGCCCAATATAGGTTTTCTCTTTTTCTAAAATATATCTGTCATAGGGTGCTGTTAAGCCAAACAATTCCAAGTGAACTGTCGCAAAAGACTGTATCACTCTCGTGCTGTCGTCATCTCCGCCTGAATCAATATTTTCTAGAGAATAAGATAAATTCTCTTCATCACCTGTAGTCATTTCACTGGTGACTTCGTTCGTTTCATTAATAACTATTTTTGAATCAGAAATTTCATGCCGAGGATTATCTAAACCAATACTTGCATCTAGGTCATCTGAAGGTTCATCTAAAAACTCTGAATCTTCAGATTCATTTTGACCGTTATCGTGACCGGAGCCAACTAATTCATTTGAAGCATTATCTTCAGAACTATCAAAAGATATGTCTCCGTCCAGTGAGATGTCATCAAATGTGGCTTTTTGAGCTAATATGGCAGCCTTGGGGACTGATTCTGCAATGCGAACTTGTTCTTGTTCTTTTTTAATTTTAATTTCTGGTTTAGCTTCAACTTCGGCCACTGGATCAAAATCAAATAAATCGTCTTGTGACTGGGTTTGAGTCTGAGTAGATATTTGAGATTCAAATTTTTTGATATCATTAAAAATTATAGTGAAGCCTTCTGCTGAAAAAGCATCACCTTGCTCAATTTCATGCAACTCAAAGCTTTCACCATTGATTAGGCAAATATTCTCTGGATTGGTTTTTTCAAGCCACCATTTATTATTTCTAAAAATTATTTTCGCATGCTCTCTAGAGATCTTTTTATCATCTAAAACAACGTGACATTCTTTTGATCGACCGATCAAGAATATTGTTTCTGCTGAATTACCGCTGAGAATATCTTTGCCTAAATCAATTTCTTGAATCTGCTGATTTCTCTTCAAAACATTTAATTTCACCTTTCTCCATTCCTAATGCTGACTCTATTGAACTTAATTTAAGCATAGCATTTTTATATCTATCATCATTTGGATATTCTTTAATTAATTGTATAACACCACAAAAAGACACAATAGCACCTTGAAATTTTTTAGCATCTTGCTCTTGTGCTCCTTTTTCAAAGTTTTTAGAAATCTCATCATCCAATCTTTGTTTTGCTTTAGAGAGATAGAAACTAGCTTGCCCGTTATTTGGGCTAATCAAAAGTGCAAGCCTAAATTCTTCCATAGCTCTAAAATAATTTCCTTCCCTAAATTCTCTGCGACCACTATGAATAAAAGCATTTAATTTTTTTTGACTATCTTCATCTAGGATTTGTTTTTTAACAACCACTGATTCATTAAAAGCATCCACTTCATCATTAATGTTTACATTTTTTTTAAGCTTCGCGGCAGCTGGCTTATCACCGTTAAAAAGTACATAAAGAACTGAACTGATAACAACCGTGAAAAGAATCATGCGTGAACTTTTATTTTCTTTAGGAGATGATGCTGCCTCTGGGCGATAGTCAGATTCTTTATTTCCCCTAGTCGGTACTTTAACCTTAATCCCTTTTTTAATATCTTTAGACAATTGTGAATCTGGATTTGCCTCTGCAATTATCATTTCTAATGATTCTTTAATATCATAGAGATTATATTTAAAAACAGTTTGACCTATAACGACTTTTTCACCATCTTTTAGCTTCGCTTGCTTAACCTTTTTATCATTAACAATTACACCATTTTGAGCCCCAAGATCTGTGATTGTGTAGGTATTTTCTGCGAGAGAAAGCTCCGCATGCTCTCTAGAAATTTTGGTGTCTACAATTTGAATATCAGCCTTGTCACCTCTTCCTATTATTATTCTTTTTCCAATTAAATAATAAACTTTTCCCTTATTTGGCCCCGTCATGCATAACAAACGATAGTGCATTCCAACATCTGCTGGATTTTTTAATTCGCTTGTTACTTTTACGTTTAATGCCATGTTCGCCTATTAATTATCTATCTAGTACAAAAGAAATATAAAAGCCTTTTGCAAAACCATCTTTGCCCATAATTGAGTTTACAAAAACCATATATGCTTTACCTTGTAATTCATAAGCCCCTGATTGTGACGTTCCACTGTTATTGGCTGAATTATCACAAAGCTCTATCAAGGTTGCTGCAAATCCTCTCTCTTTTGTGATATCCAAAATATTCTGTCCTTCTGACATTGAAAGCCTTATTCCACAAACATCTTCTGCTTGATTGTTAAGTTTAATGAGATTTTTTTCTGAATTTAAAATCATAACTGGCCCGGCGGCTCCATTCATAAATTCTAAAAGAGTATTGATGTAACTTGTGTCACTCTCCATATCATTTGGATCAACGTCTGTTTCATCTCGTTGTAATTCCCTTATGCGTTGGAGACTTGTGTTGACAGCATTTCGAACAGGATTTAATTCTTCAAATAATAATTTACTTTCTACTGATCTTCTTTTCCCTCTTAAGCCTTCTTCAATCTGAAATTTTAATTCCTCAATCGGCCTTAACGTAAGGTAATAGACCACTCCAAAAAAGAGAATTCCTACCAGTAATGATGTCACTAAAGACTCTAAATACAGACGAGCACTCTTAGAAGCCTCTGCAGTTAAAGTAGTAGGTGCAAATCTAATCGCAATAATACCCACTGACTCTTGCGTTCCTGTCTTTGGATCATAGATAAAAATTTGCTTCCCAATACCGATCTTTCCATCTTCCAATGAAATGATACGAGCATCTTTGATATTTTTATTTTTAGGATTTGTGAACCATTCTTTAATTTGGACAGTTACTGTATCGTTTGTATATTCGTTAAGTCTTGAAATTGGACGGAGAACACGTCCATCTAAATCAATTAACTCGTAAGATTCTACACCGTCTTGACCTGTTCCATCTAAGAACGCTGTATCGACACGCTCTAAAGCTTTTTGCTCTAAAGCTTTCGTGTTTGTTCGACTTATTTCATCAGCATAGTGAGCTCCACGAATTTTAATTTCATTCATTAAAACACTTTTGGAATCTTGTAAAACAGGACCAATCGTTAAAGTAATCGTTACCAAAGCAAAGGCTGCAGTAAAAATGGCCAAAAGCACTCGCCATTCATACTCATGGTTAATTCCATGAATAAGTGGCATGATTTTATATTTAAATAACCAAAATATTTTACTCACAATATTGTCAGGAGGAGTCCCTCCTGACATCATTTCATCAAGAACTTCTTCTGTTTCTCTTTGATTACTTACTTTTTTTGTAATGATAACCTTTTTTTCTTGAACATAAACCAACTGCAAAATGGCGTTGGGCAATCCAACCTTATCTCCACTCTTACATGCGGTTTTTTTAATGATTTTACCATTTACGAATGTTCCGTTTGCACTTCCTAAATCTGAAATATAAAGACCATCATCCGCTACCGATACCATCAAATGACGTTTTGAAACTCCATCCACTGGAAAATGAATATCACAAGATGAATCTCGGCCTAAAGTATTTTCCCCAGACTTTAAAACAAACTCTTGTCCTCTTAATTTTCCGCCAACGACTACTAATTTATACATCTAAAGCCTCAAGCATATCTCCCTCATTTAAATCATTTTTTAAACTTCCTGCCTTCAACTCTAGAACCTGAGTAGATTTAAAATAAATCCAACTCATTTTCCAGGGGCGAAAATCTCGAATGATTTTTATTACTTTAAAATGATTGTCTAAAAAAATTACATCAAGTGAATAATTCATAAAAAATGTATGGATCGAATTACAAGAAGTGATTAAGAGCCCATCACATTCTGGAAGATCACGAGAAAACATTAGACCTTTTAATCTTGAAAAAAAGCTTGAAGCAGTCAAAACCTGCTTGCAAATAATTTCATTATTTTTACTATTTTTAATTATTTTATATTTACTTGCCACCGATGGCCTCCATGACAATTGGTGCAAAGACGATCATCAGAACCGAAGGAACAATCAAAAAAAGCATGGGAAATAAAATTTTCGTTGCTGCTGTTGCTCCTGCTTTTTCTACTTCCGAAGATTTCTTTTGTCTAATTTCAACGGCAAGGGCTTTTAAAATTGGTCCAATGGAAGCTCCCACTGAATCAGCTGCAATAAGAGTTGCTGCAAATGAAGAAATTTGAATCAGATCAGCTCTCCATGCAAAATTCCTTAGGGCTTCTGCTCTACTTGCTCCAATTTTAATTTCACGAATAACAATCTCAAATTCTTCTGTGAGTGCATTTCTTTTGGCCTTTTCAATAACCTTGGCCATCGCTGCCACAAAGTCTAGGCCTGCCTCTACTGACAAAGCGAGCATATCCACGCAAAACGGCATAGATCTAATGATATCTTTTTGTCTTTGGTCAATTTTTCCACTCATCCAAAAATCAGGATAATAATAACCAATGATCGCAAGCACTGGAATAAGTTGCATAGACCATGTTTCTTCTAAAAAAGTGCGGACCCCTAAAAACACAATCGGAAATCCTAAGATGAGAAACAGCTTGAAAGCAAAAAAATCTTCAGGTGTTAAAACGTTCGTTAATCCTGCTGATGAAAGTTTTCTTTTATATTTGTCTTTAAGATTTTTTCTTCCCTTCATTCCTGAAACAATCGGACTAAAAAATCTTTTAAAAAATGGCCTTGAAAATCTTAAAACAATCCCATGTTTGGCAATTTCATCAACTTGGGTTTTACTATCATCTAATTTTTCTTGAGCTTGAAACTGATCTTCATCTTGAAAAAATGTTATTGCGACTAAAAAGACAGCTAAGAAAATAAGAAAGAGTGAAGCATAATAAAGTATTAATGACCCTTCATATTCTTTTTTTCCACTTAGAACCTTACAAGCAATTTTTTCACCACCACCACAAGCACGCTGGAGTGCTTCTTGTCCTTTTCTCGTAACGATAGCTTCTTGATTTTCCGCAATCAATCTTGCTTTTAAAGTTCTAATCTTTGCAAGATCTTCTGATGGAAGATCATCCTCAATATTAGCTAATTTTATTTTTTTTCTTTCTTCAGTGAGACGACTTATTTCTTCTCTCGTTGCTCTCTCGTCGATTGGATCAATGCGCTTATTTTCTTCATACCAAAGATACACTTGATAACAATTCGCAAATTGCTCTTTTTCACACGACTCATTAAAAAGCTCAAATTTTTGATCTTGTGTTAAGTCTTTAAATTCAATGGCCATGAGTTTGGTAGCAAACAACAAACTCACAATAATTGCGAGGGCCCTGAAAGGATACGTCATTCTATCTCCATCATAAGTTAATGATATCAGATAAAATAAAAACCATTGGGGGAGCTCTCTAAGTGGAAATATTGTCCACTCAATTAGGAATCTTTGATTTAAATTATCAATTAATTTTTTCAGTTATTCTTTGACTCGCAATTTTCTTTTTTA
Source organism: Bacteriovoracaceae bacterium (assembly GCA_043721975.1). Taxonomy (GTDB): domain Bacteria; phylum Bdellovibrionota; class Bacteriovoracia; order Bacteriovoracales; family Bacteriovoracaceae; genus Bacteriovorax. Next base: position 6,366 of record JAYSPR010000028.1, read on the forward strand.
GATCTTCTACAAATAAAAGTGTTTGTCTTTTATTAAACTTTTTTTCTAAATCAGGTACGTATATAGGCTTATATTCAGTGAAGTAATTCTTCTTAGTCTCTTCAATTCTATTTAGACGATCAGTAAAGTCAGATGATTTGATTGTTTTATCTTTATGAGCTTTCTTTAAGCCTTCAAGTCCTAAAACTGCTTCACTCATATCGCGATACTCAACTAAATCACTTCCAGCTTTTATGGCCATCATCGCAGCTTCACCTGTGCCCCGATGAGCAGTAATCGCACCCATCTGCATATCATCAGAGAGAATCAAACCTTTATATTTTAATTCATTTCTTAAAATACTGTGGGCCTTCGGAGACAGTGAACATGGTAAATCTGGATCAATGTCTTCAACAATTATGTGGGCCATCATAATCATGTCCACTCGAGCTTTAATCGCCTTGATGAAAGGTTGAAATTCTTCTGCTTGAATTGCAGCTAAAGATTTTTTTACTATTGGTAAGTCATAATGTGAATCTTTTAGTGTATTGCCGTGGCCTGGAAAATGTTTTGCACATGACATGAGATGATTTGTTTCAAATCCTCTTATCATTGATGAAATAAATTTTGAAACTGTTTCATGATCTGTTCCAAAAGCTCTATCCCAAATAACTTTATTTTGATCGTTATTCCAGACATCACAGACAGGTGCCAAATTTAAATTTATTCCACAAGCAAGAAGCTCTTCTGCCATAATGGATGCAACTTCGAATACTAGTTTTGGTGAATCTAATTTGGCGATATCGAGCATTGGAGGAAACTGAGTAAATTGAGTTTTAAATCTCACAACTCTCCCACCTTCATGATCAGTACAAATAAAAAGTGGATATTCCTTTCTTAGAACTTGGATAGTATTAACCAATTCAGCTAACTGTGCAGGGGATTCATAATTTTTAGAAAATAAAATCACACCACCGATATCTTCTTTTTCTATAAAATTCTTTTCCTCGTTTGTGAGAGTAAGTCCACTGAGGCCAGTGAAAACGAGTTGGCCTAATTGAGTCATATTTAACCTTTATTTGGATCGAGATAATCTCGGAGTCCATCTCCTAGTAAGTTTAATCCTATAATAAGACCGGCCATCGTCATGCTTAAAATCATGGCAATATGAGGTGCTTCTAATAAAACAGTTTTAGCTGCTGACAGCATGGCCCCCCATGAATAGGGACTTCCACCGAGACCTAAAAAACCTAAAGCTGCTTCACTAATGATAACACCACTAATTCCTAAAACCATATTAACAATCATAATTGGTAAAATAGCTGGAATGATAACAGTAAAAAATAATCTAACTTCGCCAATTCCAATCGCTCGCGCACCTTCGACATAGTTCAGAGCAAGCACGCGCTTTACTTCACCACGAGCAATTTTTGCATAGCCAGGCCATCCGGTAATAATCATCGCAAAAATAAGTCCTTTCATCGACTGGCCAGCAACGGCCATAATCATGATAGCTATTAGTATACTTGGAAAAATAAAGACGAGATTTATCACGAGATCGAAAATTAATTTAAACCAGCTTGGTGCTTTGATTGCCATATAGCCCATCAAAATACCAATGGAAGCTGTCACGACTGTTACAATAAGTGACAGCGTGAGTGAATATGTTAATCCTGCTGAAAGCACTTCAAGAAGTGATCTTCCTAATAAATCAGCTCCCAAAGTGAGACCATTGGTGAGTGGCAATGCTAGTTCTAGTTTCATGTCTAGTTCAGGCGAATAGGGTTTTAATAAAGTTCCCATGATGAGGTATTTATAAACAAACCATGAAAAAGCCCAAATTGCGTATAGGGAAAGAATTCCAAATCCCCACTTCATCTCTTTTGTCAGACTTCTATATTTCAAAAAAAATCTCCTAACTTTGAGTTCTTGGGTCTAATTTTTCATTTATAAAATCAATAAGAAAATAAATAATCATATAGGTCACTGTCGAATAAACAATAACTCCTTGAACGATTGGATAATCTCTATTTTGAATTCCATCAAATAGTAGTGATCCCATTCCTGGAATATCAAAAATAGTTTCAGTAATCATAGTTCCAGCAATCACTACTGATAACTGAATAGAAACAACATTTAAAATAGTTGGAAGACAAACTTTTAATATTCTAAGAAGAACTGCAACTTCCCCCAGTCCCTTTGACCTTGTCACCATCACCCATTGAGAATGAACTTCTTCAAGATACTTATTTCTTGTAACACGCATAACGACTGCACTTAAAGGAATCACCAGTGTAACAATAGGTAAAATCATATGTTTGACTGAAACCCACTCTGAAACAGGTAGCCAATTAAACTTAATTGAAAAGATTAAAACCATAAGTGGCGCTAGAGAAAAGATAGGAAAAGAAAGAGCAAAAAGTGAAATAAGTCGGGAAAGTTTATCAAAATTTTGATTCTTTTTATATCCGGCCAATATCCCTAAAAAAATACCTACAAGTGCTGCAAGGGAAACTGAAATTGAGGCGAGAATAATACTTGGATACATTCTTTCTTTTAAAAGTTCTTTGACATCTTTATTGCCAAAAATAGTTTTACCCAAGTCCCCTTTAGTCAGGGCCTTAAGATAACTTTTATATTGTTTAGACATTGGCTGATCTAAGCCGAGTTGACTTTGGAGCTTTTGAATTTCTTCCTGAGTTGCTTTTTGTCCCAAGACCGTTTCAACAGGGTCTCCGGGAGAAAGTCTTATGACAAAAAAAATGGCAGAAAGAGCGATGAAGATAGTTAAAAGTGCATATAATAATTTTTGAATAAGTTTACTCAAAACTTCCTCCTTCATCAGATCCATCCGTTTCATCAGAGTCAGATCCCTTGGCTTTAGATTCCTTAGAACTGGCTTTATTCACCATTGAGATACCTTGGCTAACCCAAAACATTTTTTTCATATTATCTTTTTCATCTAAAATATAAAAAATAGATTGCCCGGCAACTCTTAAATTAAATCTTCTCTCAGATTCTTTTGTTTTTCCATCATATTCCAGCTCACCATCAGAAAAAAGATCCGTGGGGAAATCTGTAAAAGTCTCATTGAGATATGGATAACCTTCCCAAACAATAAGTAGGTTCAGAGTCCCACTCTTTTTTTTGCTGGATTTTTCAATAAAGCCATTCACCTTGGCACATTCTATGATCTGACTAAAAAAACATGGCATTAGTTTTGTTGATGGAAACTTTATTTGCTTAGTTCCGTTCCATTGGCTTTCCGGACTCTTCATTTTGACGTCGATAGCTTTTTTTGCTGGGTTTATTTTTAACTCTGAATAATATTTTTTTCCATCAAACCACACATTATATTGAGAAATCTTTGGCCTTAAAATAACTGACTTTTTCTTAACTGTTCCCAAAGTTGAAATAGAAACACTCTGCTCTAAAATATTATTCTCACTTTTTTGAGGTATTTCCATGGTTTTCTTGGTTGTAAAGGAGCGAGTTTTAGCCTCAAACCCTGAAGCGATGCGAACATTAAACTGCCCATTTTTGTCAGATAAATTATAGAGAGTGTCACGCCCGGAAATTTTTGATTCTAATTGCTTAGAGTTTGAGCTGCACCCTTGAAATAAGACTTGAGAGATGAAAAACAAAATTGCAAAGCAAGCTTTCAGCCTACTCATTTTTTATAAACTCTTCAAATTCTTTTTGATAATTGAAAAGATCTACCGTAATTCCCGAATGATCTTCAATTTTTCTTTTCAATGATGGGCTGGTTTTAAAATTAACACCAATTTTATACATTGGAATGCCAGCAAATTGAGAATTAATGTAGTTCATTTTATAAACAACACTGGCTTCTTCAAGATTAAAAACTTGCATCTCAAAATTTAAAACAAAATTAAATTTTTGATCTCCTAAAAAATCAAAAATATTTTCTTTTTCTTTAACACTTGCAAAGAAACTAAGACCTGAAGGTGATAAATCTTCTACTCTGAAACCAACTAAGTCTTCATCATCTTCACGATCCAGCTCAGGGGCCATAGACTGGATGCGATTCTTATTAAGATTATCAATTTCAGTTAAAAAATCTTTATTACTTTGTTCTTTTTTATTGAAATAAACAACATTATTTTTAACTTCTTTTTTGTATTTTAAGTAAGCGTAAACTTCATAAATAGGAAAGGTAATGAGGCGTTCACGACTTCTTTTTTCCACTCTAAAACAATGCTCTTCGAGCTCAACAACCATTTGCAAATGATCTTCATTCTGCTCAATGACAGTACCTCTTAAGTAGTAATCGATATCATTGATTGAAAAATTAAGACAAATTCGTTCATCGACTAGGCGCCTGTGGATATTACAGCCCCCCAATGTCACTCTCGTCTTTTTTTGATGAACATTAAAGTGAATGGCCTGCCCTTCGAAATAGCGCGGTGAAGTTTTCCAGAAAATAATTCTACTTTTTTCGCTTACGAGCAAGGCAATCTTGGTCGCAAGTTCTTCTTGGTTAAGTTTTATAAAATTAATTTTAGCGCGCGTGTCCGAGCCCATAAAAGACTCTCTTAGCTAATTGTCACTTGTCTTAGAAGCTCGAGAGACTCTAAAACTTTTCCACAACCACGAACGACACATGTAAGTGGATCTTCAGCAATCGATACAGGCAATCCTGTTTTTTCTTTAATTAAGACATCGAGGTTAGCAAGAAGGGCTCCACCACCTGCGAGAATAATACCGTTATCAACAATATCCGCTGCAAGTTCTGGAGGAGTTTTTTCAAGAGAAATTTTTATGGCTTCAACGACTTCCGAAACTGGGTCTGCTAAAGCATCACGAATTTCATCAGATGTAACTTCGATAATTTTTGGAGCTCCTGCGATAAGGTCACGTCCTTTAACTTCGTAAGTTTTAACCTCATCATCAAATGGATAAGCGTTACCGATAGCAAGTTTAATTGCTTCGGCTGTTCTTTCTCCAATGAGAAGTGAGTATTTTTTCTTAATGTAACTTGCAATCGCTTCGTCAAATTTATCTCCAGCGACGCGAACTGATTTTGAATAAACAATTCCACCGAGAGAAATGACGGCCACTTCAGTTGTACCACCACCAATATCGACAATCATATTTCCTGAAGGTTCAGTAATAGGAAGTCCTGCTCCAATCGCTGCTGCCATTGGTTCTTCAATTAAATACACTTCGCGAGCACCAGCTTGTTCAGCTGATTCTTTTACTGCTCTTTTTTCAACTTGAGTAATCCCAAAAGGGATACAAATAACAATTCTTGGCTTAATTAATTTTGATCCAGTCAAAGACTTCGTGATGAAATATCTAATCATCGCTTGAGTGACTTCAAAGTCGGCGATAACCCCATCTTTTACTGGGCGAATCGCTTTAATTGATCCGGGTGTTCTTCCCAACATTTCTTTAGCTTCTTTACCAACGGCCAAAACTCTGTTTTGTCCTTTCGGTCCTTGGTGAACAGCAACAACAGATGGTTCATTAACAATAATGCCTCTGTCTCTTGCATAAACTAAAGTATTAGCTGTCCCTAAATCGATAGCTAAGTCATTCGAAAACCAGTCCAAAACTTTTTTAAACATTGTCCATATTCCTTAAATAGTTTTTACCATTGATAGTGACGTATGGCCTCTCCTCTCTCTGCAATATCAGCCATAGCTTCGATACCTAATTCTATATGAACATCGGTAAATTTCCTAAAGACTGCTTTTGCCGATTGCTTGGTCTTAATACCGCCTTCTTTTAGAGGGCAATCAGATATAAGTAGGAGCGCACCTATATTTACTTTACTTACAAAACAAGAAACGAATAGTGCTGCAGTTTCCATTTCCACTGCTAAAACTCTTTGTTCCAGTAAATTTAACTTAAATCGATCATCGAATTCCCAAAAACGATAATCCGTCGAGTGAATTGTTCCCGTTCTATATTCTAATCCATGCTCCACTAAGATTTGTGAAACAAACTTTTGTACTTTGAAAGTTGGAAGTGCCGGAACTTGCTCAGGTAAAAAGTGTTGAGTGACACCTTCTCCTCTCACTGAAGCTATAGGTAAAACAAAATCACCAACGTCTAGCGAAGGGTGAACTCCACCAGCTAAACCTAAAAAGAGAACTGCCTTTGGTTCAACTACTGCTAATAACTCACCTATCAAAGCGGCCATAGCAGAACCTACACCAAACTCAATAATTGTAACCTTTGCTTTTTTAGATGAAGACGCTTTAAAAGCAGACCCTTGAGTGTAGTGAGAATCTGGGAGTAGAACATTAAATCTTTCTACATAGTAATGAAAATTTGTGAGAATAATTTGCTTTTGAAAATCTTTGATTTCATGACCAGTGTATCTTTCGAGCATGTCGCGAGCAATTTTCTTCTTATCTTCATTGCCGTGAATTCTGCGTGCACGCAATTTTTCCTTCAAGTCATTGATCTCGTGAAGAACTTCACGTCTTTGGGTTTCGCTTTGGCTTTCTTCTGCTTTGGTCGCTTTAGCAGAAGCTTTAGTGCGCGATTTTTTTTGCACTGCTTTTTTCAGCGTGCTTTTCTTAACAACCATCGTTATTTCCGAATCCATTCAAATAAACTAAATCGTTTATACTAAAATTTATCATTTCACTCAGTTGGATACAACAATTAAATACTAGATTTCCTCTGTTGTTTTTTATAGACTAGGGCCTCTCGAGTTAAGAGATATAAACAAACGACCAAAGGAAGAATAAAATGGGAATGGGAAGAAAACAAATCGCTCTAAAAATGAAAAGAAAAACTGCTCAAGCAAAAAAGAAAGCCAGAATTAAGAAAAAAATCACTGCTGCTAAAAAATAACGCCGCAAGTCTTAGTGCGCTATCTTGACTAAAAAAGTCAGAGAAAGCGCACTAGAATCTTAAATTTACATTAAAGCGTTTTCAATACCTTCGCGTTTAATTTTAAAAGTGCTCATATCCTTCATCCAAATATCATCTTGCAATTTCCACAAACCATTTTCACCTTGAAGTGTTTCTTTTTTGGTTAAGGCCATATCAAGATCCTGGCGAGATTCATATTTTGCATTTGATTCAATAAGGTCATGCAAAACTTTTATAGAATCGTAGGCAATCGTTTCAACAATGTTTGGTTGCTTTTTAAATTTGTTATAAAACGTTTGAGAAAAAAATGTTTCTTGATTACTTGAAAACTCATCCATGAAATAAACATTACCGTACCTGTAACCTTCGTTCATCATCAACTCAGATCTCCAGCTTGGAACTCCGACGTAGTTAAGATTGAAGGCATCGAAATAATTAAAATTGGGAAGAATTTGAACAACTTCTCTTGGAAGTGCTGGAACAAAAATCCAATCAAAATCAATTTGGGGTTGTAGGTTCTGAAGTCTCTTTATGCTTTTTTTACTTTCTAAGCTGGCAATGTCATTTACGATCGCCAACTCTTCTTCGCGTTCACGATTAAATTTAATTCCTAAAATATTTTTAACAGGATCACGGTAATCTGTTTGATTTGTGCTAAAAGAAATAAGACCTGTCACTCCTAAATTATTTTTCTTTGACTGTCTCCAAAACTCATTGGCATATGACTCTCCAATTTCTGTTTTAGGATATAAAATAGCTGGTCTTGATCCAAGTTTGGCCAACATTTTTTCTGAAAATAAGTGATTCACTTGCGATTCAATTGAGCCTGGAATCTCAATAAGTAAGTGGTTTTTTTCTTCTTTCGGTAATAAGACTTTAGAAAGCGAAATAAAAATCACACCGTATTTTTTTGCCTCTAAATATTCCTTTGTCGCTTCACTTGAATTGAGCCCACCAACAATGGCAGAGACGTTATTAACTTCAATTAAATCCTTAACGGCAAATGCTCCATTGGCCGGATTGCCTTTTGAATCCTTCATTTCTAAGCGGTATTTTTTATTTGGATCTTGTGCAAGATTTTCAAGAGCTACATCAATTCCAGCTAAGGCCCTTTCTCCTAAGCCTTTTTGATCTCCAGAAAGTGGAAGAATCACACCAATATAGCGCAAATCGATTTTTGCTGAATTGTTTTGATTTCTAACCGTGAGCCCAATCACAAGATTCATAATTTCAGGATTAGCGCTATAACGTTTTTCAATCCAATCAGAGTAATCTTTTACTTTTCCTTGGTCACCTAATCGAAAATTAGCTTCTGCTTCCTTAAAAGCCAAGTAAGCAATACATAGATTAAGCTCTTGATCAAAATCTTCTAATAAGCGAACTTTTTCACTCTCAGAAAGTTTGAGGAATGACTCTTCAACTTGGAAGTAGCGAGTTTCTGATGTGAGCTCTCTTACAGATTTTTTATCTTCAAGCGAACGTATCATTGAAGACAATCCGTCTTCTTTTTTCCCTAATTGTTGAGATAGCAAAGCATAGAGCTGATGAAATTTTTTAGCTTCACTATCTTGAAGATTTTTGTAATTAACCAGTGAGAGAACTTGATGAGCCTTTTCGTTTTTATTTTGTTTAAAGTAAGCACTCCCTAAGTTGAGGTTAATCTGTGCTTCTAGAGCAGGATCTTCTTTTGAAAGAGTGAGAGCTTCTTCAAAAAGGATTGAAGCATTTTCATATTTTTTTCCAGTAAATTGAATAACTCCCATGAGATTTTTTTTAGTTGCTTTCTCTGAAGGAGAGAGGCCTTCATCTTTAATGAGATTTAACTCTTTTAAAGCAAGGTCACTTTTCCCCTGACGGACTTTGTCTTTGGCTGCATTTATTTTTTGAAGGAATTCTTGTCGATAAAGTTTGGTTGTATCGACATTATCTGCGACCTTGCGATCGGGATTGATCATTTTTATTCCCGAACATGATGAAATCAAGATCGCTAAGCTCAGTGCTAAAAAATTTCTCATTATCTTTTCCTTAAAGTTTTGACATTTTTAATCCTGACTATTCTATCAAGCCTGAGATTCATATGAGAATAAAAATTCATAAATTTACAAAGAATTCAGTACATTTTGATATCTAATAAAAATTGTAGATTAAATTCATTTGATCAAAATGATCCACTTTTTCAATGGAAAGAAGCGACGCTATTTTTAAGGCTTAGGCTATGAAATAAAAAAGGAAGAGCGAGGCTCTTCCTTTGAAATAAATTACTTAAAAAAATTATGGAATTAAAACTGCGTCAATGACATAGATAACTCCATTTGAAGCATAAATTGGCTTAGCGACAACAAGTGAGTTGTTGATAACTAAATTGTTGGTAGCTGTTAGGCGTACACTTAAATCACTGCCTTCTAAAGTTTGAACCATTTGTTCTTTTAGCAACTGAATCGGTTTTTTCTCACCTGCAACAACATGGTAAGTTAATACCTTTTTGAGTTGATCAACATTAGCGAGTAAGAACTCCACTGTTCCTGCAGGTAATTTTGCAAAAGCAGCATCAGTTGGAGCAAAAACTGTTAAAGATCCCGGTGCAGATAATGCCCCAACTAAATCGGCAGCTTTCACTGCTGTAACTAAAGTTTTGAAGCTTCCAGCTTCTACGGCAATTTCTACAATGTTCTTTTCAGAACGAACAACTGGATTGGCCATAACATTTGTGGTAAGAACTAAATTCATCACTACTGCAGTAATCGTAAGCAACATTCCTTTCATATATCCCCCTAAAATTTTGAGTTCTTATGAACCCTTGGATAAACTTTTACCCAACCAAACATGATAGGTATATTGAGAAGAAATCATCAGGTGTTGTAAATTTGACAACACCCAGAAATGAGAATATTTTTTATCCATGAACAGTTTAAATAACTTCACCCTTCACCAAATTACATTGATCTCGCAACTCTCTGAGGCGCAAGGTATACGAGATTTCGCTAGAAAACATTCTATGGATCCTGCAGCCGTCACTCGTCTATTAAAAGAAGTTGAAAATTCCATGGGTTTTTCTCTGGCTACAAGAACTAAGAAAGGATTACTTTTAACACCTGAAGGAACCCAAGTTGTCATGCTCGCCAAAGACCTCGTTGTGCAGTTCATGCGGTTTGAGGATTTTAAAAAAATTGATTCTGCCTATGCTCAAATTCCAACCTACAACATTGGCTCTCGCGCCTTCTTATCGACTCTGTTGGCAGAAATTGTAGGTCTAGAGCAAATAGAAAAAACCAAAGTAAAATTCAGATTTCTTGATTCTTCTCCCACTGATTTACTGCGAGCATCTCTCAATGGCTCTATGGATATAGCGGTTCATTTCGAAGAGTGGAATTGGCCTGAGTCTTGGCAAAGTGAAGTGGCCTCAAATTTTACTTGGGGATTGGTCGCTAAAAAAAATCATCCACTTAAATCAAAAGTCAAAGTTGCAGAAACACAAAAATATCCTTTCGTGGGCGTATCCTATCTGGCCGGAGATCGCATCGAGAGGTCTTCTGATATTTTCCCGTTGAGATGGTCTGAAAGAAGAATTGGCCATGAAGGTCAGACAGTTGCAACCTCCAAAGCACTTATAATGAATTCCAATCATCTTGCTTTTTTACCTTTAATTACTGTTGCAAATGAATTGGAAAATAAACAGCTCAAACTCATTGAGGTTTTGGATATGGATGTTGTGCAGATGAAAGTTTACTTGAGTGTCAATAAGGACAGGGTTTCAAAAAAAGCTCAAACGATAATTAGAAATGCACTTTCTTCTATGAATGAGAGAGACCAAAAGATTTCAGAACCAATAGGAGATAGCTCCAAAAAAACGGATCTCACTAAAGCGATCTTGCTTTGATATTTAGTGGAGTGAATTTCCTTAGCTGATTTATTGAAACAGATCCTTCACCTTATCAAAAAATCCACGGCTCATCGGGTTTGAACTCTCCCCAACATCTGCCAAGCGCTGAAACAATTCTTTTTGCTCGTTCGTAAGTTTAGTTGGAGTTTCCACATGAACAGTCACGATCTGATCCCCAATTCCATATCCACCTAGACGTTGGATACCTTTACCCTTCAAGCGCATTTTTACACCAGACTGAGTCCCTGCAGGTATCTTTAGTGCTACTTTACCCGAGAGCGTTGGCACTTCCATTTCAGCTCCCAGAGCAGCTTTAGAAAAGCTAATAGGCACAGTACAATGAACATCAAATTCATCGCGCTCGAAAATTTCGTGCTGACGAATATTGATCACAACATAAAGATCGCCATTTGGTCCACCATTAGATCCAGCGTCACCTTCGTTCGAAAGTTTTAAGCGCTGTCCTTGATCGATACCCGCTGGAATTTTGACCTGTAAATCAACTTTCTTTTTCCTTTTTCCCTGCCCATTACAAGTCGTACATGGATCTTTAATCATCTGTCCTGTTCCATTACATTTTGGACATCCAGATGAAACTGTAAAGAAGCCTTGCTGTCTTCTTACTTCACCATGACCGTTACAGTAGTCACAAGTTGTTGGACTAGATCCAGTTTTAGCTCCTGAACCAGTGCACGTTTCACATTTAACATTTTTTGTAAGAGAGATCGTTTTTTCACAACCAAAAGCTGCTTCTGAAAAATCGACATCAATTCCCATTTGAAGGTCATCACCAGGTCTGCCGCTACTTTTTCTTCCACCCGTTCTTCTTCCACCGCGGGCTCCACCACCTAGCATGTCACCAAAGATATCACCGAAAATATCACCGAAATCTCCAAAGTCTCCTTGTTGGAAGCCTCCGCCCCCACCAAATCCACCTTGGCCGTTCATACCTGAGTGACCAAATTGATCATAGCGCGCTTTTTTCTCATCATCTAAGAGGACTTCAGCAGCCTCACTGGCCTCTTTAAATTTTGCTTCAGCTTCAGGATTTCCTGGATTTTTATCAGGATGATATTGCATGGCCAGCTTGCGATAAGCTTTTTTAATTTCATCCTTGCCAGTTGTTTTTTGAACACCGAGAATTTCGTAATAGTCGCGTTTAGCACTCATATTTGGGACCCTTTACACAAAAAAGGCCTCTCCATCTGGAGAGACCTTTTATAAAAGTAAAAATAATTATTAGAGATTAAACTTCTTTATAGTCAGCGTCTACAACATCATCATCGCTCTTCTTTGATGAGCCGGTGTCTCCACCTGCTGCATTAGCTTGTTCTCCACCAGCTTCTGCGCCAGGAGCTCCACCCGCTTGGTACATTTCTGCCGCAACTTTATGAGAAACATTTTGTAATCTCTCAACAGCAGCTTTTAATTCATCAGCAGATTCACTTGTTAACTTAGTTTTCGCTTCTGAAACTGCACTTTCAAGTTCTGATTTAGATTGTGGAGAGATTTTTCCTTCTCCATCTTTAATCATTTTTTCTGTCGAGAAAATCATTCCATCAAGATTGTTTCTTGTATCGACAACCTGACGTCTTTCTAAGTCAGCTGTTCTATTTAGCTCTGCATCTTTTACCATTCTTTGAATTTCCTCTTCAGAAAGTCCAGATCCACCAGTAATTCTGATTTCTTGAGACTTGCTTGTAGCCTTATCCATTGCTGAAACGTGAACAATTCCGTTAGCGTCAATGTCAAAAGTAACTTCGATCTGTGGTGTTCCACGAGTAGCCGGAGCAATTCCTGTTAAATCAAATTTACCAAGAGTCTTGTTTCCGTTTGCGAACTCTCTTTCCCCTTGAAGCACGTGAATCGACACTGCTGGCTGGTTATCTTGAGCTGTTGAAAAAGTTTGAGACTTCTTAGTAGGAATCGTCGTATTTTTTTCAATAATTTTTGTGAAAACACCACCAAGAGTTTCAATCCCTAATGATAAAGGAGTTACATCTAGAAGAAGAACGTCTTTTACGTCTCCTGCTAAAACTCCACCTTGAATAGCTGCACCAGCGGCAACAACTTCATCCGGGTTAACACCTTTTGAAGGCTCTTTTCCAAAAATTTCTTTTACTTTAGCTTGAACTAAAGGAATTCTGATTGATCCACCAACTAAAACAACTTCATGGATTTCTTTAAGTGATAATCCAGAATCTTTAATACATGTTTGGCAAGGTACAATCAACTTGTCGATTAAATCACCAATTAATTGCTCAAACTTTGCTCTCGTAATCATAACATTTAAGTGCTTCGGTCCAGTTGCATCTGCAGTGATGAACGGAAGGTTAACGTCTGTTTGATTAACGTTAGAAAGTTCATGCTTAGCTTTTTCAGCCGCTTCTTTTAAACGTTGAAGGGCCATTGTATCGTTACGTAAATCAACACCATTTTCTTTTTTAAATTCTTCAGCAAGGAAGTTAATGATTCTATAATCGAAATCTTCTCCACCTAAGAATGTGTCACCGTTTGTTGCCTTAACTTCGAAAACTCCATCACTTGTAATTTCAAGAATCGAAATATCGAATGTACCACCACCTAAATCGAAAACGGCGATGTTTTGATCTTTCTTCGAATCTAATCCGTAAGCAAGAGCAGCAGCTGTTGGCTCATTGATAATACGTTTTACATCGAGACCAGCAATACGGCCGGCATCTTTGGTTGCTTGTCTTTGAGCATCGTTAAAGTAAGCAGGAACTGTAATAACCGCTTCTGTCACTGGTTGCCCTAAATAATCTTCAGCAGCTTTTTTTAGTTTTTCTAAAACTTTTGCTGAAACTTCTTGAGGTGACATTTCTTTGCCGTCAACTTTTACCCAAGCATCACCATTTTTATTTGCAATAATTTCAAAAGGAGCCACTTCTTTAAACTTTTTAACTTCAGGAGCATCAGCTTTTCTACCGATCAATCTCTTAATGCCAAAAAGTGTTTTCCTTGGATTTGTAACAGATTGTCTTTTAGCAACCTGACCAACTAAAACTTCACCATTATTAGCAAAACCAATAATTGATGGAGTTGTATTGTGTCCTTCTGCGTTTGCGATAACTTTGTATGTTCCATTTTCTAAAACGGCTACACATGAATTTGTAGTTCCTAAATCAATACCAATAATTTTTCCCATATGATTCTCCTGTATTAAATTTCTTTTTCTTCTTAGTTATTATTTGCAACAACGACCTTAGAGGCCCTAATTAATCTACCATTAAGCGTATAGCCTCTTTGGTATTCCGTGATGATCTCCTGGTTTTCTTTTCCTTCTGCTGGAGCTTGAGCCACCGCCTCGTGGAAATTGGGATCAAAGATTTTTCCCAGTGATTCAACGGGTGTTAATCCATTTTGCTTCAAGACATCGAGAAATTGGTTTCTAATCATATCAATACCCTTAACGATGTTTTGAACTTTATCATCATTATCTGGCTTAAGAGCATTCACCGTTAAGTCAAAATTATCAACAACGCCGAGTAGGTTAGAGAGAATTTTCTCATTGCCGTACTTTAAGAGATTTTCTCTTTCTCTATCAAATCTCTTTCTTGCATTATCGAATTCTGCGGCAAGGTAATAATACTTCGCCTTAAAATCTTCTTCGTTTGATTTGGGAGATAGTGTTTCAACATTATCTGCCTTCACCTGATCACCATCGGCGTTCACAATATCTTCATTGCCGAAATCATTTGTATTGTCCGTCATTATGCTTTCCTCTCTAATCATTAGTCTTACAAACTTAAGGTGGGAAGGTTTATACCAGTGTCAATGTTGGAGGAGAAATAATCTTTAAAATATAGTGGGGGGAAGACTTTAAACTTCGTAATTTCATTAACTTGGGACTAGCTGCAGGTTGCAATGCAAAACACTATTCAGGCTAAAACTAGACCCACATTTGAATGGTCTTCATTGTGCACTTGGTGAAACTAATCGCTAGCGCTATTAAAACAATAAATTAACCTTTTTATCTTATTACCGATAAACTCATCATGTTTAAGCCCATACTTAGAACCATTCTCATCACTTTATTGCAATTACTTTTGTTATCCAAATCTTCTGGAGAAGAGCGGCTAGCAGAGAATGTAACTAATCTCTGTGCTCAGAAAATTAATGATTACAATCAGACCTGGCTTCTTAATCATCAAAAGCGCCTGTCGGCTGAAATATCTGAGCTCAACAGTGCCTTAGGTAATTTAGGGGGGTGGCAGCTCACACAAACTAAGATGATTTTGGAAATGAAAAAAGAAGTTTTGTCTAAAATTGAAAGGTCTTTCTTCAAACTTGTTGGCTCCCCACAACAATACAAAATTTTTCGCAACACTAATGAACTTGATGTTTTTTTATCGACTGGATTTATTCCCAGCAAAAGTGAGAAAATTGGTTTCATCGGTAAAAGCGTGGGAGTTGATTCTTTTTCTGGCAATAATGTGATGTCACCAAGAGTTGAACAAAATAGAAATGAATTGGTTAAAATGATCATTAAATCCGATTTTTCTCATATGACCAATTATCCCGACTGTCTCTTTCAAGTAAGGGAAATGGACCTCACCGCAACTGTCTTAGATTCTTTAGGCGGTGAGAAAAATATGGGAGACATCCTGGCTCTAATCAATAAAATCATTCCAGAAGTACAAAAAGAATCTAAAATGCGAGACATGGCTCATTTGAGCGCGCTTCCTCAATGCATTCTCCGCTCTTCCATGGGTTTAGAATTCATCCTGGATCAAGGACTAGATGAGCCCAAAGAAATATTCAGATCTAGAGACTTATTACTTTCAGATCCTAGAGCATTTTTTAATAAAACTAAGTTTCCAGAAATGGCTGCTTTCCTTAATAAGTTGGGCTTAAAAAAACCTCTTAGTTTTATTCAAGAAAAGGAAAAAAGTCTTGAAAACGATTTTCTTCAGGTGAGAAGTCAAATCGTGCAAAGTTCAGGTGGCACTAGGGCTTACGATGTTAAAACTAAAGCCTGCACAGGCTTTGCAATTGTGAGCGATATGGAATTCAGTGGCAAGACCCCACTTCTGTCAGCAGGGCTCGCGTATGGGATGGCCAGGGCAAATGCCCTATCAGAGAAGAGAGAAAAAGTTCAACCTCTCCCGGATGAGGTTCGTGAAGTTTTCAATACAACACAAATGTTTGGCAATGACGATAATTTTGAAAATAGAGCCCGACTTAACGATGAACTTGATCAGGGTGTTGAGTTGCAGAGAGCACTTCGCACCTTAAAAGAAAACGGTGTTTCAACAGAAAAAGAATTTCCTTTTACGAATGAGCAAGGGCAGTTGCAATTTTTGCCAAAAAAATTAAGCGACATCAAAGGCCAGAAATTTAAAATTGGTGAGTTTAGCTATGTGGAAAATAAAAATAAAAGCATAAACTATGGCTTGATAAAATTGCTCATTAATTCCCGGCAGCCACCTATTGCGATACTTTCATCAGATGCACGCATAGAAGAAGAAAACTGGGCGCATCCACAGAGAAAAGGAAATTTCATGCACGTCGTGAACGTAGTTGGCTATGGGGAAGCAGTAGACCCGAGTGACTTTAAACTTAAACCGGTCGTGATTCTCAGGGATTCGCTTTCCAAAAAGGGAATCAACCTTACGATGAGTGCAGAAAAATTTCTAGCTAATTTGTCTGGGCTAGTTAAAGTGACAAGTGTGCTTGAAGAAAAATAAATGATTTTATATTTTGAGTAAAAAAGACGTGGAATTTCAACTTCGTCTAATTACAGCTTCGGATTGGGCAATTTTGTATTGAAATCAACTCAAATCAAGTCATCTTCCTTTAAACCTCTTAGTGTGTATCTTTTTTTACGATTGCTATAAGTTCTCCAGAGGAATTTAATACTTTTCTAAAGGGATACTAATAATTAAGGAGAATTTATGAAGAATATGCTGTTAAATTAATCGATAAATCTATTGAAAGAGGGAATTTAGC